>NZ_JBFRSC010000037.1:0-267104 GCF_041473335.1 Vibrio sp. 10N.222.55.C7
CACATTTCAGGACGGGACACCAAAACAAAAAAGGCCTTGCAATGCGAGGCCTTTGGTTTTTCTATCTATCAGAAGAGATTAGTCGCGAAGTGCTGCGCCGAATTTCTCTGAGATTGAAGCTACGATAGCATCTACTGAACCAGCGATGTCTGCATCTTCAAGTGTGCGCTCTACAGACTGTAGGCTAAGTGCGATTGCTAGGCTCTTCTTACCTTCTTCAACGCCTTGACCAACGTATACGTCGAACAGTTTAGCGCCTGTTAGGAATTCGCCACCAGCAGCGATACACGCTTCTACGATGTCGCCAGAAGCTACTGCTTCATCAACAACAACGGCGATATCACGACGGTTTGCAGGGAACTTAGATACAGCTACTGCTTCTGGAAGCACGCGAGTGTTGATAGCTGCCCATTCGATTTCGAATACGATAGTACGGCCGTTAAGACCAAACTTACGCTCTAGTTCTGGGTGAACAGTACCAATGATACCCACTTCTTTACCATCTACTACGATAGCCGCAGTTTGACCTGGGTGAAGTGCTGGGTGCTTAGCTGCTTTGAAGCTGTATGCGATTTCGTTTGCAGAAAGCTCAAGAACGGCTTCTAGGTCACCTTTAAGATCGAAGAAATCTACAGTGTTAGTTGCAATGTCCCAGTGCTCTTCGCCACGAGTACCAGAGATAACGCCCGCAAGCATCATTTCTTGGCGCATGCCGTTTTCAGCAGTTGCTTCAGGGATGAAACGTAGGCCTGATTCGAATAGACGAACGCGAGACTGTTGACGCTTCTGGTTGTGAACAACTGTGTTTAGTAGACCTTGGATTAGGCCAAGACGCATTGCTGACATGTCCGCAGAGATTGGGAATGGCAAGATTAGCGGCTCAACACCAGGTACAACAAGCTTTTGCTGTTCTGGTTCTACAAAGCTGTATGTGATTGCTTCGTGGTAGCCACGGTCTACAAGAAGGTCACGAACGCGCTTAAGCGGTTGGTTAGCTTCTTTGTGGTCATTCATTTTAAGTGCCGCTTTAGGCGCTTGGTTTGGAATGTTATCGTAACCGTAGATACGACCTACTTCTTCAATTAGGTCTTGCTCGATTGCGATATCAAAACGCCAAGATGGAGACGTTGCCGTCCAACCAGCGTCTGTCGTTTCAACGTTACAACCTAGGCGAGTAAGAATTTCCACTACGTCTGTAGATGGGATTTCGTGACCTAGTAGGCTATCTAGCTTAGCGCGACGTAGAGCAACTACGTTTGCTTTAGGAAGATCAGCTTCAGATTCGCTGCCGTTTACTGGCGCAACTTCACCACCGCAGATTTCAACTAGAAGCTGTGTTGCACGCTCCATAGCTGCTGCTTGTAGCGTTGAATCAACACCACGTTCGAAACGTAGAGAAGAATCAGTGTGAAGGCCGTAAGCACGTGCGCGACCACGGATGTGATCCGGTGCGAAGAATGCTGCTTCAAGAAGTACGTCTGTCGTTTCAGTAGTAACACCTGAATCTTGACCGCCAAAGATACCAGCGATTGCTAGTGCTTTGTTTTGGTCAGCGATAACAAGCGTGTTGCTGTTTAGTTCAGCTTCATTGCCATCTAGAAGTGTTAGCTTTTCGCCCTGCTCTGCTAGACGAACCACGATACCGCCTTCGATCTTAGCTAGATCAAATGCGTGCATTGGTTGGCCTTGCTCTAGCATCACGTAGTTTGTGATGTCTACAACTGGGTCGATTGAACGGATACCACAACGACGCAGTTTTTCTTGCATCCAGATTGGTGTTTCCGCTTTCACGTTTACGTTCTTAACCACACGGCCAAGGTAACGTGGACAAGCATCAGTTGCTTTGATTTCAACAGATACTGTGTCTTCAATGCTTGTTGCAACAGTGTCAACTGTTGGCTCTGTAACGTCTGCGCGGTTTAGTACGCCAACTTCACGAGCAAGGCCACGGATGCTGAAGCAGTCTGCGCGGTTTGCTGTTAGGTCTACGTCGATAGTTACGTCGTTAAGCTCAAGAAGCTCACGTACGTCCATGCCTAGCGTTGTGCCTTCTGGTAGCTCAAGGATGCCGTCAGACTCTACGTCGATACCTAGCTCAGAGAAAGAACAAAGCATGCCGTGCGATGGAACGCCACGTAGTTTTGCTTTCTTGATTTTGAAGTTACCAGGCAGTACTGCGCCAACTGTTGCTACTGCTACAGTTAGGCCAAGACGACAGTTAGATGCACCACATACGATGTCTAAAAGCTCTTCTTCGCCGATATCAATTTTTGTAACTTGTAGTTTGTCTGCGTCTGGGTGCTGACCGCACTCAACCACTTTACCTACTTTAACGCCGGTGAATTCACCAGCAACAGGTTCTACATCGTCAACTTCCAAACCAGCCATAGTGATTTGGTGAGCTAGCTCTTCGCTGTTAATTGCAGGTTTAACCCACTCGCGTAGCCAAGATTCACTGAATTTCATAGTTTTGACTGCCCCGGATTACTTGAATTGTTTAAGGAAACGAAGGTCGTTCTCGAAGAACGCACGAAGGTCATTTACGCCGTAACGAAGCATCGTTAGACGCTCTACACCCATACCGAATGCAAAACCAGAGTATTTCTCAGGGTCGATGCCAACAGAGCGAAGTACGTTAGGGTGAACCATGCCACAGCCTAGAACTTCTAGCCATTTGCCATCTTTACGTTTCACGTCAACTTCAGCTGAAGGCTCTGTGAACGGGAAGAATGAAGGACGGAAACGCACTTCAACTTCTTCTTCAAAGAAGTTACAAAGGAAATCGTTAAGAATGCCTTTAAGTTGTGCGAAGTTTACGTTCTCATCAACTAACATACCTTCCACTTGGTGGAACATTGGCGTGTGAGTTTGATCGTAGTCGTTACGGTAAACACGACCCGGAGCAATGAAGCGGAATGGCGGTTTGCCGTTTTCCATCGTACGGATTTGAACACCAGAAGTGTGCGTACGTAGCATTAGATCAGGGTTGAAGAAGAAAGTATCGTGATCAGTACGAGCTGGGTGATCGTCTGCGATGTTTAGTGCATCAAAGTTGTGGAATGCATCTTCGATCTCAGGGCCAGACTCAGTGCTAAAGCCAAGCTCACCAAAGAACTGTTCGATACGCTCAACAGTGCGAGTAACTGGGTGAAGACCACCGTTCTCAATGCGACGACCTGGTAGGCTCACATCGATAGTTTCTTCAGCTAGTTTCGCTTCAAGCTCTGCACGTTGTAGTGCGTCTTTGCGAGCTGCGATCGCTTGTTGAACAGCACCTTTCGCTTTGTTGATCTCTTGACCAGCAGTGCGACGCTCTTCAGGTGGAAGTTTACCTAGGCTTTGTAGTTGAAGAGTTAGTTCACCCTTCTTACCTAAATACTGAACTCGCACTTCATCAAGTGCGACTAACGAATCTGCTGTATCAATAGCAGTCGTTGCATTAGCAATGATCTCTTCTAGATGTTGCATCATTTCCTCATCTACCAGTTGGTAGTGTCCGTATCGGATGATTAGTTTTTTTAGATAGCTACACATAGTAATCAAACACGCAACCAATGCCAAATTGAATCGCTAAAAGAACAAGTTATTGCCTAAAAACACGGCAAATTTAACAGGATATTAATGAGGAGTAGGAAGAAGTGGAACAATTACAGGTTCCACTTCTTAATTTGGAAATGACCTGAAGGCTAGATCTGAATAGAACAAACGCTGTTCTTCCCTGCGTTTTTTGCTAAATAGACGGACTCATCCGCCGCTTTAATCAATTCGTTCATGGTTTCGAATTCTTGGGTCATTTCAGCGACACCGACACTAATACTGCCAATCCAAACTTGATGACTGGTTTCAACCTCTAATTCAGACACTTTCTGTCGAGCGGTTTCCGCGATGTACATCCCACCTTTAAGGTCGGTGTTTGGGCAAATAACCAAGAACTCATCGCCACCTAACCGGCAAACAATATCATCATTACGGAACGTGTTTTTCAGTTCACGCGAGAGGGTTTGTAGCACCAAGTCGCCTGCATCATGGCCGCTGGTGTCATTAATGCGCTTGAAGTGGTCGGCATCAATCATAATACACACTAAAGGCATACCCAGTTCTTTGGAGTCTTGCCAATGCAGCGCTAACTGTTTAAAAGCACTACGACGGTTATGCAAATTAGTAAGAGAGTCGGTTAATGACAGTTCTTCAAGTCTCTTATTCGCTCGTTTTAATTCTGCCGTACGTTCCTCAACTTTATCTTCGAGTAACTGGTTGAAGCGTAACAACTGTTTGTTTCGTTCAGAGACTTGTTCAAACAGGCCGTTAAGCGCAGCCAACAGCGGGACAGTCGCAGAATCTTGCTGCTTTTCTTCCGCTTCAAAGGCTTGCAGAGGTGTCGCGCCCTCTTCTATCGCGGTCATTTGTCGCGCCATGTTTTGGTCGATGCCGAGGATGTGGTAAGCAAGCCAGTGGATCAATAAATCAAGTAACTGCCGTGCTGACGACTGATCTTCTTCCATGATGAAAGCTTGCATACTGTAGATATCTTGCATAAATACACGATGCACTTTGATATGCTCTTCAATGTGTCGCTCATACACACCGCAATCTCTCATCAAAGATTCTTCTTCTTTAAAGTGAAATTCGGCATAGCATGTGAGATCGAGTAAAGCGACGTTTATGTCGTCGATAGAGATAGTGTTCTCTGACAACAGATTTCCGTAGTGGTTGATAATACCAACAAGATATTGATGCTGTTCATCTACAACACCAATGCCTGTTTCAAAGTTTTTATCCCAATTAAATGAATTCATAAATCCCTTAAGGCCGATACCACCAGCACGATTTACATGCATATTCGGAGGTTATAGATGCTGAAAAAATATAACCATTTTACATGTAGGTTTATTCGATTGTTTGATCCACTTTATAAAAAGACGACTTTGAACATTCTAAATATGGCTCATCTTAAATTTGAGACGTCCCCCCCAACAGGAACGCCCCACGAAGCTAACATTAGAAATAATATTCCAACGCCATCTCAACAAAGTCATCCTTGCGTGCGAAGAACAACAAGTCCTCTGGGGTTTCGTTCTCAAACAACCAAGCATTCAGTCGCCACTTGAGATTGTTGTTAATACGGCTCGATGCCTCTAGCTTGGCACTGTAGACATCACTGTTATCTAAGTCTTGAGTGATACCAGTAAGCACTTCGGTGCCGTCTTCATCGTTCAAAGCGAAACGTGCCCCAAGGAACACATCATTTTGGCCGATGGTTTGGGCATTGTTGCCTCGGCTGTCATACAGGTATTCAGCGATGAAGCCGATGTCCCAGTACGATTCAAGCGCCCCTACCCAAGTGTATTCAAAGCCTGTCGCCACGCCGGTATGGTTGTCGTAGCTGTCGCGATAAATGCTTTCCAGCTTCCATAACCAGTCACCGATAATGCCTTGAACATCCAATCCGAAGTGTTGCATTTGGGCGTAGTATGGCTTGAGTTGATTGCCTTCCACACGGTAATAAGGGTCGCGGTTTGTGCCGCCTAAGTAGCTTAAACCGACATCCCAATCACCGTACATTTGGCTGTAACGCAATGCCACATCAACGTGTTTTTCTTCTCGTGAAGATTCGTAAAGCGCATCGTCCGATACTGGCACGGTTGGCCTTAATCGACCGTCTTCGCCTGCGAAGGTACGCTCACGAAAATACGGCAGTAACATGGCGTCTATGGTGCCCCACTCTTTTATCGAGGTGAAGTGCACCATAGGCTGACCTAACTTGGATTCGCCATCGACCGATTCAATGGCATCGGTCTGGTTTACCACATCCACTAAATGCGCCGATTCGGTTACGCCCCAAAATACCTTTCCAACACCCGCTCGCAGTTCGTAATCATCCCAATAGGTTAAATACAAGGCTTCGCGAATATCACCATGAGTTCGTTCATCGTCTTCACTGTCTAGGCGATAAAACGGGGTGAAGGTAATGCTGCCGTTGCCCTCTTGTTGCTCCCAGTAAAACTCTGGCTGCAACACCAGTGAGCTTTGTCCTTTGTCTTGCCCTTGTAAGCCGTCGCTAAAGAACTGCCTATGTTCAAGGTTAACCTGCCCTGCGATATCAGGACTAAAGCCTGCCGCCACACAAGGCAACGACACCTGCATAAGCCCGACGGTCGCCGCCAAGGTTAAGGATAATTGGGTTCCTGTTGCCACAATCCTTTTCATATTCCTGCCTTATTTCGCACGTTTTAGTGTGTTCTTTTGGAAATCCTTGTCTTTAAGACCGGTCTGGAACACTAAATCTGTCGTGGTTAATACGGTGCTTTTGCCTGTTTGATGGTTTTGCATCGCCATGGTGTGTGCGCGCCAGTATTGGTTTAGGTACTGTTTGTAATCTTGGAACGATAGAGTTTTAAGCAGTGCGCCTTTGCGGTCGTAAAACTCGACTTTCATTGGGCGGTAGTGCTGTTGGTCTAGCCATACCTTTTGCATGGTGTAGCCTGAGTTTTTATCGGTCGGTACTTGCTCTAAAACAAAGGTGTCTACGCCTTCCAGTTTCGCGTCTTCAATGTAGTTGAAGGTGTACTTTTCAAGTTCAAACGAGCTTAAGTCCTCATACGCAAATTCACTGCCCATAAACGGGCCAGATTTGTTGCGTGAAGAGATGCGTTTTACACGCTTGAGTGCAGGAAGATACAACCACTGGTCATCGGATTTGGTGATGTGCGAATGGTTTAGGAAAGCCGTGCCTTTTACGTCGCGTGGTTCATCAAAAATGGTTAAGCCTTTGTCGCCATCGTCATCGACTTCCAAAGATTTCAATCGCATCAGACGTGTACTGCTTTCGCCCTGCTTGTTGCGAAGTAGCATTTCCATGGTTGCGACAGAATCGCCCCACCCGACATCGACCGCTTTACGTTGCTCGGCAATTTCTAAGCCTTTCGCAGGGTCTGCTAACGCTGGGAAAGCGGCGAATGTGCTCAGTGCCAACGAGCTAACAGTAAGTAATGTAGTAGCGAATGTTTGTTTAACGCTTTTCATAAATATCTCCTTGAGTCAGCCCACCGCAGCAGGCCGACGTTTCCTTATTTGGTCGAAGTAGTCAGTTCGGCTGTCGATCTAGGCTGCGACTTGGTATCTGGCTTTGATTCGTGCTGAGTTTTAGCTGAATAGTGGGTCTGTTTGTCGAAGATCATCAGTAAGCTTGGTAGCAAGATGAAATCGACCACCAGCGCAATGAAAATCACAATCGCGCTGAGTAAGCCCATGTCGGAGTTGAGTCTGAAGCTCGACATCGCCAGTACAGAGAAACCGGCCACTAGCACAACAGTGGTGATCCACAAAGCGCGACCTACGGTGTGGAAAGCGTATCGAACCGCTTCTTCTGCTGATTTCCCTTCGATTCTTGCGCGCTGGTATTTACTCAAGAAGTGCACCGCATCATCAACCACGATACCCAACGTGAGCGTGACCACGACTGACAAACCTAGGTTGATTTCACCAGAGATAAGCGCCCACAAACCAAAGCCGATAATCGCTGGGGCAATGTTGGGCACTAGGCTGATCATGCCTAAGCGAACCGAGCGCAATGCAAAGATCATCAAGCCAGAGATAAGCACTAGGGTGATAGGCAAAGTTGATAGCATGCTCGCCATGTTGGTTTCGCCAATATGAGCAAACATCAGTGACGGGCTCGAAGCCACCACTTCATATTGCGGTGCATTGGCTGCAAACCATGAGTAAATGCGCTCTTCGAGTTCGACTAGCTCAACGCTGCCAAGGTTATCGACGGTGAGTACCATTTTGATCGATGATTTATCGACGTTGATCTGGTTGTTCAAGTCCAAGCCGTACGGCAGAGACATTTCGTAAAGCAGCAGATATTGCGCGGCAAGTTCACGGTTCAGCGGTAGCTTGTAGTAGCTGTCGTCGTCGGCATGCATATTCTTGTTCAAACGCATATAAACATCAGAAAGCGTTGCCACATGGTCAGTTTCTGGTTGAACGCGTAGCCACTTAGTAAAGTCACCAATTGCTTGCAAGAACACAGGATCAGCAATCGCTTGAGACTCGTTAGTTTTCACTGCGATACTGAGGGTTGTCATGCCGCTTACGGTCTCTTCCATGAAGTCAGCCGCTTGTCTGAATTCACTTGAGGTATCGAAATACTTCACCGATTCATCGTTGACTTTGTTGAGCGGAATTAACGCGGCAGCGCCAACAATCACTAGCGTAGAAATCGGCAGCAGTGCTTTACGGTTAGTTACGACAAAATCGCCCAGCTTATCCATGAAGGTGACTTTGTCTGCCGCCTTAGGGTTGGCAGGTAGACGTTTGACTGGCAGCAGTTTTAGCAACGCTGGCAACATAGTCACAGACAAGAAGCACGCAATAAGTACACCCAGTGCCGACAAGTTACCGAAATCACGCAGCACTGGTGAGTCCGACATGTTCATCATCAGGAAACCAATCGCAGTGGTCACCGAGGTGATCAGAATCGGCATCGCATTGAGCTTGATGCTGTATTGAATGGCTTGTGCTTTCTCCATACCGCGCTGCATAGCTTGTCTCATGGTCACAATCACGTGAACACAATCGGCCACCGCCAAAGTTAAAACCAAGGTTGGCACATTCACGGTTGCGGTACTCAAGAACATCCCTGCCCAACCAGACAATCCCATGGTGGCAACAATCGAAGAGATGATCACAATGAGCGTCGCCACCACACTAAAGAACGAGCGCAGCATAAAGGTCAGGAACACCAGTACCACCAACAGCATTAAGGGAACGAGCGTTGAGCTGTCTTCTTGAGCCGAAGTCATAAACGCGTTGTTCATGGCTATGATGCCCGCTTTATGGAATTCGACATTAGGATACTGAGCTTGGTACTTGCCGATCATGGTATTGATTGCCGCAATCACCTCTTGCACTTCTGCGGTTTTGTCCACTTCTGGCAGTTGCACGGTGACGTTCACAATCGTCACATCGCCAGAGGCCGACACCAAGGCATTCTTAAGCAACGGCTCGTTAAGGGCGATCTGTTTTACTTTGGCGATGCGTTCTGGTGTGTGTTCGTACTCTTCATACAGCAAGTCTTCTACCAAAAGATCATCTTCAATGGCTTCGGTGTGCTGATAATTAGCAAGGGAATCGACACGGCTTGAATACGGGATCTGCCACGCATCAACCGTGAGATTTTGAATCAGGGTGAGAGTTTCAGGGGTGAAGACATTGCCATCTTCAGGTGCGACAACAATCGCAAGGTTGTCGGCTTTTGCAAAGGTGGTTTGGATTTCATCGAACGCCATCAACTGCTTGTTGGTGCCTTCGAAGAAGATGTTGTAGTCCCCTCTAAAGTAGAGGTTCTTAGCCCCTAATGCAGAGAGAATGATGATTGAAAACACCACCAGCAGAACGATAAACGAACGCTTGGTAGGTATTGAGTGCCAACTGTTTAGATCTGTGTTTGCGCTATCGGCATTAGGGTTATCTCGGTTTTGCTGATCGAACGTGGGCTTCTGGCTGTCATGTTTCATCACAGTCTCCATTTGTGACGATTCGTCATATTTGTGTCATAAAAAGCCAGCCGAAGCTGACAAAAGACACAATGCTTAGTCAAACACTCAAGAAAACAGCAACCACAGTCGGTCAGTCTCAAGTTTGTGACGAATCGTCAAAAATGGTTATTAATAAACCCACATGTGTGGGCTTAACGGAAGCTATCGACCTATAGACTCTAAGTAAGCGATCTCTTCACGGAACAGTTCTTGTTCTACACGACGCCAAGTTTTGCGGTAATCCCAGTCACTAGAAAGGGGCTGCCAATTGAGGCCGTCTAGAATCATGTTCGCGTTGTGTAATACTGAATACGGGTCTTGTAACCGCTTAATACAATGACTGTTTGATGCATTCTGTGACAAAGCATTTGAACCAAATGCGATTGACCAGTTAGCAAAAACGATGGCATCTGAGCCAACGCCAGAAGAGAACTTTAGGTCACCCGCTTCTACCGCTTGGTTAACCATAGAGTCGCATTGTTCAATCACCAACTCTTCCAGTTCATTCATCTCGGCGACGCGTGCACTAGACGCTTTCTCTAGTACCCACGGGCTTTTAGCCATGATCGCACAGGTTGATAGTACCGGTTCCATGCGAGCATAGATTCGGTAAGCAACGTGCAATGCGACGATCTTTTCACGTGTGTTGCCTTCAAACTCTCCAGAGCGAGCAAACATCATTGCTTCTGTCTTGAGAGAGTGAATACATAACGCTAAAACGACGTCTTCTTTGCTGCAAAAGTGATTGTATATCGTACCTTTAGAATAAGAGCTCGCTGCCGTTAGCTTGTCCATCGTGAGGTTTCCGAACCCTTGTTCTCGAACCAGATCTTTTGCTAACAACATCAACTCTACTTCTCGGTCTGCAATAGACTGCTGCTTTTTAGACAACACGCCTTTGCAACCAAAGATACCTTGTTTATCGCCTTTACAACCAAAGCCAAACATAATTTTTTAGTCCGTATATGAGCTTAGCCGTTATCTAAGCTTCGCCAGTATTTAAAACACTCCTATCCAATATATTAACACGAATAGTAAATTCATGTAGTTAACCATTTTGTGACGCTTCGTCATTTCTGACTTATCGTCATAATAGCGCAAGTATTGATCATATCAAGGGGTTTTATAAATTAAATACATTTTGTGAATGGAAAGAGAATAAATGGGATATAGCTAAGAAAATCATCAATAGTTGACCTAAAGAGAAGACTTTAAAAGAAGACCTGTATTGTGACCAACAGAATGTGGACGCGAATTGGGCATTCTTAACCTAACAAAGAATGTAGGCACTTTAAGCTGCTATGCGTATTCATGCCCAATGATTCCTAGCTTAAACCACAAGAATGAATGACTGTAGGCTTACTTTATGGGGCAGACGTCTCCTTATGGTCAATATTTGGCTTACTAATGCCGTTTTCTGTTAAGTTGCTATAAATTCGGTAAGGGGTGACTTACAATAGTGACAACGACTTACCTTTTTTGAGAACACGATATTGAGCGCCAAATATTCTTATTTAGCTTGGCAAGTGAATACTTCTAGCCCTGCAGAAAAGCTGGTTTTATTGATGCTTGCAGACGGTGCTGACGAATTCGGCTACACCAATGTGTGCCTACAAACAGCAGGTCAACTTTGTGCTCTCTCTACGTTTGGTTTAGCCGACTGTCTTAAGTGTTTAGTCGACCAAGGTTTTCTCGATAAGGTAAAAGTAGATTATCGGGATAAAAAAGAGATTCACGTTTTCAAAATGCTCATTGAGCAAGAGCAAACTGCGGCGCACGTTGAGGTTCAACCGACCAATAGTATTCCGGTCTACTCTACGGCACCTGCACCTGCACCTGCACCTGCACCTGCACCTAAGTTTCAGCCTGCTCCGGCACCAATGCAACACATGCAGCAGGCCCCTCGCCCACAAGGTCGAGGCTCAATGAACAGCAACACCGTCTCTACTCATGATCTCAACGAAGAAGAGATACCATCATGGGCAGAACGTGCGTTTAAATTCTCCGGTTTGACCGGTGACCATAGTTTAGTATGGAAGAAATTTGTCCTCTGGTATAAAGCCAAAGCCAATGAATTAATGCCATTATCTCGGATTGAATCCAAGCTGCAGTACTGGCTAGTTAACGAGAAGCAAAATGAAAGACAACAACAGCAGAAGACCTCTCAATATTCAGGAAATGCAGGACAAGCTCAAGGAAATGGGTATAGACAAAAGCTTAGCCCATCTGAACGCTTCAGGCAGCAGCTCATTCAAAAAGGCAAAAAGCCAACCTTCTGAGCCAGCTCAACCTGTTGTACCTGACGCTACAGGTCCATTAGTACCTGAAGTGATTGAAGCGCAAAGTACCGAAGTGAAAGTAGCGGCTGCACAAGCTGCGGATTCTGGTGCGTCTCAACAAGTACCTGTTGTTGATCAAGATCCTGCAGAGCTGGAACTAACCGATTGGTGTATTCACGTGTTCGGCTCTTTCTTGAGCGTGTACGAAACGCAGTGGGAATATCAGTACGGTAGTGAGCCAAGCGGTAAGTTCATTGAGTTTGCCAACTCTGTTGATTCGGACGGCCTTAACCGCGTTTTAATGCACTGCCACGAACGTATTCAGCTTGGCAACAGCTGGCCGCCGCAAATGGGTGAGCTGTGGATCCTGAAAGATTCTTTAACTGAAGAAGAGTTGCTGGATAGCCGTATCCGTGTGTTGTCTCGCACCGCTGCCAACAAAATTGAAAAATGGCTGATTCAGAACAAACTGTATGACTTGAAGCGTACGGCTGAAAACAAGCTGGATGGTCTGTTTAAGAAGTACTACTTGGAAGCAAAACGTTTAGATGAGAAAGGCATGCTGGAAACGGAGTTGCCGCAATTCCTGCTTGCCGCTAACTCAGTGAAAAACCTAAACGATTTAAAACGTGAAGAGTACGAAAGCCAGCACGGCAAAGCGATTAACCCAAGAATCCAGCGTATTCTGAACAGTAAAAAGTAACCGTCTACCCGCTGCCTGTTAGAAGAAAACAGAGTTGCAATTACCCGGTTAACAGATACAAAAATGCCAGCTATCAAGCTGGCATTTTTTATGAATTCTAACGAACTCTTTAACGACTATCCGACCGTTATTTACGATCGTTTTACTGATTGATTACAGTAGGTGAATAGTTGCGTTTAGAGAGAAAACGCCTGCGTCGTCATCTTTCATTTTGAAGTTTTGGTAGCTAGCGCCTACAGATAGTGGACCGAAGATGAAGTATTCAGCGCCTACAGCGTACATGATATCAACGTCGTCTTGCTTGAAGTTATCGCCTTTCACTTCGTATGAGTGAAGACCACCCTTCGCGTATACGTGAAGAGGACCGAAGTCGATGCTTGGTTTGATCGCTAGGTAAGCAGTGCTTACGTCAACACCTTGTTTATCACGGTTGCCGTAGCTAACGTTGTCGAAAGAACCTAGATCCCAGTAACCCGCTTCAACACCGATTAGTGGAAGGATACCTGTACCTACGTGGATGCCCACCGCGTTTTCATCTTCACCAGCGAATGAGTTTTGACCACCCATTACACCGCCGTACAACCAAGAATCAGCCATTGCTGTTGAAGATGCACCTAGTAGTGCTAGTGCCAATAACGTTTTTTTCATATTCGACCTTTTTCGTCCTAGTGGCAGGCCTTGAGTGGTAATAAATTGCCACCAAGTCGCCCTGTATGTAATAACTATTCAATTAGTAATGCAATAAGCAAGATTTATACCCAAACCTTGCTATTGCGTCTAGCTTTATTCCTTTAGCAAGCATCAATCGCGTTTTTAACACGCTTATCTGATACTGGGTAAGGCGTACCGAGCTGCTGTGCGAAGAAGCTTACACGAAGCTCTTCTATCATCCAACGCACCTCTTTTACATTTTCTGGAACCGCGATCCCTTTTGGAATTTTATTCAGCAGTTCTTTGTAATCATTCATTACTGACTCAACTTTGATCATGTGAAGACGATCTTTGTTCGGGTCAATTGGCAGTTTTTCCATGCGGCGTTCAATCGCTCTCATATAGCGTAGAATATCCGGCAAGCGTTTCCACCCACATTCTGTGGCAAAACCCTTAAAAATCAAACCTTCTACTTGAGCTTTTATGTCAGAAAGTGCGAATGCCATAGAAAGATCCACGCGTCCTTTCAGCTTTTTACTGATGCTGAATGCCGTGGTTAGGATGGTTTCAACCTGTTGAGCAATCTCTACTACGGTATCACCCAGCTCTGCACGTACGTGTTCTTTCATAGCTTCAAACTGCTCTGGTTCCCAAACCAAACCGCCCTTCTCTTCAATCAGCTTATCAATACCACAAGCGATACAGTCATCGATAAGATCGAGTACCTGTCCGTATGGGTTGAAGTACAAGCCAAGTTTCGATTTGTTCGGCAGGTTCGAGTGTAAGTATTTGATCGGTGATGGCACGTTCAACAAGATTAAACGACGCTGACCCGATTTCATTGCCGAGATTTGCTCTTGCTCGGTTTCGAACAGTTTGATCTCTACGCTGTCTTTGGTATCCACCAGCGCAGGGAAGGCTTTAACATCGTAGCCACCACGTTTCTGTTGGTAGACTTTTGGTAATTCACCAAAGCTCCACGTGTGCAGGTTCTGCTGCTCGATATCGTCGTCTGCCACTTTAGAAAGCGTTTCTTGAACCTTGTCTTTCAGGCTCTCTTTCAACTCATGCAGATCTTTCTGTTCTTTCAGCTTACGCTTGCGATGATCTACAGCGCGGAATGTTACCTTTAAGTGCTCTGGAATCTGGTCTAACTTCCAGTCATCACGTACCACTTCCACACCCGTCATGCGGCGTAGCTCTTTCTCAAGAGAATCCAGTAACGGTGCTTCAAGCGGTGTCACACGTGCCAAGAATGCATCTGCGTAGTTTGGCGCAGGTACAAAGTTACGGCGTAGCGTTTTAGGTAGTGACTTAATTAGGCTAATCACCAGTTCCTGACGCAGGCCTGGGATCTGCCAATCAAAACCGTTTTGGTCAATTTGGTTCAAGATAGGCAGCGGAATGTGTACCGTTACACCATCGTTGTCGTCACCTGGTTCAAATTGGTAGCTCAGTTTCAACTTAATACCGTTTTGGTGCCAGAAGTTCGGATAATCCAAATCAGTAACGTGGCTAGCATCGCCTCGGAACAGCATCGACTTTTCAAAGTTAAGCAGCTCAGGAGTTTTCTGACTGGTCTTCTTCCACCACGTATCAAAATGACGGCCTGACACTGCCTCTTCGCCAACACGTTGATCATAGAAGTCGAACAGTTCATGATCATCGATCAAGATGTCGCGACGACGCGATTTATGCTCAAGCTCTTCGACTTCTTGTAGAAGCTTACGGTTCTGCTTGAAGAAAGCGTGTTTGGTTTCCCACTCACCTTCTACTAATGCACTACGTACAAACAACTCACGGCTGACGGTGGCATCAATCGCGCCGTAGTTCACAAGGCGCTTAGGTACGATTGGGATTCCGTAAAGCATCACTTTTTCGTGTGCCATTACCGCTGCTTGTTTCTTCGACCAATGTGGTTCGCTGTAACTGCGTTTAATCAGGTGTTTCGCTAGCGGTTCAATCCATTCAGGTTGAATCTTCGCGATAACACGGCCCCAAAGTTTTGAGGTTTCTACCAGCTCCGCAGACATGATCCACTTAGGCTGTTTCTTAAATAGGCCAGACGCAGGGAAGATGTGGAAGCGTGCATTACGTGCACCTTGATACTCATTCTTCTCTTGGTCTTTCATACCGATGTGCGAAAGCAGACCTGATAGCAGTGACATGTGAATGCCATCGTAGCTGCCCGGTTCTGTATTCAACTTAGTATCTAGCTCACGCATTGCTTGGTGAATTTGGAAGTACACATCTTGCCATTCACGGATACGTAAATAGTTGAGGTAATCTTGCTTACACTGTTTGCGGAACTGGTTACTCGACAATGCTTTTTGCTGCTGCTTGATGTAATCCCATAAGTTCACAAACGTGATGAAGTCAGACTCTTTATCGAAGAAACGCTTGTGCTTGTCATCAGACGATTGTTGCTTATCTGATGGACGCTCACGCGGATCTTGAATCGACAACGCAGACGCGATCACCATCACTTCGTGTAGGCATCGGTTACGTGGCGCTTCAATTACCATACGCGCTAAACGTGGATCGATAGGCAGTTTTGCCAGCTTACGACCAATCGCGGTTAGCTTCTTCTTGTCGTCGCCGTGGTTCTTGTTTTTGTTCGCTGACGGTTCAACGGTGGCGATCGCACCAAGCTCTTCAAGCAGCCTTACACCGTCTTGAATGTTGCGCTTATCGGGCGCTTCAACAAATGGGAACGCTTGAATATCGCCTAGGCCTAGCGCTGTCATCTGAAGGATAACCGATGCTAGGTTAGTACGAAGAATCTCTGGGTCAGTAAACTCTGGGCGTGACTCGAAATCTTCCTCAGAGTACAAACGAATACAGATACCTTCTGCAACACGACCACAACGACCTTTACGCTGGTTTGCACTCGCTTGAGACACTGGCTCAATCGGTAGACGTTGTACTTTAGTACGGTAGCTGTAGCGGCTAATACGCGCCGTACCCGGGTCGATAACATACTTGATGCCCGGAACGGTTAACGAGGTTTCTGCCACGTTGGTTGCCAGAACGATGCGTCGACCAGTATGAGACTGGAAGATACGGTTCTGCTCACCCGCCGATAGACGCGCGTAAAGCGGGACAATTTCGGTATCACGAAGGTTGCGTTTACTTAATGCATCTGCGGTATCACGAATTTCTCGCTCACCGTTCATGAAGATCAAGATATCGCCAAGGCCTTCATCACACAGCTCATCAACGGCTTCAAAGATGCCTTCGATTTGGTCGCGGTCTGAATCACTTTCATCACCACCTAATGGGCGGTAACGCGTATCAACTGGGTAAGTACGACCAGACACTTCAATGATCGGTGCATTGTTAAAGTGCTTAGAGAAACGCTCTGGATCGATGGTTGCCGACGTGATGATCACTTTCAGATCAGGACGCTTTGGCAGTAACTCTTTCAGGTAACCCATGATGAAATCGATGTTCAGGCTACGTTCGTGCGCTTCATCGATAATGATGGTGTCGTACTGATTTAAGAAACGGTCGTGTTGAATCTCCGCCAGTAGAATACCGTCGGTCATCAGTTTGATTTGGGTATTGTCAGAAATCTGGTCGTTGAATCGAACCTTATAACCAACGAACTCACCCAGCTGTGTTTCCATCTCTTCAGCAATACGGTTCGCAACCGAACGCGCCGCAAGACGACGGGGCTGAGTGTGACCAATTAAGCCAAAGCGGCCGCGGCCAAGCTCAGAACAGATTTTTGGTAGCTGAGTGGTTTTACCCGAACCCGTTTCACCCGCCACGATAACCACTTGGTTTTCAGCGATGGCTTTCGCGATGTCTTCGCGCTTTTGGCTAACCGGGAGAATTTCTGGGTATTCAATCGTTGGTTTCTGTGCCGCACGCTGAGTTGCCGTCATCATCGACTTAGCAATGTCTAACGCAATCTCATCAAAGACAGCGTGCTTAGCTTGTTCGTTCTTAATTTTGCTCGCACCAGCAATTCGCTTACTCAAACGGAAGCGATCGCGTATCATACATTCGTTGAGCGCTTTACGAAGAGAGGCTGGGCTATTCTGAGATGATTTGTTGTTTTTCGCTGATTGTTCAGCAGATTTTTTCGATGCAGCTTGGTTTGGTTTCGCTTTGCTCTGTGAAGAACTTGGCTGTGCTGCATTCTTGTTGTTATCTGCTTTTTCCGGAGACGAAGTCAAAGCGTGTCCTATTCTTGTACTTATTAAACTCGCGCGATTATATCACAAGTCTCAAACAAAAAAGCCTGACAGCAAAGGGAAAACCTTTAGCTATCAGGCTGATTAATCTCGCTAACACTCGCAGGAGCTATGAAAGCGCGGTCAAATGTAATTCGTACTTAGTCAACTCTGGTTTAAAGCTAACGTTAAAAACTGCGCTTAAAACTCATATTGGAAGTAGACCGTGTTGTAGTTACTGCCGCCTTTGATACGACCATACTGAGAGGATTTTTCAAAGATCGCAGAACGATGATGCAATGAATAACCGAACCATAAGTTGTTCAAGTCATTCTTACCAATCAAGTCGCCAACGTTGACATCGAATGAGAAGTCTAAGTAGTTCAATAGATGGCTTGCGGTGTAACCTTTACGGTCCATCTCAGAGCCTTCGATATAGGTAATCGAATCGATGTAAGACATACCTTCTGCCACACCAACACGCCACTGAGTTGGCCAATCAAAGGTGTAGTACGCCTTGATTGCGATAATGTATTCGGTGCTGCTCGATTGAACGTCTGAACTCCAGTGGTGCGCAATACCTGGGGTTAAATAGATATCCAGTGGCAAACCGAAGATCTCATCGGTTAACGGGTGTCCATAGAAGAACGAGGTCAACTGGTTGTTGTATTCGTCTTTTTCTCTATTGAACTTCATGATGTCGCCAATATTGGATGGCGTTCCCCAGCCGTGTGCGACACGTAAGTAAGGCGCATTGCTCAGTTTAGGTTTTGGCGCTTTCTCTTTGTCGTTAAAGAAACCAAAGCCAAGGTACAATTCCCCCTGATAACGGTCTTCAACAATCGAAGAATCGTAAGCGTTATCGTCCAATCGAGTCACACTGGTTGAACCCAATAAGTACAAGTTAGAAACCACATGGTAACGCGTTTCAACACCAACATTTAAGTCAACACCAGCACCAATGGTTTCATTAGATGCGGAGTAATACTCACTGTTGAAATCAGCACTTTTATAACGCAGCGTCGCGCTCGGGTAAAACTCCCAATCTCCAGTTTCATACTTGGCTTTAGCTCGTAAGTTACCGTGGAAGTTGTATTCACTGTCGCTCATTAACTCCGTCTCGACAGACCAAGAATCATCAAGTAGGTAGGTCAGTTGAGCACCAAAGTCCGCCGTATCGCCTTCAATCGCGTTCTGCTCAGATGCAGGAATATCAATAAAGCGCATGCGAGAGATAGCATTGAAAGACCACTTCTCATCGTCAGTTTGATAGAGGTATGCCCCCATCTCAGTACCGTCAATAAACACATAATCGTTCTTGAAAAACAGCATCGGTACGAATGAGCTAACCGATTGGTCGCCACCAGACGTGTCATAAGGGATGCTTGCTGTACGGAACATTGCAGCGATGCCCCACTCTTGCTCTTCAGCGGCCCACGCATTAGCACTTACGAAAATGCCACTTAGGAAAGCGCTACCTAGTAAAACCAATCCAGATGAAGGAAGAGTCGGTAAATATTTGAGCTTCATTCTTGTGTAATTACTCTTTGAAAAAAATATTGTTTTACTGATTAGACATTTATTAACCATGACGGCTAACTATTTTTAGGTTTGCTCGGCATTGACCGTTACAATGTAGAATATTCTCGGTTAAATGAAAGTATTGTGAAAGTCTCCGAATTACAAAACATTATAGATCACTTACCCAAAGATTCCGATCCAGATATTGTTATGGGTGAGGCGTGGTTGCCTGAGCGTTTGGTGGATACCAACCTAGACGGTGACATGCTATTTCTTGAATTCGATAATGCCCCTGAAGACAATCAAGGGGATGAAGAAGGCCGTGGCTTTGTTGAGCACGAGATTGCTATGATTCGAGAAAAGCTCGAACTGTTATTAGACGAGCCTTCCGATACCAAGACCAAAGCCGATGCCCTATTGGCAATATTTCTAATGGGCCATGAACTTTCTAGCTCAGAAGTTATCGAAGTTCTTGAATCAACAGAATCTGAAACGACAGAGCCTGAGATTGCAGAGCATAATCAACAGAATCTGACTCAGTAGAATTTGAAGCATCAACGCTTGGAACCACAAAGCCAGACACGAACAAGCTCGAAACAAAAGAACACCACGACGACTAGCCACCAACGATTTTAGGTACCGTATTGAAACCCTCTACGACATCATCTCTTCCCCTGTTACTCGCCGGACCCATTTTAAGAAAAACCACCGCGACTGAAGTAGTACTTTGGTTAGCCACCAGCTCGCCTCTTACAGGCAGAGCCGAGCTTCATACTCAAGAAATAGACGATTCTGAAGCAGCACAAGACCAGCCGTTTTATACCTCATCGCTTGAAGAACATGATTCGATTCAAATCGGTACACATGCGTGGATAACGCTAATTCGCTTACAAGGTGAGTTTCCGACTAATACGCTGCTTGAATATGACATTCACACAGAGTCAGGTTCACTAAAAGAGCTCGCCCCTCACCTTGTTTACAACGGTAAATCTCGCGTTGAGTTTAAGATATCGACCTCAGCTGATTACATTCTTCATGGCTCTTGCCGCAACCCGCATCATCCAAGCAAAGACAGCCTAGTTGCAGCCGATAACAAGATGGCCGATCAAACCGTCGCTGAAAGACCCGACATGCTGATGATGAGCGGCGATCAGATCTACGCCGACCATGTGGCAGGCCCAACACTTGATGCTATTCAACAAGTGATTCACCTGCTTGGCCTTGTAGGCGAAAGCTTACCGACTGACTCGCAAATTAAACAAATCAACAACAGTGACGCTCTGTATAACAGTGAATACCACTTATACCAGCGTCATCACTATTTGCCGCACCACACAGCTTCAGAATCCATGCTCGATAAGTTATTCCCGAACCGTGGCGTGCCGATTTTTAGCTCTACCGATTGTGAAAACCACTTGGTCACGCTGTCTGAGTTTATCGCGATGTACTTATTGGTTTGGTCTCCGACACTGTGGCAATGCGTCAATCGAGAGCGTTTAATTGAGAATAACTTCACTCAAGGTGGACGCCAATTAACACCGACTGAGCAGCAACAATGGCGTGATGAAAGCGTCATCATGGATGATTTCATTGCTGGCTTACCGCAAGTGCAACGTCTGTTCGCGCATATTCCAACGTACATGATCTTCGATGATCACGATGTGACGGATGATTGGAACCTTACCGTGGGTTGGGAGCATGCCGTCGACCAAAACCAGTTCGCGACCCAAGTCATTGGTAACGGCCTTGCGGCTTACTGGATGTGTCAAGGTTGGGGTAACAAACCGGAGAGCTTCGATGAAACGTTTATCGAGCAAGCAAAACAGCTTTTTGTCGCTCAACCGCTCATTACTAAACAACCGCGCATTAGTAAACAAACTCATAATGAAGCCGGCAATGCAGCGACTACTCACTCTATTGGCAACATCGAGCCAGACAAGCATCAAGCCTTTATTGAGATGCTGAGTCGCTTTGAAGAGTGGCATTACACAATAGATACCTCACCCAAAGTCATTGTGTTGGATACTCGTACGCGTCGTTGGCGTTCAGAGTCACGCATGAACAAGCCTTCAGGTTTAATGGACTGGGAAGCCTTGATTGAGTTTCAACATCAGTTAATGAATCAAGATAAAGTGGTGATCGTTTCTGCTGCACCGATGTTTGGCGTGAAGTTTATTGAAACACTGCAAAAGATGGCGACCACAATCGGCAAGCCATTAGTGATTGACGCTGAAAACTGGATGGCACATCCGGGCAGTGCTAATACGCTGATTAGCATCTTTACCCATACCAAAACACCGACCAACTTCGTGGTACTTTCTGGCGATGTTCACTACTCCTTCGCTTATGACATCAAGCTTAGGTATCGTCGCAACAGCCCGAACATCTATCAAATCACCTGCAGTGGTATTAAAAATCAGTTCCCTGCTCCGCTGCTTAAATTCTGCGATGTATGGGACCGCCTGTTATACAGCCCTCGCTCAGTTTTGAACTACTTCACTAAGCGTAAACGCTTGAAGATCGAAAAGCGAAGCCCTGACAATCAGACCTTCTATCGCCTTTCAAACCGCAGTGCGATTGGAGAATTGAGGCTAGACACTGATGGGAAACCGCAATCGATCACGACACTCAGTGGCGACGGTAAAATTACCCGTTTCCCAGAGCCCGATTGATAAAATGCTCCTTATCGCTCGCGTATCCGTAATGTCAGTTTTTAGTAAAGACGCTTGCGATCACACTCTGTAGACCCAATAGTTATGCTTATGGTTATAGTTGATAGCTATCAGCGTTACGGAACTCGATACAAATTTTAACTGGAGCTCGTTATGTTCAATTCTCTCACATCAATGTTTAAACAATTGATTGAAGGCCAGGACCTAAGCAAAAACCAAGGCACATCACCTAATATCGCCATCGCGAGTTTGTTGTGTGAAGTCGCGGGTGCCGACCATCAGATCAATGAATCAGAAAGAGTCGCTAAGCTACAGCTTCTGCAGCGTTTGCTGGATTTAGATGAAGAACAAGCAAAGGTACTGCTCGCGCAAGCAGAGCCGAAAGTAGAGCAATCAGTATCGCTGTATGACTTTACATCGCAACTCAGAGACCTATCTCAGCCAGTGCGAATCGACTTAATCAAAGCGATGTGGGAAGTAGCGCATGCCGACGGGGAAATTGACCCTATCGAAGATTCTGTGATCCGTAAAACAGCGGAGCTGCTCTACGTTGACCACAGTGACTTTATCAAGAGTAAGTTAAGTGTTTTAGGCGAAAATTAGTGCCTGAAATAATGAATTGGAAACTGAAATAAATAAAAGCGACGGGTTAAGAAACCGGTCGCTTTTTTGAATCGGTAAACTGAAAGCTGACTAAACAGGGCTGAGAGGAGCTAAAAATTTAGCTACAACATAGTTAATGTGAGTTTCGCAAGATTATAAGCATCGACATAACCCGAGTGCTGACGACCTTCCCACTCAATATTTTTGGCTTCTTGAGCAGCGCGGTGACCAATGCGTTTGTCTTTCAAGCGATTCTGAACACGGTAAAGCGTTGCGATGTTTAAGAACTCGCTAAACGGAGGCTCGATGCCTTTTTCAATACACTCTTTGTGTAAGATAAGGTCGTCACGTCCCCACGCTGCGTAGATTTTTTTGGGACCACCAAAGTTCTTAATCATCGACTTGATGACAGACTCTAATGGGCGACCCTGCTTTTCGATTTTACGAGGTGTAATGCCCGTTAACTCGGCACAGAATAGAGAGACTTCGTCTTTCTCTGGCTTAACGTAGTATTGTGCTCGCTTCACGATAGTACCGGATGCTAGATCAATCTCAGCAAGACCAACTTCAATGATCTCTCCTGTTGTTCCCACACCGTCTTCGCTCCAACAGCACATTTCCAAATCGAAACACACAACTCGATTGTGATTCATACGTCGCCTAATTCTCTCGTCAAAAATTTTGTGAAATTGTACATGAGCCCAATACAGAACTCGACCCTAGTTGTATCAAGTGCTCATTTAGCCTGCAATTGTCACTCGATTTCGGCCATTCGACTTACTTTGATAGAGCATACTGTCTGTTTTTTGCAGAATCTCTTCCGTGTTTTCATTAGCGTAAATAGCAGCACCAATACTCAAAGTACAACTGAGCTGTCGACCTTTGTGCTCACAATGAGACTGGCTCACTGTTCTTAGAATACATTGTAAGTATCGTTCTAGGGCTTCATGGTTTGTAATACTAGAAATGATACAGAACTCATCTCCACCTATACGAAACAGGTTATCCCCCTCTTTCAAGCTCACTGAAATCAATTTAATTACATGAATGAGTAAAGCATCCCCTGCAGGGTGACCGAACTTATCATTGATCTCTTTAAACTTATCAACATCAAACACTATTAAGCTAAACGGCTTATCGCTTTGTATCGATTGACCAAGCATCTTATTAAAAGCTCGGCGATTATAAATTTCCGTTAAACTGTCATGATTGGCAAGAAAGCGAAGTTCTTCTGTTCTTTTATCAAGCATTTGATACAAGCGCTCTTTCTCTCGGATTTGCATATTAACGATATACGCCAACAGCAATGAGATAGTTGTTCCGACTAACGCGATTCCGGTTAATACCAGATAACCATAGAAAGAGATGCATGAATCTATTTTGTAATCGACCTTCCAATCTCGATTGGTCAGTGAGATTGTTTTGGTAATGTGGTGCCCAGATACCGCTTCATAACCCTCGGTTTCAAACAATATTGGGGAGTCTTCTGCTTCGAAACCCGTATCGGTAACACGAATATAGACATCCATGTCTCCCACTGCCGAAGCCAGTAGATTTTCAAAGTAGTAAGTCGTTCGAACCACACCAATCACAACGCCAAGTAGATTATCGCTTTCGCCTTCAAACACAGGGTGATAAACCAACATGCCAGTCTTTGGTGTATTTTGATCTAAGCCGTCTTGAAGCAAGCGAACTTTGTCTGAAATATTCGCTTTACGTGTCTGTTTAATATTATCTAAAACCAGCTTGAAGCGCTCACGAGAAAAATAAAAGCCAAGTACATTGTCGTTTGCTTGTGTGTTGGGATACAGGTCACTAGCAATGAACGCCGGCTCACCATCTAAGATGTAACCAAAGACTTTGGCTTCGTGTTTTGGAATAGTGAACAGCTCGCAAGACGGGTATTTTTCTTTCATCTTAGCGGTATGCTCGGCAATCTCGTCTGCTGCCACTTTTTGCATCCACTGCAAGCCAATTAGACTTTTTGAAACATTAATCGTTTGTTGTGCAAAACGATCAAACTTATCCCAGTTTTCAGGATCATTTGCGTAGAAAAAATTAGCACCAGAACCAATGTAAGCCACGTCATTAGCGATAAACGCTTCCAAACTCAGTGTCTGGTGAGTAGCAAAGCTATCCAAATTCATATTTAACGCGCGGTTTTGGTTTAACGCGACTAATATAAAACACAACACAGTAATCAAAAAACTGACCAAAAATACGACCAATGGGAGAGTTCGTCTCTTCAACCCTGTAAGTGGGTCGGTAGTTTGCGGCATGTGGCTTCCAAATAGTCTCTAATGAGTTAAAAGTATATAACGGAAGGGAATCATGCTCCATTTCTGTTTAGTCTTAAAACTGACATAAAACGGGCATTGTTTACCTTGCCCTCACATCGACGACCAATATTCGACCGAATCTCGACTAAATTTCAAGCTAACACACCAAAAACCCACTTGATTAAAAACATTAAATACCACTCTTAAGCCTTGAATATGCTAGTATCCATCCATATTTATAGCTTGAAAGTGACCGTTTCGGCTTAGTGCCAATGAGTTTCTTTCCAACCTGTATATTCCTTTGAACCGACGAATATACCGTTAAATCAATTTTAAAGAGAAATCACTATGATCGTTGATTTGAACCTAATCCCACAAACGTTTGATATGCTTCACGCAGGCCTAACTGCATCAAGCGTTTTACTACTGTTAATTGCCGTTTCTCGTAAAACCAAAGTGGTTGAGAAAGTCGTAGAAAAACCAGTAGAAAAGATCGTTGAAGTTGAAAAGCCAGTTGAGAAAATTGTCGAAGTAGAGAAAGTTGTTGAAGTTGAACGTGTGATCGAAAAAGTAGTAGAAGTTGAATCTAAGCTGGCAACAGCACCAACAGATTCTGCAATGCAACTACTGTCTATCATGCAGCAAGAAGCTCGTTTAATTGACTTCCTAAAAGAAGACCTAACGTCATTCTCTGATGAAGAAGTTGGCGCAGCAGCTCGTGTTATTCACACTGGCGGTCAAAAAGTATTAGCCGATTACGTAACGCTGTCTCACATCCGCACTGAAGATGAAGAAACACGTATCACTATTGCTGAAGGTTTCAACCCTCAAGAAATTCGCCTAACTGGCAACGTAACGGGTAACGCACCATTCAACGGCACATTGGTTCACAAAGGTTGGAAAGCAACTAACATGAACCTGCCTAAGCTTGCTGAAAACTACGATGCATCTGTAATTGCACCGGCAGAGGTGGAGCTATAATGGAACACCAAAACCATTCTTCATCGCAAGAGCATTCACAAGAACATCAGGCGCCTAAGTTCAGTGTTGGTATCGATTTAGGTACAACACACTGCGTTTTGTCTTACATCGACACAAGCAATGAAGACGCTCGCGTTGAGGTGATGCAAATCCCTCAACTTACGGCTCCTGGTACGGTAGAAACTCGCAGCCAACTAGGCTCGTTTCTATACCAACCGCACGAACACGAAATGAACTCAGGTTCTCGCGTTCTACCTTGGTCATCTGAGCCAAAAGCACTGGTTGGTGCTATTGCTCGTAACCTTGGTTCGAAGACCCCTATTCGCTTGGTCGCTAGCGCGAAATCTTGGTTATGCCACAGTGGTGTAAACCGTCGCGACGCATTTCTTCCTGCAGGCAGCCCTGAAGAAGTTGAAAAAGTATCGCCACTTAAGACCACTGAACTGTACCTTGAGCACCTTAAAGATGCTTGGAATCACGCGAATCCAGAACACAAACTGGCAGACCAAGATGTAACGATTACCGTCCCTGCTTCGTTTGACCCTGCGGCTCGTGACCTAACGGCAGAAGCTGCACGTAATGTGGGCTTCACTCACCTGACTCTTCTAGAAGAACCACAAGCCGCACTTTATAGTTGGATTGATAACAGCAACGACACATGGCGTGATGAAGTAGACGTTGGTGACATCGTGCTTGTTGTCGATATCGGTGGTGGCACAACTGACCTTTCTTTAGTTGAAGTAACACAAGACGATGGCAATCTAAGCCTGAACCGTATCGCAGTAGGTGAACATATCCTACTTGGCGGCGACAACATGGACTTAGCTCTAGCGTATCGTCTGAAGATGAAACTGGCTCAAGAAGGCAAAGAACTGGCTCCTTGGCAGGTTCAAGCAATGACTCACGCATGTCGTGATGCGAAAGAAGCACTGCTTAACGATGCTGAACTGCAATCTGTTCCTATCGTTGTTCCAAGCCGTGGTTCTAAACTGCTTGGCGCAACACTGAAAACAGAACTGACTCAGCAAGAAGTTCAACAAACATTAGTGGACGGCTTCTTCCCTAAAGTTGCTGTAACTGAGCACCCTGTACAAAAGACGCGTGGCGCACTGACTCAAATGGGTCTGCCTTACGCTCAAGACGCAGGTATTACTCGTCACATTGCCGCATTCCTTTCTAAGCAAGCGAATGCGCTTTCTGGAAATAGCGAAACGGCTCAGCAAGATTTCAACCCGTTTGCAAACATGCCCGGTATGCCCGGTACGCAAGGGTCAGAAGCGCCAGCGGCAGACTTCATCAAGCCAACAGCAATCCTGTTCAATGGTGGTGTTCTAAAATCGAACCTACTTGCTGATCGTCTTTCAGATACGATCAACGAATGGTTGATCAATGCTGACGAAGAGTTCGCAAAACAGCTTTCAGGTTTAGATTTAGACCTAGCGGTTGCAAGTGGCGCTTCATACTACGGCGCAGTTCGTCGTGGCCAAGGCGTTCGTATCCGCGGTGGTATCGCTTCTTCTTACTACGTAGGAATTGAAAGCGCGATGCCAGCTATCCCAGGTATGGCCCCTCCGATGGAAGCTTTGTGTGTTGCACCATTTGGTATGGAAGAAGGTTCAAGCGTACAAGTACCTAGCCAAGAATTCGGTCTAGTGATTGGTCAGCCAGTACACTTCCAGTTCTTCGGTTCAACCATTCGTCGTGAAGATGAAGCGGGTACGCACCTTGATCACTGGGCGCCTGAAGAGCTTGATGAGCTTCCTGAAATCCAAGTGACATTGCCGGTTTCTGAAGGCCGTCGCGAAGGTGAAGTGGTTCCAGTGACTTTGGCTTCTCGCGTTACTGAGCTAGGCACCTTACACCTAGAAGCGATTGCTACTGACAACGGTCAGAAGTGGCACGTTGAGTTCGATGTTCGTGAAGACTCGAATAACGACTCAAACGAACAAGCATAATGAATCAACGGCACCTTAGCGGGTGCCGTTACTTTATCAATGCATTTCTCAATCTAGTCCTGCCTGTTTCTCAGGAATGACGTTTACGAATAACAACAATAAGACCAAAGCTATCAAAAAACTGGTCATCACTCTGGAAGAATAAGGTTTTGTATGGCAACTCCTCGTTTTTTAGTCGGCATTGACTTAGGTACAACCAATACGGTTGTCGCTTACTGTGAAATCAACGACGACCTACAACATGCTCCCGTTTCTCTTTTCGATATTGACCAACTCATCGGCCCCGGTGAAGTGGTTCGCAAGCCCTTACTCCCATCCTTTCGTTACCACCCAGCACAAGGTCAAATCTCCCCTTCTGACCTGACGATGCCGTGGGAACCAAGCCCAGTAAAAGGCGATATCAAAAACGTTATCGTCGGTGAATGGGCTCGTGAACTGGGTGCGAAGGTAGAAGGCCGCCAAGTATCGAGTGCGAAGAGTTGGCTGTCACACCAAGCGGTGGATCGTAGCTCAGATATTCTACCTTGGGCTGGCGCAGCGGATGTCGATAAAGTATCGCCAGTTGTCGCGAGTGCGAGCTATCTGAATCACATTCGCCAAGCATGGAACTACCGCAATCCAAGCAACAAGCTTGAAGATCAAGATGTTGTTGTAACGGTTCCTGCATCATTCGATGAGACAGCACGTAAGCTGACACTTGAAGCGGCAGAGCTTGCTGGCTTAGGTAAGATTCTATTACTCGAAGAGCCTCAAGCGGTTTGTTACGACTGGTATGCTCGTCACCAACAAACTGCTGCCGAAGAGCTTCAACAGATCCCATTGATCTTAGTGTGTGATGTCGGCGGTGGTACTACCGACTTGAGCTTAATTGAAGCCAGCTTCAATGAGAATAGCGATGCAGATAATGCTGGTCATAGCGAGCTAGCACTCGACCGTATCGGTGTTGGCGAACACTTAATGCTAGGTGGTGATAATCTAGATTTGGCCCTTGCCCACCTTGCAGAGCAACGCTTCAATCAAAACAAAAAGCTGAATGCCTCAAGCTTAACCAAGCTTATTCAACAAACTCGCGCCGCAAAAGAGAGCCTACTTTCTGCTAACGCGCCAGACGATGTGAAGATCACCATGCTGGGCAGCGGCTCAAAGCTACTTGGCGGTACCAAGAGTATTGGTTTAACGAAACAAGAAGTTCATCAGATTGCACTGGAAGGTTTCTTCCCGCTTTCTGAGTTTGCTGAAACACCCGACAAACGCCGCAGTGCTGTGGTTGAGTTTGGTCTGCCTTACGTGGCTGACCCTGCGGTGAGTAAGCACGTTGCAGAATTCCTAGCAACGCACCAACAAGTGTCTAAAGCCGCATTGGAAAACTCAGACTCTATTGAGTTCGATGACACCAAACCTGCAATTCCAGTTGGCGTGCTGCTCAATGGTGGTGTGTTTAACAGTGAACTGGTAACAGAGCGAATTACTCAGCTACTGGGCAACTGGAACGGTTCTCCTATCACAGTGCTTGATAACCCTCATCCAGATTGGTCTGTTGCCCTTGGCGCGGTTGCCTTTGGTAAAGCACGCCGCGGTGCACAGCTGAAAATCGGTGGCGGTGCTGCCCGCTCTTACTTCTTGCATCTGCAAGAGAAAAACAAGATGGGTAAAGCGCTTTGTCTGCTTGCCAAAGGAACCGAAGAAGGCCAAGAGATACGCTTGAACAGCCGTCGTTTCTCGCTGACTTTAGGTGAGCCAGTACGATTTAATCTTCTGACTTCAACACACGATCAAATTGCTCATGACACCGCCATTCAAAACGGTGTGATGGTCAATGTGGATGCCGACTTGTTCTCCCCTCTCCCACCGTATATTTCTACGCTGGAAGGCTCAGGTACTGCAGAACTTCAAGCCAACCAAAAAGAGCGTGTTGAAGTACTGCTCGCTTGTCAGTTAACCGAAGTCGGCACATTGAAAATGGAGTGTGTGAGTATAGAAGATGACTCTAAGCGTTGGTTGCTCGAGTTTGAAGTAAGAAACAAGCAAGGTGATGAGTCTGATACCGCTAAACTTCACCCAAGACTGGATGAATGTAAGGAGTTGATTTCTCGTCTGTACAGCGGCAACAAGAAGAGTGCTGAATCAAAAGAGATCAAAACACTATCGAAAGATCTTGAGAAGCGACTCGGTAAGCGTGATGAATGGGATTTCACGACCCTTCGCCATCTGTTTGATACCTTTTCATTAGGTCGTAAACGCCGCCGTCGTTCAGAAGCACACGAGAAGAACTGGCTGCGTTTGGCGGGTTACTCGCTGCGTCCAGGCTTTGGCGATCCGACTGACTCATGGCGTATCGAACAAATTTGGGGCCTTTACCAACAAAACATTCAATTCCAGAACCACCAAGGTTGGACGGACTGGTGGGTATTCTGGCGTCGTGTTGCCGGTGGATTAAACCAAGAGCAGCAAGAGAGTATCTTGGCTGACATCGCTAAATACCTTCACCCAGGTGCAATGAAGAACCCTAAGACAGCCAAAGATGCGCAAGATAATGGTTATGAAGCCATGGTCCGTTTAGCGGCGTCACTTGAGCAACTTGAGGTTGAAGACAAAGTGCTGCTGGCAAGTTGGTTCTTAAGCAAAGCGATCAACCATAACCAATTTGAACAGGCTCACTGGTGGGCGCTAGGACGATTAGCATCAAGAACGCCTTTGTATGGCAGCCAACACAGCGTAATTCCTAGAGAGCAAGCTGAACAGTGGTTACCAAAACTGCTTGAACAGAACTGGCAGAAAGAGCAGATGATCGCCTTCGCAGCGGTGATGATTTGTCGAAAAACCGGTGACCGTCAGTTTGATATCTCTGACGACTATCGCAATCAAGTGATTGAGAAGCTTAAGCAAAGCAAGGTACCGGACTCATGGTTAACACTAGTGAGTGAAGTGACTGAGCTTTCTGAGAGTGAATCTAAGCGTGTGTTTGGTGATGCGTTACCAAGCGGATTAAGCCTAATCAATAACTAGGTTTGAAAACGATTAGCTTTCGTTGCTAATGGTAAAGAAGCTAGCAAGAAAAGAAAAAGCCACTTTCGATTCGTTGAAAGTGGCTTTTTTATTGGTGGCTTAAGGCTGGTATGTGTAATCGACTTATAGCTTTTTGGTTAAGAGCCTTAGCCGTGTTGCAGTTCATCATTGTTAATGTTTGGTTCCAGTTGGGTTGATAGGAAAATCCGTATTTTCATAAATGTCAGATAGTTTTTTCGGTTTATTCTCTTTTGCTCCTTTGTTCGATTGATTATGAGTTTCGCTTAAAAGCCATTCCTCATGCATTTTTGCTGAATCCAAAAACTCTGGATCCTCCATTGCTTCCTTGCGAAGTTTATTTACACGTTCGAGAGTATCCCAAATCATAATACTTCACCTCCACTAAGGCAGTAATATAAAGATAGCTCAACCCCATGAAACTTCAACTAACCCAATGAGATAGCGATCTCAATTTCGTAATTCACTCGCTTTAAATGAGTGGATATGGTCACTTTTAGTTGGGCTCAAATAGTGGGTCTTTCCCCATGATCTTCGAAGATCATTAGGCACAAAAAAAGCGAGCTCGATGCTCGCTTTTTGTTTATCTATCTGTTGCTCGGATTACCAGCACTAGCTCGATTAAATCACACCGAGGTTAAGCACGGTTACCAATTTTCACCTTGCCATTGGTAGCAAACCAAAGGGCTTCTGAACGACGACGACCGATTAGAATCGGGCCATCATCGTAGAACAAGAAGTTCTTCCAATGCTTCTTGAAAATCGCCCATTTGGTTTCAAGAACATTGTACTTTTCGTAACAAAAATAAACAGTTACGTCATCTTGCCAATCAATAAAGTTAAGAATCTCTTCTGGCATTTCAGGCTCATCCGCTTCCCAATGCGCCATCCAACTGATCTCTTCATTCCAGTTCGATGCTTTGCTTGGCCAGTCTTGCGAGCTCAGTCGTTCTGCGTCTGGGCTTTGAGGGCTCACGTTCTCTTTCCAGAACTGAGATGCTCTCGCCTGTGTCATTGGCTTAATCTTTTCCAAGTCCTCTGCCGGAAGCGGCATTGACTGGTGTGTGAAAATCCATTTTCTTTGGTATTCGTCCAAAGTTGTGTATGACATCAAAATTCCTCAAATATCTGCTCAGGCTGATGGATTTACCATGCCTATCTGTTCTTTTTGATGCAGCGGCGATTAGCAAAGCTTGATATACGCTGCGTCTAAATTTTGTTTACGTTTAAAAGCTATTTGCCTTTAACTAGTACTACGTCTTAGCAATATTGCCGCTAAATAACGCGTCTATCTTCCCAATTTGGGTTAACTAATGCTGTCAGTATATGGTCTTCCCATTTACCGTTAATCTGTAGGTAGTCTTTAGCAAAACCTTCTCGGACAAAACCAAGATGTTCTAATACGCCAGCACTGCGTTCGTTGTGAGGCATGTAGCCCGCCATTAAGCGGTGCATGTTCTGCACATCAAACATGTAGTCTTTGGCCATGTTCAAACCTCTGCGCATGTAACCATGGCCCTGTGCACTTTGCGCCAATGAGTAACCGACATTACAAGCGTAGAACGGGAAACGAGACAAATTACTGAACGATATGGTGCCTAACATTTCATTAGAGTCAGCGTTAATCAGTAAACAGTAATAGCCTAGCCCCATTTTATGAAGCTCGTTTAACTTGATCAGTCGCTGCGCCCAACTCGCTCTATCAAAGAACGCGTCTTCGCGAATCGGTTCCCAAGGTTTCAGATACTCTCTGTTAACCTGAAAGTACTCGCTGATCATGCCAGCATCATCGATTTCAGCCGTGCGTAGAATCAGATTACCATCATGCTTATAAATGCGCTCTGGTGTACTCAAATCTTCCATAATCTTGTTCTTATTCGATCAGTTCTTTCTGATACCGTAATCACGAAGCTTATTCGCAATTGAGGTATGAGATACATTCAAACGTTTTGCTAGCTTACGGCTTGATGGGAAAGACTGATAAAGCTTCTCTAGAATCTGAGATTCATAGTCTTTCATGATTTCATCGAGCGAACCATCTAAGCTCAGGTTCGCCATTCCTGCCGTCATTGTTTCAAGCTGTGGCAAGTGGAATTGCTCAACCGTTAGCGTGTCTGAATCCAACTCTGTTAGTGCGCGTAGAACCATGTTGTCTAACTGACGAATGTTGCCCGGCCATTGGTAATTACCAAGCTGGTCGACTAACTCTTGAGTCAATTTTGGTTTTAACATACCTAACTGCTGCGCGTACTTTGCAACGAACAGTTCCAATAGCGGTGCTACGTCGTTTGAGCGTTCACGCAATGCAGGGATAGACAGAGTCAGTACATTCAAGCGGTAAAACAAATCTTCACGGAACGAACCCGAGTCGGCTAATTCAGAAAGACGGTGGCGCGTTGATGCAATAATACGAACATCAGCGTGCATCTCTTCTTCTTCACCAACACGACGGAATGAACCATCTTGTAGGAAACGCAGCAATTTGATTTGTAGATGCGGGCTCATCTCGCCAATTTCATCTAAAAATACCGTACCGCCATTCGCTTGCTCGAAAATGCCTTTATGACCTTGCTCATGGTTGAATGAACCCGGCGCATGACCAAACAATTCCGTTTCCGCTACGTCATCAGGCATCGATGCACAGCTTAGAATCAAGAATGGGAAAGACGATCGATTTGAACGGTTATGACACGCTTTCGCCAGCATCTCTTTACCCGTACCTGTATCGCCTTCAATTAATAGAGGCTGATCCAGCATAGCCAATTTCTTAGCTTGGCTGATCAAGGCTTTATGGCGATTAGAGACACCAACAAAGTGTTCAAAACCCAGGTTGTTCTGTTCTGGGATTGAATCTGGCGAGTTCATCTCTTGATTACAAGAACGAATCGTCATTACTGCGCTTGCCAGTACCGCTTCGTTGACATCACCACCAAGGTAAATCGGCAGGATCTCAATAGAGAAATCTAAGCCATCCAACACGACAACTTCACGATGGCGCGTTACATCGCCTTCGATCCAACGAGCAAAGTTAAAACTAGGAACAAACGTCGCGAGCGGTTCACCGATGACTTCATCTTCTTGTTTGTTGAAGAGGCTCAATGCGGCGTGGTTAGCCATATCGACTGAGCCTTTAAGGTCAATCGCAATCACAGGATCAGGTAGGTTTGCCAGCAGAGCAATCAGCTCTGTGTTATGCCTTTCGCTTGGCATAAATTGGATTTTACGTACATCCTTCACACCTGAAATTCGGCGAATTTCAGCCATAAGTTCACTAAAAGCATCAAAATCAATATCAGGGCAGTTTAGATAAATAATACCTTTAACATCAATTTCGATTCCTCTTAAATCAATGCTTTTTGAGGCCAAGATATCGAGCAACTCACGCGTTAAGCCGAGTCTGTCTTCACACAATACTTCAAGACGCACAAATAGTCCTATTATAGGTGTCAGGATAAGTTGACAGTAGTGTGGATTAAGCTCTGAGTTCAGTCAAGAAGAAGAGTAAACATATGTTTACTCTTCTTCTCAAACTATTGAGCTTCAAATGCTTTATTTAAGAGTGATACGCTTTATTTCAGATAGGACGGCTTTGCGGAGGTCTGCCAGTTTTACTTTTCGTTCGTTATGCCAAGGCATAGGACGCAGCAATGTCATGGCTTTTAAGCCCAGTCTTGCAGTAAGGATACCGACACCTAGCCCCTGCCCTGCTCGAGCAGAGACTTTGCCTGCAAGATCCATCGAGACGAGATCCATACTTGCATCAATCGCGAGCTCACTTGCTCCTGCAGCGGCCATGTTGATTAACACCAGTTTAAATAGCTTAATGCGAGACCAGTAGCCAAGCTCAATGCCATACACATCAGCAAGCTTGTCTATCATGGTGAAATTTCGCCAAGCCACCAACAACATATCAGCCGCCGCCAATGGACTCACCGCGACCAAAGCCGCCGATTCGGTCGAAAACTTAGTGACGATTTGAGTCGCTACTTTGTCTTGTTGACTCACGACTAACGCATCGTACATATCCAACACTTCTGCATCACTGTGTGCAGGGTTAATGCTGTTTCGCCACTTATCGTACGAAGGAGACTCAGCGATAATGCCGCCTTGCTTGGCGATGTTTTCACAGAACGCTTTGCCCTTGTCGACACTTTGACTTTGGAGTAGCTCTTCACTCTGCTCTTGCACACTAAAGTGATCTTTAAGTGAACGCAGTTTCCACAGCTCTTTGCCTATTGCGCCTAAACCCAATGAAGCAATGGCAGCAATGAAGCCTGCCCAACCTAACGCCAGCCAGTCAGCCGATTGAATCGCGGTAATGACCGAATCAATTGCCTGCCATCCAACTAGGCCAGAGAAAGCGACCAATAAACCCGTTCCAAACCACTTCTTCTTTTTGCTCGGTCGAATCACTTGTTCCAATTGCTGCTCAGCTTCACCATCAAGATCAGCTTTCACTTGCGGTGCGACAGGGACAAATTTCTCTTGCTCTGTGAACAGTTGTTGAGCGCCTAAATCCGGGCCAACGTCACTCTTGTCTTGCTCATCAAAAGAGGTCTTCAACGGTTCATTAAAGACCTGCTTTGTTTTTAATTCACTCATTTTGATTGCCTCAATTACTTCAACTTGTCGCCAATGAGATACTCTAAAACCTTGTCGACTCTTAGATGTTGGCAAGGCTCATCGGAATGTTGCTCCATCGGTCTAAAGCTCGTGAAATCAAACTGGTTGGTTTCCCAATACTGTTTATTAGGCAACTTACGCGGCACCTCTCCCGGATACATGGTTTGAGGGACATTATCCAAAGTCACACCTTGCAACGCCGGAACATTGTCTGAACCCGACGAGATATAACCCGCGCTGGTCGCTTGAATAGACGCGATACTCATACAACTCATGTCGATGTGTTCAAACGCCGCCTGCTGCCAAGCTGGATGCACCATCTGTTGTAACAGTGACACCAAGTTCGGATGTTGATCCGGTGTCACGTGGTCAGCCTTGGTGGCTGCAAACAAGATCTTGTCGATCTTCGGCGCGAATAAACGTCTTAAGATATTGCTTCGACCGTACTTAAAGCTCTTAAGTAACTGTTCTAACGCGCCACGCATGTCCATGAAAGAGTCATAGCCCGCATTAAGTGGCTGTAAGCAATCCACTAGCACGATTTGTCTGTCGAACGTCGCGAAGTGATTCTTGTAGAACGCTTTGACGACCTTCTGTTGATACTCTTCATAACGCGCTTTCAGTACCGCATAGTTACTTGTTTTTGAGAACTTACCCTCAGGTGCGAGACACGGGAAGAATTGCAACACAGGCGCGCCTTCAAGCTCACCCGGTAATACGAATCGACCCGGTTGTACCCAATGCAGTCCGTTACTTTTACAAGTATGAAGGTACTGGGTGTAGCTATCGGCAATCGCGACCAGTTTCTTTTCGTCCGCTTCTGCTAGCAAATCGATATCACCACGCATTACGTTCCACTGTTGCGAGTAAGTTTCTCTGTCGCCTTTCAATGCGGCAAACTGAGATTGGCTCCAGGTATCGAAGTCCATATCCAGTAACGGCAAATCAAGCAGCCATTCACCTGGATAATCGACAATATCGAGATAAAGGGTGCTGTTTTTACTCAGTAGCTTCTTTGCGCCCTTCGCAGGCTTATATTTGATGGCTAAACGAATCTCACTGACATCACGCGTTGGTACCGGCCATTCTGGTGGCTGTGCATTCAACGACTCCATCGCTTCATCATAAGAGAAGCGTGGGATCATCATGTTGTGTTGCGGGATGCGCTTTGCGCCAATAATTCTTCCATCTCTCGCCGATGCAAGCAGTGGTAGATTTTTGTGGGTAGACGTATGAAGAAGCTGATTGACCAGCGAAGTTATGAATGCTGTCTTACCCGCACGAGAAAGCCCCGTGACCGCTACTCGAATATGAGAATCCGTTCCTCTGCTTATAAAGTCACTCACTTCTTGAGTTAGGTGTTTCATTTGAACGACTCCGTGATAGTTAGGCTAGCTGGTTATGATAATAGAGAGGCAAGCCTATGTTCTTTCCCAGTAGGGATAGTTTGTATACTTTTGCTTATCTTGATGTTGATGAGTATGCAATACACATTCTTAATGCTAGATGAATAAAAGCCCCTGACTACATTCATAATCAGGGGCTTTAGAATTTTTGTACGATATCCGACGTTTAATCGTCTTCAATCAACTTGTAGATAACAAACAGTGCAATCTCTGCAATTAGCCAAAGCGCACATGTAATCGTCACGTATTTATTATCAAAGATACTGATCCCTTTCAAGATCAGGTCGTAGCCAACAAAAGCACCAATCACCACTGCCAAGATAATCTGTAGGATCTGAATAAAACGAGGCATTCCTCTCTCCTATGTTCTTATATCAAACTATGTGTTTATCACTATATCATTGATAATAAGACAAAAGTGCAGATAATGCTGCACTTTTGTCTTTAACTTTCTGTCAAAAATTGCAATTCAAACGCTGAAGTTAGCGACAATTACGATTTTTGGCGTCGGTTAATTACGCTTTCTCAGCTTCAGCAATCTTCACTTTCCACGTGTCAGGGCCGATCTGGTGTGCGTTCACGCCGTTAGAGTCAACCGCTACCGTTACAGGCATATCTTCAACTTCAAACTCGTAAATCGCTTCCATACCGAGATCTTCAAACGCAACAACGCGTGCTTTTTTAATTGCTTTCGCGACTAAATAAGCTGCACCGCCAACCGCCATTAGGTAAACCGCTTTGTGCTCTTTGATTGATTCAACCGTTGCAGGGCCACGTTCCGCTTTACCGATCATGCCCATAATGCCAGTTTCGTTCAGCATCATGTCAGTGAACTTATCCATACGTGTTGAAGTTGTTGGGCCTGCAGGACCTACCGCTTCATCACCTACAGCATCAACAGGACCCACGTAGTAAATGAACTTGCCTTTGAAATCAACGCCGGCTGGTAAGCCTTCGCCGCTTTCTAGCATGCCTTGAATACGTTTATGAGCAGCATCACGACCGGTTAAGATCTTACCTGACAGAAGAACCGTTTCGCCGGTCTTCCACTCTTGTACGTCTTCTTTAGTCACTTCATCAAGGTTAACACGACGTGTATTTGCGCCCGCTTCCCAAGTGATGTCTGGCCACTCTTCTAACTTAGGTGGCGTTAGCTCTGCTGGGCCGCTGCCATCTAGTGTGAAGTGAACGTGACGCGTTGCTGCACAGTTCGGGATCAAACATACAGGCTTAGAAGCAGCATGAGTTGGTGCTGTTTTGATTTTTACATCAACCACAGTAGTGAGACCGCCAAGACCTTGTGCACCAATGCCAAGCTTGTTTACACGGTTGAAGATGTCTAAACGAAGCTCTTCTTCTGCGTTCTCAGGACCTTTCTCGATAAGCTCTTGGATATCGATGTGTTCCATCAAAGATTCTTTCGCTAGCACAGCTGCTTTCTCAGCCGTACCGCCGATGCCTATACCTAGCATACCCGGTGGACACCAGCCTGCACCCATTGTTGGCAGCGTCTTCTCTACCCATTCTGCAATATCATCAGAAGGGTTCAGCATAACCATCTTGGTTTTGTTCTCAGAACCGCCGCCCTTAGCCGCGATTTGAATTTCAACTTTGTTGCCTGGAACCATATTAATGTGGACAACCGCTGGTGTGTTGTCTTTGGTATTAATACGCTTACCTGCAGGGTCCATTAGGACAGATGCACGCAATGGGTTATCTGGGTTGTTGTAAGCTTGACGAACGCCTTCATCAACCATCTGTTGTACTGTTTGATCCGTTTCCCACCTAACATCCATACCGATGTTCACGAAACAAGTAACAATACCCGTATCCTGACAAATTGGACGATGGCCTTCCGCAGACATGCGCGAGTTGATAAGAATCTGAGCGATCGCATCTTTAGCTGCTTGGCTCTCTTCTTTCTCGTACGCTTTTTCTAGGGCTTGGACAAAGTCTAAAGGGTGATAATAAGAAATGTACTGAAGTGCGTCAGCGACACTGCTGATCACATCTTGCTTACGAATAACCGTCATTGCATGCCTCTTTATTGTTCTGGTTCCATGTGGGTTCACAGTTTGACTATATGTGCCAAATCGAATTAGGTGGTTTAGCTTTTTATTGTGTTGAGCTGTATTTAGTTGCTTTAGCAATCGCTTGCATAGCTTTAAACTAAACCACTTGGATTACTCCGTTCTAATCAAGAACCCATTTTATTTTCAATTTATGATACTCTTGCTTCCTCTCACACGCCATGCAGTGATCGAACTCTTTGTCACAAATTAAACAAATGAATAACAACGAATTTCGCTCTATCCAAATCAAGCCGCTTGAATATCAATCAACTTTAGCTAAACAGCTGTTTTCCCATATTGAAAACCTGCCGTGGGCAATGCTATTACGCTCCGCTTCAGAAAGCCACGTTGATAGTCGATACGATATTTTAGTTGCTCAACCCATCGCCACCTTCGAGACAATCGGTGCAGAAACGACCGTTAATGTTAATGAGACGTGCGAGGTTTCAGACTCTGATCCTTTCGAACTACTCGACCAATATCAGCAACAATTATTGCCTGCGACTAAAGAGCACACTCAGTTGCCATTCGTTGGCGGCGCTTTAGGCTATTTTAGCTATGATTTAGGGCGCAGAGTCGAGACACTTCCATCACTTGCAAAGCGTGATATTGAAGCACCTGACATGGCAGTTGGCTTGTATGAATGGGCTGTTATCGTTGACCACCAATTGAAAACGGCGTGTATTGTCGGTAGCAATATCGATGAACATCATGATTGGCTAATGCAGCAGATGGCTCAATCACACCTATCACATGCGCCCTTTGGGTTAACCACACCGTGGCAATCCAATATGAGCGAAGAGAGCTACGCCACTAAGTTCGATAGTGTTCAAGAGTACCTGTTATCCGGGGACTGCTATCAGATTAACTTAGCTCAGCGCTTCAATGCCCAATACCAAGGTAGTGAATGGCTGGCTTATGACAAGTTAGAACAGTACAACTCAGCGCCCTTTTCGGGTTTTATCCGTTTGGCCGACTGCGCAATCATCAGTGTTTCGCCAGAGCGTTTCTTAGAACTCAAAGACAACGTCATTGAAACCAAGCCAATCAAAGGCACACGACCTCGTTCTGAGGACCCGATGATTGATAATACCAACGCGCAAGACCTAGCAAGCGCCGATAAAGATCAGGCGGAAAACTTGATGATCGTCGACCTACTTCGTAATGACATTGGCCGAGTAGCAAAACCGGGCACAGTGCATGTACCAAAGCTCTTCGATATTGAAAGCTTCCCTGCCGTGCACCACTTAGTGAGCACGATACGAGCGGACCTTGATGACCAATACTCTGCAACTGACCTTCTGAGAGCCTGTTTCCCTGGAGGCTCGATTACTGGCGCACCAAAAGTTCGCGCGATGCAGATCATTGAAGAGTTAGAACCGCATCGACGTTCAGCGTACTGCGGCAGTATTGGCTACATCAGCCGAAATGGCAGAATGGATACCAGTATTACCATTCGTACATTAGTCGCCGAGAACAACACGCTTTATGCTTGGGCTGGCGGTGGTGTGGTATTTGATAGTGATTGTGCTTCTGAATACCAAGAAACACTGGATAAGCTGAGTCGAATTCTACCGGTACTTGAAGATTGCTAAACCTAGTGTCATTAACTGCGAGTTCCGCGACTTAATGACGAGTTCCGTAGCTTAACGGCTAGCAAAAGTTCGATATAAAAAGAAACCGAAGGATCGTAAGATCACTTCGGTTTTTTAGTCTGTAAGTTAGAGTACATAACTCACAACGCTTTATTCGCGTGTTTAAGCGACCTTCACCGCTGAGACACCCCACTTCTTGAGCATCTCTTTCAGATCGTTGGCGGTGTAAGGCTTACTCAAAATGTCATCCATTCCACACTGAATACAACGTTCGCGTTCTTCCAATGTCGTTCCGGCGGTCAGTGCCACAATAGATTTAACGTAACCCTTCTCTCTTAGCTTCTCTGTTGCTTCAAACCCGTCCATAACAGGCATTCTGCAATCCATGAATACAATATCGTATTCATTGTCTGACGCGAGTTCAAACCCTTCGACACCATTGCTTGCGATAGCAGGTTCAATCTCATGTTTACGAAGCATTTGCTGGATGATGATCTGGTTCATCTTAATATCATCAACCACCAGCACTTTAAGTAGTGACAATTCCGCTTCAGACTCAAAGCCCTTGGCGACACTATCACTCTCTGCCGGAACATCGACAACTTGAAGAGGAATCGAGATGGTAAAGGTCGTGCCTGAGCCAACAACACTGGTCACCCCAATATCGCCATTCATCAGAGCCACCAGTTTGCGACAAATCGCTAAGCCAAGCCCGGTGCCCTCATAGTTTCGGCTACTTGAGTTATCTGCCTGTGTAAAAGGTTCAAATAGCGTCTTATGTGCTGATTCAGCAATTCCGACTCCAGTATCTTCTACAGAGAAAACAAATTGGTTTTTGTCCCATTCGATATCGACATTCACATGTCCTTCTTCTGTAAATTTAATCGCATTACCGATTAAGTTCACAAACAGCTGAGTGATGCGCTCTAAATCACCTTGGAAATGGGAGGGAACATTTGACGCAACACTGATATTAAATTCAAGCTGCTTCTCGATTGCTCGATTGACGAAAATACTATCAATCGTGTTTCTCAAATCACGTAGGGCAAATTTCTTTGGAATAAGCTCTAACATCCCTGCGTTAATTTTGCTGTAATCCAATAGATCATTAATGATGGTTCGGAGAAACTCTCCAGATTGGCTCAGGTTGTTCACTATCTCACGCTGAGAGCTATTCAGTTCGGTATCACTGATCAACTCGGCACTGCCTAGTAAGCCATTAAGTGGAGTTCTTAACTCATGATTAATCATGGCCACAAAGTCACGCGTTGCCCTTTCGGACTCTTCCGCTCGTTTACGTGATTCAATATTTCGGTTGATTGCTAGTTGATGGGTTAAGGCACTGCAGATAAGGTCCGTGACCAACAACAGTTGGCTTTGGATAAACTCGTAGTCTTGGTCTAACAACCTGACTCTGACGATTAACGCACCAACTATGACTTTTTCAACCTCTAAGGGCACGGTCAGTAGGTTGTCTTGCCAATGAGGTTCTTGAATGTCTTGCTCTAACACCTCGACAGTCTCATCGCCATAATCATAGGTCTGTAACTGAGGGATGAGCTTGGGAGGTAGAATCAAACGACTGGCTTCGATTAAGTAACTGTTAGTCACGTTGGTCGTTAGTTCAGATAGCATGACATCATCGAGATCATTTCTTAGAAACGCGCGCCCAAAATCAATCAACAGGTTGTCGATTTGTTCTTGGAATTCAATGCGGCGTATATTCGCGTTGGAGCGCTTTTCTAACTGACGCAAAGCAAGCTCAAGTTGTTGGTTAGCCTCGAACAGTTCGAGGCTCTTCTGTTCCAACAATCCTTCAGCCGCTTTTCTTGCCGCGATTTGACGCTTAAGCTTCTTCTCTAGGGCAGATGCCAGATCCATATTACTTTTCTACTTTGAGATTAAACCTAACCACGCTTTGGTCATCATTTTGTGGCGTCATCTCCACCGCGATAGATTCACCGTGGTATTCAGCACATCCTTCAATAAGCCCTAAGCAAACATGAGACATACACCTTGCGCTTTTGTAGTCAAAAACAAGTTGTGCTTCGGTCGTGGTGATAAAACTGAATTCAGGTGGCTCAGCATCCGGATAGAGCTTCTTCACTTCAACATGAATGTAACGCTCTACGTGCTGAATAAATTGAAAGGTGGTATTGCTGTGAGCAAGGCTCGCTTTATTCGGTAATGAGGCCAGTAAGTTCTTAAATACAGACTGCCCAAACACGCGTTGCAAGCTTGCCGCATCAATATCGGTTTTCTTACTCAAGTTGATAATCAACCTGACAAGGTCTTTGTGGTCGTAACTGCCGACCGACGTATAGATTCCTTCATCTTCTGACATTTCTAGAACTTCTTCCAAAAGCTCTAGCCCAAACTTGTCTTCAACAAGCTCTAAAAATTCGGTGAATATGATTCCTTTCATCTCATACCTTTTCTTCTATTTCTTTTTAGAATGGTCCACTAAGTTATTGTTATCAAATTCTTAAACAAAAAATCTACGTTTCGTCACCCAATTTTATGACATGGGTAACGCTTACTCGCCTGTATGCACATATTGAATATAGCAAAAATCGTCATTTTGAGGAGATTCATCGGTAAACAGCCTCTCATGACGCCCAATTGATAACTAAAAGAGGGAAAGTGAATGAAGAAAAACTCGATATTGGTAATCAACCCACGGTTATGTCTATACTTAAAATCATAATAATCAATATATTGGCTTGATATGAATAAAGAAAACTTCCTTCAGCAATTCCAACTTAACCCTACCGTTGGCTATCATCCTGAGTCAGTAGAGCGTGTTTCGCACATCAGTGGCGAGCAATTACGTAAAGCGGCAGTGGTGGTAGGTTTAGTTGAAAGAGAAGATGGTTTACATGTCATTTTTACTAAAAGAGCGGCTCATTTAAAGCATCACCCCGGCCAAGTCAGCTTTCCTGGTGGTAAACACGAACTTTCTGACCCTTCTATGCAATTCACTGCACTCAGAGAGCTCCATGAGGAGGTGGGAATTCGATCGGATCAAGTTAAAATTATTGGGCAATTACCAGCATTGAGTACTATTAGTAAATTTTCTGTGACGCCGATTGTTGCCATGGTCGATCCTGACTATAAAGCCATCATCGATGAGAACGAAGTTGCCTCAATTTTTGAGGTGCCCGCTACCTATGTTTTAGACCAAGCCAAGTTACACAGCCACACTGTTAACTTTAAACAAATCAAGCATCGAGTTTTTGCTATGCCCTTCCAAGAGCACCTAATTTGGGGCGTTACGGCGCAAATCATCCATTCACTGCAGCAACATGTAGTGCAACAAATTACATAGCAACTACGTTTTGTTTAATCTCTGTTAACAAAATCCAGACTTTCTATGGAACAGATTTATTAATGCAATTTTACGCAAACGTTTCCCTGGTATAAATCTATACAACCCCGCCTTTCGCATAAATAAAAGTAATACCAAGCATAAACATAAATCACCTGTGGCACGCTATTTTCGTGATCAAAAATCCGTTTTTCGCATATCATGTGACACGCCGTTTCATTACATGATTTAGATCTATTTTTTGCAGAAGAAAATTCTGCAGAATTAGCCCCGACTTATTTCCTGTTCCAAAAAAATGAGTAATTTAACATGAACACAACAACTTCTTCGGCAAATGCCGTTAAAGATTCAAGCAAGTTTAACTATAAAGATTTTACCTGGTGTTTATCACTATTCGGTACAGCAGTTGGTGCTGGCGTACTATTCCTTCCAATCAAAGCTGGTGCGGGTGGTTTTTGGCCATTAGTTATCCTAGCTCTAATTGCGGCACCAATGACTTGGTTCGCACACAAATCTCTAGCTCGTTTCGTACTGTCTGCTAAAAACCCTGAAGCTGACATTACAGATACAGTAGAAGAACACTTCGGTAAGACTGGCGCAAACCTTATTACTTTCGCTTACTTTTTCGCTATCTACCCAATCGTTCTGATTTACGGTGTTGGTATCACAAACACTGTTGATTCTTTCCTAGTAAACCAAATGGGTATGGAATCTATTCCTCGTCCTCTTCTTTCTGGTGCACTTATCCTTGCTATGACTACAGGTGTTGTATTCGGTAAAGATCTGATGCTGAAAGCGACTTCAGCAATGGTTTACCCACTAGTATTCATCCTACTAGCACTGTCTTTCTACCTAGTTCCGGATTGGAACACTTCAATGATGGAAGTAACACCTGAATGGTCAACAATGCCTTCTGTTATCTGGCTTGCAATTCCAATCATCGTGTTCTCTTTCAACCACAGCCCAATCATTTCACAGTTCTCTAAAGAGCAACGTCGTGTATACGGTGAAAACGCAGTTAAGAAAACTGACGCGATCACTGGCGGCGCAGCAATGATGCTGATGGGTTTTGTAATGTTCTTCGTATTCTCTGTAGTTCTTTCTCTATCTCCAGAGCAACTAGCAACAGCACAAGCACAGAACATCTCTGTTCTTTCTTACCTAGCAAACGTACATGAGTCTCCACTTATCTCTTACATGGGTCCTCTAGTAGCGTTCGCAGCGATTACTTCTAGCTACTTCGGTCACTTCCTAGGTGCTCACGAAGGTCTTGTTGGTCTAATCAAGTCTCGCTCTGGTTCTTCAATCTCTAAGATTGAAAAAGCATCTCTAGCGTTCATCGTTGTTACAACTTGGATTGTTGCGGTAGTTAACCCAAGTATCCTAGGTATGATTGAAACAATGGGTGCTCCAATGATTGCAGCTATCCTGTTCCTAATGCCTGTGTTCGCGATGCAGAAAGTACCAGCTATGGCTAAGTACAAAACTTCAGCACCTGTGCAAATCTTTACAGCTTTATGTGGTCTAGCGGCTATTAGTTCTGTAATCTACGGCGCTCTTTAATCTCAAGCCCTTTTTATAAGATGGCATCCATCTTATATCGCGAGATTAGACAAAAAATATAATGATAATAAATGAGCCTCCCTACTCCCCTTGGGAGGCTCTCTTTTTGAGGTAATCGCTATGATTAGTGTATTTGATATCTATAAAATCGGTGTTGGTCCATCGAGCTCACACACAGTTGGACCAATGAAAGCGGGTAAAGAATTTATTGATGACCTACGTTCAATGGGAAAATTGCGCGACATCACTAAAATCACCGTGGACGTATATGGATCACTATCACTGACAGGGAAAGGTCACCACACAGATATCGCAATCATCATGGGTCTTGCTGGCAATACTCCTGAGCGTGTTGATATCGATTCTATTGCTGGCTTCATTGCTCGCGTAGAAGAAACTGAGCGCCTTCCTGTTGGCATGCACTGTCATACAGTATCGTTCCCACGCGATGGCGGTATGAACTTCCACACTAGCAACCTTTCTCTACACGAGAACGGCATGAGCATTCATGCATGGGTTGGTGACGAAGTTGCATACTCAAAAACGTACTACTCAATTGGTGGCGGTTTCATCGTTGACGAAGAGAACTTCGGCAAAGAAGAAGAAAACCCAATCAAAGCACCTTACGAATTCACAACAGCTGAAGAGCTGGTTAATCAGTGCAAAGAAAGCGGTCTTTCTATCAGTACACTGGTTATGAAAAACCAAGCAGCGTTCCACTCAGACGAAGAGTCTCGCACTTACTTCGCTAACATCTGGAAAACTATGCGTGAGTGTATGGATCGCGGTATGAATACTGAAGGTATCCTGCCTGGTCCACTACGTGTACCTCGTCGTGCAGCAGCACTTCGCCAACAGCTAATGACTTCAGAAAAAACAACCAATGATCCAATGTCGGTTGTTGACTGGGTAAACATGTTTGCTTTCGCAGTAAACGAAGAAAATGCAGCTGGCGGTCGTGTAGTAACGGCACCAACAAACGGCGCATGTGGCATCATCCCTGCTGTATTGGCTTACTACGATAAATTCATCCAAACAGTGACAGAGAAAGATTACATCCGTTACTTCGCAGCGTCTGGCGCGATCGGTGGTCTTTACAAGCGTAACGCTTCTATCTCTGGTGCTGAAGTTGGCTGTCAGGGTGAAGTTGGTGTGGCATGTTCTATGGCTGCTGCTGGTCTTGCTGAGCTTATGGGTGGTAGCCCTGAGCAAGTATGTATGGCTGCAGAAATCGGCATGGAGCACAACCTAGGTCTAACATGTGACCCAGTTGCTGGCCAAGTACAAGTACCATGTATCGAGCGTAACGGTATTGCTGCAGTTAAAGCAATCAACTCGACTCGTATGGCACTTCGTCGTTCTTCTGCTCCTACTGTTTCTCTAGATAAAGTTATCGAAACAATGCTAGAAACAGGTAAAGACATGAACGCTAAATACCGTGAGACTTCTCAAGGTGGTTTGGCTGTTAAGGTTGTTTGTTGATAGCCTTTGAATCAATCTGTTTTTAATCAGCAGATAATAAAAAGGAACGCCGATGCGTTCCTTTTTTGTATCTGAATTCCGGCCACTTATATCTAAGATGCTCGATTCGCATCTTAGATAATGGACCAAAGAACTAGATCACTTGTGAGATAAGCAGGAAGCAACCAAACAGCAGTGAGAACAACATCATTGCGCTGCCACCTTCTGCTCGGTATCGGTCATCAGCAACTTTCATGAAACGCTGTTTGTGGACCATAACCAGAGGAACAAACACCGCTAGGAACACCAAGATGATACCTGCGTAATTCAGTACTTGTAGGAACTTGTCTGCCGCAAGCAATGAACCAGCCAACGGCAAGATAAAGCTAATGCAGTACGTTACCGCTGTATTTTGGTTGAACATGTCTTTGTTCTGGTTGAACAACGCCATCGCCACACCAAAGAAAGAGGTCAACAACGCCAAGCCCGTGAAGGTAGACAGAACGTTACCCACCCAAGGAGACTGAGCCTCAAACGCCGCCATCAAATCTGATACGTTCTCAAAGCTTCTGAATTGCTCTTCACTCAAGTTGCCCACTACCGCAAACAACCAACACAAGTAACACACTAATGGGATCAGAGAACCGATGATCACCATGTTACGCAGCTGTTTGTCTGTCGCTTCGTGGTTGTAAGAAACCAAGGTTGGAATCACCACCATAAAGCCAAAGCTCGTAAACAGGATGGCACTGGTTTTGATTAGGTCAACGTGGTCATGGCTGGTTACCTGCATCAAGTTTTCTTGAGTCATGCTCGGCGCTAAGAAGGCCATGGTTGCAAACAAACTAGCAAGCATCACGAAGAACAATGCTCGATTGAGCTTATCAATCACACCAGTACCACTTGCGACTACTGCGCCAGCAAGCAAGGTAAACACGGTTTGGCTGGTAGTCGCGGTAATTTCGACGCCAAAGTTAGACAGTAACTTACTCAGCAAGTCACCTGCGCCCAGAATGTAAGCCATTAATAGGCAAATCAACAACGCGTATAGCAAGCCGTTGGTAAGCAACTGACCTTGTTTACCCAAGGTTTTTCGGGCAATAGAGTTTAATCCTAGACCGCCACCCGCTTTGATGGTCGCTTCTAGAAGTAGTAATGCTGCGTAAGTCGTACCGAAACAGATCAGTACCATAAGCAGTGTGCCGTAAAGCAATCCGAATTGAGCTAATACCATTGGGATCGCAAGCATACCAGCACCGAGAGCGGTACCAGCGATAATTAGGGAGCTACCCATCATTTTAATATTCATTGTTTTTAACTTATTTGTTTAGTTTTTATAGATGTGAGTCTTCGTTCATCGAGCGGATGACAAAGGAGTTCAGATAGAAATAAAGTTATAAAACGAATAACAATAGGAGCGATAAGCGGTAAAGAAGCGTGCAGAGACGTTGTCGAACAGGGCGTTCAAAGGGGAGCTTGTCTTAAAAGAGGTAAAACGAGAAGCGTGAGTAAGCATTAACTGATGTGGTGAACCTTCCGTAGGTTCAATAATCGGTGATGTAATCTTGAATTTCATGTATGTGTCCAATAAGTCACATTCCATAGTATTTGAAGCAGCGTATCCGTTGCTGCCCTACCTCTATCATAGAGGTCTTTTCATCTTATCGAATGAGCCTCGAAACACAACGCTATAACCACAATTTTTGCTATTAAATTGAACAAAACAACCATTTGGATATAAATTGACCACTAAGTCGTCTAAAACAATAGTCTTTATTGATAAAAGACAAGCGGACAAATACATCGAGCTAATTAACAACCTAGGCTTTTCTAATTATCAGCACAATCAAAACTCGATGCTGCACTTCAATTTTCCCAAAACAACAGTCTGTTTTAAGAACAGCGAGGAGCTTGAAGCGCGTTCCATTTCAACACCAGGATCCGCACAAACTTGCTACATCACAGAAGCATAACCACAACCGGAGTGTGGTCACACAATTCGTTATACCCCATAGGTGGTAAGAATTCTTACTAGTACAGTATTTGCGTCATTATAATTAATAAAAACACCTTATGCGCTCAACAATCACCTTTAAAATCCTAGTGGCCCTCGCCATCGTGTTCACCTTTTTGCTGGCAATATCGACCTATTTCCAATATTCGCAACAAAAGCAACTTGTAAACTCAGTGCTAAGTGAGCAGCTTCACGACAAAGCAAGTAACTACTTCGATAGCCTCAATATGATGATGCTCACCGGCACCATGGCACAAAAAGAGACCCTTCGTCAGAAAGCACTGGCTCAAGAAGGCATTGAAGACGTTCGTGTTTTACGCGCCGACGCTGTCAGCAAGTTATATGGCCCAGGTAATGACAACCAAACACCGGTTGACGATATTGATAAACGAGCGCTAGCGGGCGAAACCGTTATCGAACCTTTTTCTGCTGATTGGGGCAAAGGCTTGGTTATTGCTCTGCCAATGAAGTCGAGTGAAGATTACCGAGGAACCAATTGTGTCGCCTGTCATATGGCACCAGAAGGTGAAGTCTTGGGTGCGATTCGTCTCGAATTTAACCTTAACCATGTTAACTCGCTGATTAACACTCAAACCATGGCTGCTATTGGCATTATGGCAGTGATCTCGTTTGCCGGATTTGTCCTTACGATGGGATTAATTCGTAAGATTATCGTGCGCCCGCTGCAACAGACTTCTCGCTTTATGACCCAAGTCAGCAACGATAAAAACCTATCCACTCGCCTGCCGGAACAAAGCAAGGATGAGATTGGCACGCTGGCTAACTCCATCAACTCGTTCATGGGAACCGTATCTGACAGCTTAGAAAAGGTACAAAGCACCTCGCACAAGTTAAATGCGTCTGCCAACCAACTGACTAGTGTCGCGCAAATTACCGAGCAAGCCGCCAGCGACCAGCAAAGCGAAACCGCAGAAGTGCAACACAATGTCGAAGGAATACAGGCACAGCAAGTCAATGTAGAACAAGCGACTTTAACAGCTTCAGAGCTTATCAATCACACCGCTGATGTGGCGTGTAAGAGTGCCAACCAAGCACACGAAGCAAGCAGTGAGATAAAAAACCTCGTTAGCAGCATAGAAGAAGTGAAACACAAAATACTGACACTCAATGAGCAAACCGGAGAGGTCTCTTCAATATTGAGTGTGATTCGTGGCATTGCTGACCAAACCAATCTTCTGGCCTTGAATGCAGCAATTGAAGCGGCACGTGCGGGAGAACAAGGTCGTGGGTTTGCGGTGGTGGCTGATGAAGTTCGCCATCTTGCATCACGAACCGCTGAAGCAACAGGCAGTATTGAGTCAATCATTCATCAGTTCCAGCAAGGCAGCGAAGAGTCGCTGACTTCTGCCGATCGCGTTTGCGAACAAGCCCATCAAAGCTCAACCGATATCGACGCACTTTCAATTGAAATGAATGGTGTGGTCGAAGAGATGAAACAGGTGCTGGCTCACGCACAGAATATTCAGCAGCAAACGCAATCCACCACACAAGCGACTCAAGATGTTCAACAAAAGGTTGAAACCATCACCTCTCACGCCAACAACACATCGCAATCCGCGGCTGAAACTCGCAACATCAGCAATGACTTAGAAGAGCTATCTGATCATCTTGAATCGCTGATTAATCAGTTTACTTTGTCGAGTACAAAGAAGAAGTCATAGATCGCCAACAAAAAAGCGCTCAACAATGAGCGCTTTAACTTCATAACAATGTCTAGTTCAGGCTTTCAGGCTTTAAAAGTACCTTAAACCAAGATTAGTGCGTAATGGAAACCGCGGTTAAGTCTTTATGCTTGTGATACATCGCGTGTTTGACTATCAGGTTCGCACTCACGTTATCCATTCCTGACACTTCAACGTAAGCCCCTTTTTTACGGAACTTGAACACAACCTTATCAAGCGCCTCAACAGAGGTATTATCTAAGAATGACGCATCAGATATATCGATGGTCACTAAAGAGGTCGCGTTGTCATAATCAAATAAGTCGACAAACGCATCTGACGAAGCAAAGAAGACATGGCCTTTTACTCGGTGAATGGTGTGCATTTCGTTTGTCACGACTTCATCGGATATAAACACCATGGATTTGCTGGCATGTGCATAAAACAGAGCCGACAGCACCACGCCAACCGCAACACCTATTGCTAAATTATGAGTAAACACCACCACCGCCACGGTTGCTAGCATGGTTACATTGGTTGGCAGTGTGTGATCTTTAAGCTCAACAATGGAACGCCATGAGAATGTGCCGATAGAAACCATGATCATCACAGACACTAAAGCGGCCATCGGTATCAGCTTCAACCAATCAGAAACAAACACCACCATTAGCAACAAAACCACCCCAGCGATCATGCTGGACAATCGGGTTAAGCCACCTGATTTGATGTTAATGATCGACTGACCGATCATTGCGCAGCCCGCCATTCCACCAAAAAGGGAAGCCACGATGTTCGCAACGCCCTGCCCTTTACACTCATTGTTTTTATTGCTTTCAGTATCAGTCAGGTCATCGACTATGGTCGCTGTCATCAAGGATTCCAACAAGCCAACCAGAGACAGAGCAATCGAATATGGCAGGATGGTTGCAAGCGTCTCAAACGTGAATGGAATATTAGGAATCAAGAACACAGGCAGTGAATCGGGAAGCTTGCCCATATCGCCAATCGTTCTCACATCTAAGCCGAAGAGCAAACTAATGATTGTCAGGGTAACAATCGCGACCAGTGGAGAAGGTATTGCGCGACCAAACTTGGGGAAATAAGGAAGCAGATAAATGATCGCCAAACCCAAAGCGACTAACACGTAAACGCTTGAAGGGACGTTGATTAATTCCGGAAGTTGGGCCATGAAAATTAGAATGGCGAGCGCGTTAACAAATCCAGTAATCACCGATTTGGAAACGAAATTCATCAGGTTACCAAGCTTGAGATAACCAGCTGCGATCTGAATGACGCCAGCTAGAAATGAAGCGGCGAGTAGATATTCTAGTCCGTGCTCTCTCACTAAAGTGACCATTAGTAGCGCCATAGCGCCTGTTGCACCGGAAATCATTCCCGGACGACTGCCAACCAAAGCAGTGACGACACAAATACAGAACGAGGCATAGAGCCCTACTTTAGGGTCAACGCCTGCAATAATTGAAAATGCGATGGCTTCAGGGATCAATGCGAGTGCAACCACAATCCCAGATAATGAATCTCCTTTAACGTTTGATAACCAGTGTTTTTTTAAATAATTAAGCATGTAATTCTCTTTTACTTGTACAGCCAGTCCTGCCTTGTTGAGACATAATTTGATCGACTGTTTTTCTTGAATGAGCGAGCGCTCGAAAAGTGCGGGTGTAGAGAGAATGCAGGGGTTAAGGCGGCGTAATTAACACGTAGATATTAAACTCCTCTTGTACTTTAGTGGGAAATTAAGAAGGTGATCAAGTCCAAAATGACTGAATCCGCGCCAATATAGAGTGAGTCTCAACACAATCACACTCCCATTATTGAAAACAAAGGTTTCGATTACGCCATGCTCGTTCAGCAGCTCACATAGGGTGAAAGGTAAGGCTGACGCTAAGATCGAACAAAAAACACACCCTCAAACCTATTTATCGTCAGTAGACACAATATTTCTTTCACCAAGCAAGAATAAAGGTTGAAGCTGTCGGTATGACAGGTAATATGTTCAATCGATTTAAAAAGTTTATACAACTTAATGTTTCGGCTAATTATTGTGCAAATGTATATTTATTTGCAGCAATGCCAGAGACTTTGAGTTGAATTTGTCCCTCAATGGAGAATGAAATCAACATGACTTACGCGCCTGTAACAGACGTACTTGGCGGCAAGCTAGCGGTAGACAGTGAAGTAACTGTTCGCGGCTGGATCCGTTCACGTCGTGATTCCAAAGCTGGAATCTCTTTCCTTGCCATTTATGACGGCTCTTGTTTCGACCCGATTCAGGCCGTGGTTCCTAATAATCTTAATAATTACGAAAACGAAGTATTAAAGCTAACAACTGGCTGCTCTGTTGAAGTAACGGGTAAGATTGTTGAGTCTCCTGCGAAAGGTCAAGACTTCGAACTAGCAGCAACTGACGTTAAAGTTGTAGGCTGGGTTGAAGACGCTGACACTTACCCAATGGCTAAGACGCGTCACTCTATCGAGTACCTTCGTGAAGTTGCTCACCTACGTCCACGTACAAACGTGATTGGCGCAGTAGCACGTGTACGTAACTGTCTATCTCAAGCGATTCACCGTTTCTACCACGAGCAAGGTTTCTTCTGGACTTCTGCTCCGCTTATTACTGCATCTGATGCAGAAGGCGCTGGTGAAATGTTCCGTGTTTCTACGCTAGACATGGAAAACCTACCACGCACTGAAAAAGGCGACGTAGACTTCAACGAAGATTTTTTCGGTAAAGAGACGTTCCTAACAGTATCTGGCCAACTTAATGCTGAAGCTTATGCTTGTGCACTAAGCAAGGTTTACACGTTCGGTCCTACGTTCCGTGCTGAAAACTCAAACACAAGCCGCCACCTAGCTGAGTTCTGGATGGTTGAGCCTGAAGTTGCGTTTGCAGACCTTAACGATGTAGCGAAACTGGCTGAAGACATGCTTAAGTACGTTTTCGCTGCTGTTCTTGAAGAGCGCCGCGATGACCTTGAGTTCTTCGCTTCTCGCATCGACAAGCAAGCAATTACTCGTCTAGAGCAATTCGTTGACGCTGACTTCGCACAAGTTGACTACACTGACGCAATCCAAATCCTACTAGACTCTGGTAAGAAATTTGAGTTTGACGTTGAGTGGGGCATCGACATGTCTTCTGAGCATGAGCGTTACCTAGCTGAAGAGCACTTCAAAGCACCTGTTATCGTTAAGAACTACCCGAAAGACATCAAAGCTTTCTACATGCGCTTAAACGACGACGGCAAAACAGTTGCAGCAATGGACGTACTTGCACCAGGCATCGGTGAAATCATCGGTGGTGCACAACGTGAAGAGCGTCTAGACATTCTAGACGAGCGTATGATTGCTATGGGTATCGACCCTGAGCACATGAGCTGGTACCGCGACCTACGTAAATACGGTACAGTGCCACACGCTGGTTTCGGTCTTGGTTTCGAGCGTCTAGTATCTTACGTAACAGGTATGGGTAACGTTCGTGACGTGATTCCATTCCCACGTACACCACGCTCTGCAAACTTCTAATTCGAAACCTATTCGATATTAAAAGTTAAGAACAAACAAAAACCTCCGCACTTGCGGAGGTTTTTTTATGTTCGGAATAAAACGAGTCCAGATGCTTCTGCGTACCACTATCTGAGACTCATTATTTCAAAAGCTAATCCACATCTTGGTCGATAGCGTATTTTATTGCAAGACCGCAAATTGCCATCATAACGAATGGGATCGCGGCAGTGGTGTATTCCGCCCACGCCATATCAGCGAATGCTTTTGCCAGCAGTACGTGGCCGAGAATAAGCAGAAGCGCACACACAATAGCGACAATAATCAGCTTAACTTCATTTCCCATAGTCATTTTCAACATAACGGTATCTCCAATATTTGGTCTACCGTTATTGAATCACAACTCTTTGGTCAATTAGGCGTACAGTTACCCCACAAACAACCCGTACAGTTGGAATGATTGTCTTTTTTATGAGGGACTTAAGGTTTTACGAGTGCGTAAGTTGATGTGCCAGTTTGCCAAGCCAGATGAGCGCCTGTTCTTTCTCTTCTGTCAGTTCATAAGAGAAGTTCAATCGTATCGCGTTATCCACTCTGCCATGCTCACTAAACAGATCGCCAGATGCAACGCTAATACCTTGTTCGATAGCCAGTTGATGAAACTGTTGGCTGTCGAATTTTTCAGAAAAGCGAATCCATATCAAGTAACCACCAGCCGGCTCTTCAATCTCTATTGAATGCGGAAAGTACTGCTTAATGACATCGATAAATCGCTCTTTCCTGACGACAAGGTTTTTACGCAGTTTACGAAGGTGATTGTCGTAGCTTTCATGCGTTAAGAAATGAGCGACACCAAGTTGAACAGGAGCGCTACTCGATAACGTAGAAAGAAGCTGTAACTTTTGAATCGCGTCGTTAAAACGCGTGTTCACAACCCACCCTACTCGATAACCAGGACACAAACTTTTTGAATACGACCCACAAAGCAAGACGGAATCGGTCTTATCGAAGGCCTTTAGTGGCTTCGGCTTATGCCCTTCGTAATAAAGATCGCCATACACGTCATCTTCAATAATGTAGGTTCCATGCTGTTCTGCAATCTCTACCACACGGCGCTTTGCCTGTTCCGACAAACTGGTTCCCGTTGGGTTTTGAAAAGTCGTCATCAGCCAACACGCTTTAACATCTTGGTTTTGTAGCGCGTTTTCAAACTGCTCTATATTCAACCCATTGATTGGGCAAACGTCCACTTCGATCGGGTTAAGTCCGAGCCTCTCGACAGCCTGCAGAGCACCATAGAATGCGGGAGACTCAATCACGACGTTATCACCCGACTTGGTGACCGTTTGCAGGCTCAAGTTGAGCGCCTCCATAGCACCCGACGTAATCACGATGTCTTGATGATTAACCGTGATCCCTTGCTGCAGATAACGCTGTGCGATTTGCCTTCTCAAGGACTCACTGCCCGGTGGTAAATTATTTATCACACTCGCGCCAGTCATCTTCCTACCCGCGCTGGCAAGGTTTCGAGTCAAGGTAGGTAACGGGAAAAGGTCGGGATCTGGGAATGCAGAGCCGAAAGGAATCACACCTTCGGCTGAACTCGACTTCAAGAAATCAAATAAGCGGTCATTAATGGCTTTCTTTTCACTAACGAGTGGCTGTGCGTAGTCAACGCCGTCCAGCCTTGGCGCTACAAAGTAGCCCGACTGAGGTTTAGCGATGATCCACCCTTCGCTTTCTAGCAACTGGTAGGCTTGTAAGACAGTACTATTGCTGACGTTGTAATTTCGACAACTCATGCGTACCGAAGGGATCTTCTCTCCGGATCGCCACGTATTGTTGGCTATCTGAGTTCGAATATCCTTTGCAAGCTCTTCATAACGCGCCATCTAATTGTACTACCTAGAGAAATTCTGTGAGCCGGTGATTTTATCACTTACGCCAACAACTATTGCTGCTATCCATATGATCGCACCTAATTTCCACAATAGTGTGAATTGGTTCACAGATAACTTTGTAAGCTTTGCTAAGTTTGTACCCAAGGTAGGAGCTAAGTTGGCTTTCTACCTCAATAATTTGATGTAACCCAAAAACATGCGAGATAACAATGAAAAAAATAGAAGCAGACCAATTAAGTTATAAAGGAGAGTCAAACGGTGTTCACAGTTGGACAACACCGAGCGGTCAGCCATATTACTGGCACCCAGATTGGCTCCATATTGCTGAAGATGCGACAGGCTCACATCCAAAGCAAAAGATCGATGTCGAACAAGACCAAGCACCAACGGAAAAACACGCGGTGTCTGCTATTCTGAAACACATCAACCAATGGGCTGCAGACAAACTAGCGTCTCACCCTGAGATTGAAACCGGCTCAATCGAAGCTGAAATCAATCTCAAAAAGTAACGGGGTAAAGTAGATAGCAAACTCAATCACTCGCGATTCTAACCAGTACACAGACTGAATAGCCTCGAACCTCGACCGAGGCTATTCAAGTATCTTCATAAAAATGCTGCAATAACCCCCACCTAGCTAACAAATCTCTAACACAAACCAGTTTCTTGTATCAATCCACGAAAGCTATCGATAGAATTTCCGGTCTTATTCACGTCACTTATGCTAATCATTCGCAATTCTAAAGTCGTGAATCAATGAATGCGTAAATCTAATAAGAATGAGAACAAAGGCTTACCGATGGATACTTCAAATTACAATCAATCGCTAACGACTAAGTTATACGTCATTGCTGGCGTGCTGTTTGGCACCTATGGCAGTCGGGTGTGCCCTATGCTCGATAGCTTAACGACGTTAGAGATTTTCACACAAGTCAGTATTATGTTTATCTTATTATGGCTCGCACGTCGTTACCCATTGGCGCAACATACCTTGGTCAAGCAAGGCCGATTCGCGCAACTCGATACCCTGCTATTTTTTGCTGCAAGTGTGCCTTTCGCGCTCTACTACAACTTAAGCTATGAATTCACCATAGATAGTAATTTGAAGGTGCTGTTTGGCATGAGTCTATTCGGCTTCTTTACCGGAACCATTCTTCAATTGAATGCCAAGCTCAGCCAAATGGATAAAATGGAGACGACTGGACAATTCGACTTCCAACTGGTTGGTGAAAGAAGTTCACTGGTCAAGCAGATGATAGGCTTGGTTATCGTGCTTCTGGTAACACTGACGACTATGTTGACGATGATTGCTGTCAAAGACATCTTCTGGTTAGAACATAACCCTGACCGCTTATTGGATGGCACCGGCAAGATCAGCGTGATCAAAGAGTTTATTTATTTGGCTGTGGTACTGGGTGGCTACGCGATAACCATCATGACGCTTTGGAGCAAGCTAATTAAGCGTATTCTCCTAAGCCAAGAGCACGCATTAAACAAAGTCACCAATGGCGAGCAAGGCGTTCGCTTACCTATTTTCGGCTACAACGAGCTTGGCTCAATGGCATCTATGACCAATACCATGCTTGATAGCCTTGAAACCGCGCAAAACGAAGTCAAAACCACACGTGACGTGGCCATTGTGAGCTTATCGGCATTGGCTGAATCTCGAGACAATGAAACGGGCGCACATATCCTAAGAACTCAAGAGTACGTCAAGGTGCTCGCACAAGAGCTCAGCAAATCAGAAACCCACTCAAGCTTGTTAACACCAAACTACATCGAGTTGCTCTACAAATCTGCGCCTTTGCACGACGTGGGCAAAGTAGGTGTTCCTGATAGTGTGTTATTGAAGCCGGGCAAATTGACGGACGAAGAGTTTGAGATAATGAAAGGTCACCCCGCGATTGGGGCTGAAGCGTTATCTATTGCAGAAAAGCAGTTGGGAAGTAGCTCTTTCTTAAGAGTCGCAAAGGAGATATCTCTGACTCACCACGAGAAATGGAATGGCAGTGGTTATCCTAATCAGTTGTCTGGTGAAGATATCCCGTTATCTGGCCGTTTAATGGCATTAGCTGATGTTTATGATGCGCTCATCTCGAAGCGAGTCTACAAGCCAGCCTTTACTCATGAACAAGCTAAACAGATCATCTTAGAGGGCAATGGGACGCATTTTGATCCGCAAGTTGTCCAAGCTTTTCTGGTCGTCGAACAAGCGTTTGTTTCAATTGCTGCGACCTACAAAGATGGCAAAAATGTAGCGAGTGAACTCGAGCGCGAAAGCTTTATTGCTCAACCAGCGTAATCTATTCAAAATCCACTAACTTCTTGCACCCTATAGGTTAATCCGTAGGGTGTTTTGTTATCAAATATCCTCTTTAGTCAATAAATCTGATTGAAATGGATTTTTTTTGGTCTTTCTGTTCACTTCGTATTGTCTTAAAAATTCCATACAGGTATAACTACCCATAGATACTATCCCCTCTCAATTGACATGGATGAAGATTATGTTTGAAAAAGTGTTAGCTGCTCCCGCCGATCCTATCCTCGGCCTTACTGAAGAGTTTAAAAAAGACTCTCGTGCAGAGAAAATCAACCTTGGCGTTGGCATCTACAAAAATGAAGATGGTCAAACACCAGTACTTAAAACAGTAAAGAAAGCAGAAGCTGCACTTCTTGAAAACGAAAAAACCAAATCTTACCTAACGATTGAAGGTACAGCTGAATACGGTCTAGCGGTTCAGAAACTTCTTTTCGGTTCAGACGCAGAGATCGTTGCATCTCAACGCGCTAAAACAGCACAAGCTCCAGGTGGTACAGGTGCACTTCGCGTAGCGGGTGAATTCATCAAGCGCCAACTGGGCGAAGTGAAAATCTGGATCAGTAACCCAACTTGGGCTAACCACAACGGCGTTTTCGCAGCTGCGGGGATCGAAACTGCTCAATACAGCTACTACAACGCTGAAACTAAAGACAAAGACTTCGCTGGTATGGTTGCTGACCTAGAGAAAGCTTCTGAAGGCGATATCGTTCTTCTTCACGGCTGCTGTCACAACCCAACAGGTATCGACCCAACAACTGAAGAGTGGGAAGTACTGGCTAAATTGGTTGCTGAGAAGAAACTGCTGCCTCTATTCGATTTTGCTTACCAAGGTTTTGCAAAAGGCGTTGAAGAAGATGCTGCTGGCCTACGTATTTTTGCTCAATACAACAAAGAGATCCTTGTTGCTAGCTCGTTCTCTAAGAACTTCGGCTTGTACAACGAGCGTGTTGGTGCATTCACTCTGGTTGCTGAATCAGCAGACGTAGCAACGACAGCATTCTCTCAAGTTAAGAGCATTATCCGCTCTATCTACTCTAACCCACCAGCCCACGGCAGTGCTGTCGTTACTCACATCCTTGGTGATGCTGATCTACGTGCTGAATGGGAAGCAGAAGTGGCAGAAATGCGTGACCGTATCCAAGAGATGCGTGAACTATTCGTAACGACACTGAAATCAGAAGGTGTTGATGCAGACTTCACATTCATCGAACGTCAAAACGGCATGTTCTCGTTCTCAGGTCTAAGCAAAGAGCAAGTAACTCGCCTAAAAGACGAATTCGCAATCTACATTGTTGGTTCTGGCCGTATCAGTGTTGCTGGTATGACTAAGTCAAACATGGGTCCTCTATGTAAAGGTATCGCTGCGGTTCTTTAATCGAAAAGCGAAACCTGTATTTGCAGACCAATAGATGTGTAAAAGCCAGCAATTAAGCTGGCTTTTTTGTGTCTGTCTCTTTGTATATAAGAGCTATTAGTGCACTTAGCCTTTTCGTTACTGGCTAATACTCTAGGAAAAATTCCACTCCTAGCTCGTGAGTACGCTCGCTACGAATTTTACCTTCACCATCTCGATGTTGATATGACCCACCAATCGCAAACTTATTGGTCACTAGATAACGTAAACCTAAGTGATAGACCTCTTCATCAAACAGGTCACTTCGATTCACTTGCACACTCCCGTTAGCTATCCAACGTTTCGCAAAGCCATAGTTAAGCTCAGCTTTTACCCCTTGGATGAACTCAGTGTCTGAAGATTCAGTTCGGTTGGTGTCATTATCTTCAACCTTACCTTTTGTGATACCAAGCAGGTAGTAAGCCACTATATCTAAATCTTTCTTAATGCTGTAACGGTAACCAACACCTGGCATCAGCGTATCAATTCGAGTTGTGGTGTCATCAGGGTGAATAAAGCGTGCGCTGTAGTCTCCCAGCAACAACCAATCATCCGTCATCGCGTAACTGACGCCTAATCCATACGACGAGGCGTTATTATTACTGCCTGCATCTTCATTTAAACTGCCCGAATGCGCCGTGGCATAAATATGGTCGTAATCTAAAATATCCACCGCGTTAGTGTCCGCCCACAAACTTGGAGAAAACATAAAAACCGCAGATACAAAACTAAGCTTCCACTTCGACATTCCTATCATCCTTAAACTGTCACTCCATTAATTGAAAGGTTAGTCTATCCATAAGACTTTAAAAAGGTTTTAGCTCACAGATTGATTTGTGACGGCAAAATATTATCAAATGTTGTACCATGAAATCATACAAACCAATGGATGATCATTATGGATGCTGAGTTATTAGAGATTCAAAACTTTCTGGCACAATACCCCCCTTTCACAGAACTCCCTGAGGAGATGTTGGCGAAAGTGACCAGTAGCGTGGAAATTTCTTATTACCGCCAAGATACCCCTATCATTCACTTTGGTGATCAAATTCATGACTTATACATCGTTCGAAGTGGCGAAGTCGAAGTCTACCGCCGTAAAGGCGAACTCTATAACCGCCTGGATGAAGGCCACTTGTTCGGTCAAATGGGCCTACTGACCAACAACAAGGTGCGTTTCCCAGTTAAAGCCACCGAAGATACCCTGCTTTACTGTATTCCTGAGCCTATCTTCCAAGAGCTCTACGACAACTACGACTCCTTTGCCGATTTCGTAGAAGTAGAAGATAACGCGCGACTGCGCCAAGCCAACTCAGACAGCAACGACGCTAACGACTTAACGACATCCAAGGTTAAAACGCTGCTGACCAGCGAAGCACCAATGATCGAAAAAACGCGCACGATTCAGCAAGCTGCGACCATGATGGCACAGGATAATGTTTCCTCTTTGTTGATCATCGACCCAGAAATCGTTGAAGATGATGAAGATGACTCAACACCCGTGATTGGCATCATCACCGACCGAGATTTATGTACTCGCGTTTTAGCTGAAGGGCTTGACCCATCGGATGAAGTCTCTAGCGTAATGACACCTGAGGTTATCTCTCTCGATCACAATGCTTACGTATACGAAGCTATGATGACCATGCTTCGCTATAACGTGCATCATTTACCAGTGCTTAAAGATAAGAAGCCGATTGGTATTATCGAAGCGACCGATATTGTTCGTTATGAGTCTCAAAACTCGCTGTTATTGGTAAGTAGTATCTTCCAGCAACAAAGTATCGAAGATCTGAAGGTGCTTTCCGAGCAAGTAAAAGACAGCTTTGTGCGCTTAGTTAACGAAGATGCCAACGCCCACATGGTGGGTACTGCAATGTCGGTAATTGGTCGTAGCTTTAAGCAGCGAATTATCGAACTGGGCGAAGAGAAATTGGGCAAGTCGCCTATTCCTTACTGTTTCCTCGCACTGGGCTCTATGGGGCGTGATGAGCAGCTGCTGGTTACCGACCAAGATAACGCAATCATTCTTGATGATACCTACGACGAGAAAAAGCACGGTAAATACTTTGAGGAGCTGTCGACCTTTATTTGTGATGGCTTAGATCAGTGTGGCTATGTGTATTGTACTGGCGATATCATGGTGACTAACCCAACGTGGCGTATGACTCGTCGACAATGGGAAGAGTGCTTTGCCGATTGGATTGATGATCCAAACCCGAAAGCACTGTTAAATGCTTCAATCTTCTTCGACTTAGATGGCGTTTATGGTCGTCTGAAATGGGCCGAGCAATTGAACAGCTTTATTGTTCGACGCGCACGTAAGAACAATCGCTTCTTGGCGTGTCTTGCACGTAACGCACTCAACCGTACACCTCCGCTCGGCTTCTTCAAAGATTTCGTGATGGAGAAAGATGGCCGTCACAACAACTCTATCAACCTTAAGCGTCGTGGTACTGCGCCACTCGCCGATTTGATTCGTGTTCACTCGCTCGCGGTAGCGTCTCGCTCTAAGAACTCGTTCGAACGCTTAGATGACATTATTGACGCCGGTATTCTGCCAAAAGGCCGAGCTCAAGATTTGAAAGATGCGATGGAGTTTATCTCTCTGGTTCGTATTCGCCACCAAGCACACGATGTCGACAACAATATCGAGCCTGATAACAACATCGAGCCAGAGAACCTGTCTGACTTCGAACGACGTAACCTAAAGGATGCATTCCAAATATTAAGTAATGCGCAAAACTTCCTTAAGTTCCGTTATCAAGCCAGCAACAAGTTTAAGTAGGGCCTATGAACAAACTATTCAGATCACCTGCGGTCGATTGGCCATTTAAGTTTGCTCAGAAGCTTGAACGAGCGAGAGACGAGCGCTTAAAGCACTTTTATAGCCAGCCTCTTCCTGCGCCTGATACGCCACTTTCAGAAGTGATGTTTTTGGCTGTCGACTTTGAGACAACGGGGTTAAACCCAAACAAAGACGGCATCATTACCATTGGTTTAGTGCCATTTACGCTCAATCGCATCTACTTGCGACAAGCCAAACACTGGACTCTAAGACCAAAACAGAAACTTGAAGAAGAGTCTGTCGTGATTCATGGCATCACTCACAATGACATCATTGATGCGCCAGACCTTAGCGAAGTGTTGGGCGAGATCTTAGAATCAATGGCGGGACATATCCCTGTGGTTCACTATCGTCGTATCGAACGTGACTTTTTGGACAATGCATTGAAAGTGCGACTCGGTGAAGGCATTGAGTTCCCAGTCCTCGACACGCTGGAGATTGAATCTCAGATCCAAAATAAACTGGCTGGCGGCTTGTGGAACAAGCTGAAAGGTAAGAAGCCAGCTTCAGTGAGACTGGGTCAGAGTCGTCGTCGATACCATCTGCCCGACTACACGCCGCATCATGCATTAACTGACGCTATTGCGACCGCTGAGCTACTCCAAGCGCAAATTGCTCATCACTTTGACTCTGAGATGCCTCTGAAGAGTTTCTGGCTCTAGCTGAGTTACGTAAGCTAAATACAAACACAAAGCCCATCAACTTCCATTGGTCGGCTTTTTCATTTTTATCGTCTGTGTTTAAGCAACGGTTGGCCCGACTAAGCGCATTTCCCATAAGCGTTTAAACATATTATAACGTCACACCCCAGCAGTTCCGCTCTAATGGGCGTCGAAAATCGTGATCGCTATTTGTCAGCGCGATTGGCATTATTACTTCCCAACCACAGACAACGTTTGGTAATAAAGACGCTTTTGCTGATACATATTCTCATCAGCGACTGAGAACAATTGCTCAACGTCTGTTGAATCACTAGAGGCTGCACCAATCGAGAATCTGACAGGAATAGAGATACCCGCTTTAGTCTCGATTGCCTGTTGCTCCTGAGCAATGTACAACTGCTCAGTCATCTTTGCGACATTGAGCGAACTCGACTCACCAGACGTTAAGGTAAGCACCGCAAATTCATCTCCACCCAAACGGTATAGATTACTGGCAGGTGTCAATTCGTGGCTGATTACGTCTACGCAGCGCTGTATCAGCTCATCCCCGATCTCATGCCCATGAACATCATTGGTCGTTTTCAAGCCATTGATATCAATAATGATCAAAGAAATCTGATTTTGATTGTCGTTAATGCTGCGTTTACTGAATTCGAGATCTTCATTAAAAGCTTTACGATTCAAACAGCCAGTCGGCATGTTAATCCGTGTAATATTTTCGAGCTCTAGCCAACCAGCTAACTGTTTTTGGTACATGTCAAAAATCAGAAGATCTTCTTCACTGAGGACATCAAATGAACTTGAACAAAAATACCCGATCGCCGTCCCCTGTGAGTCACAGAGTATCAGGTCAGCCTCGCCAGTCCGGTTAAAATGAAACTGAATCGAATGTTGAACAAGTAATGTCTTTAACTCTTGATCGACCATTTGAGGAATCAACCGATATTCAGCCGCGTGTCTTGATGATGCAAACTGAACGATCTTCAAAATACGATGCTTCTGGGATTCTTCACGCGCGAGCGAATTAGTTAACTTGCTGGTTTTCTCTTCGACTAAGTCCTCTAGCTGAACATTAAATCTTTCGAGTTTATCGTTACTTTCGGTAAGCTCACGGACTTGGTATTGTATGCGACCCCACAAGGTTTCCAATAAACGACTCAGCGTGACGAACTCTGTAAAACGATGTTCATCCACACTATGAGTCGGTGACTGGTTATGCGAATACGACGTAACAGATTCAGCCAACAAGTTTAACTGCCCTGAGAACCAGCGGCTTAGGAACAGAGCAAACACAATCGAGATGGCAAGCGTCGCCACCAATATTCTGACAAAGACCACCTGAGCTTGTTGCATCTCTAATAAACGCTCACTGTCGGAAATATGATGTTTGACGTTCAGTACCAATTTGTCGGTAAAGAATGTGCTGTCGATAGAGATAATGTTCGCACTTTGTTCAGAAGATTGAGCATCCGTTGAATCAATATAGTTAAACTCAACCGACTCATTTTGATAAAGGAAAGGCGTCACTTTAGTCTTAAGTCTGTCATACCCCATAAGAACCACAAGATAACCCTGCGGCGTGTATGTAGAACCTTCTATCAAACGATAAGGTAAAATCGGCGCGACAAAAACGATACCTGTAGCGGCATTATCCGCCACTTCAGTTTCGGTAAACTCGGTGTGGAACAATTTCCCTTGCCCATAAACCGATTGAGGACGCTTCAAGCTTTCTAATAACTGGCTCTGCTCAAAATGGTACAAGCTGCCTTTGCTGTCATAAATGGGCTTCCAGTTTTGGTCCAGAATATAAGTCGCGGACACACTCTCCGCTAGCGCATTGAAGCTATCCATCTTGTCCCAAATAACACTCGAGAAAAAGATATTACCACCCGCTTTAATCAATGATCGGTCATGCGAATACCATTGAGTTAGGCTCGCCGTCAGCTTAATTTGCTCTTGTACGGTTTGACGAATACCGGTCGTAGAGTTGTCCAGCTTGGTTTCTTTTTGCTCTAAAGAACTTTGGTTTTGTTTATTGAGAATCAACTGTCCCGCTAGGTAAACAGGAAGCATTGAGCAAGCCAGCAACACCAAGCCCATGGTGTATTTTAATGATAGCTTCAATCTCTTACCCTCATATTCGCCGAGTAATATTGAACAAAATCATTGTAAAATTTATGCAGTTCACTCTTTGGCATCCCTGACTTGTAACGCTGATACGCCCGAGCCGATGCCTCCCAAACGATCGCCATCTTGTAGTCACTCGACATCATTTGCGATGCTTGAAACTCATCGTACATATTTGAAAGTGTCTGGTTACCTTCCTCAACACGGCGTTGATTAACCTCATAAAACGGCGAAACCATGGCACTCGAGTGAGCTAAAGAGGTGAAACTGTTTGATTGCAGGTATTGAACGACTTCTTTCAAAGCCAATTTCTTATCTGGGTTTTGCATGCCTTTTTCCGTGACAGCAAAAACCTTTGCGCCACTAAATGAAGACATACTTTCACCACGATAGGTCGGCAACGAATTGATGTACAAATCTCGACCAAAGGCGGCATCGAGTTCGCTGAACGCCCAATCACCGTCAATCAAAAACTCGACTTCCCCATTGATGAACCTCTGCCTCGCGCAAATATCGCTGCACGATGATTCGATGACTTTTTTCTGCTGCAACATGTCGATGAAATCAAAGATAGCAACTAACCCTTCACCATTAACATTCTTCGACGATAATAAGTCTTCAGAAAAAAGCTGATAGAAAGCTAGATAGAAGTACATGTTTGGATTGGGAAAAAGCACGCTCACTTGATCGGACTGAGCAGAGCGTTCAATTAGGCTCTCCCATGTCACGACTTGCGCTTGAGGCTTGCTCGAATACAGAACGACTTGGTTTCCAATACCAACCGGTAACGCCTTAAGCTCACCGTTGATGACCACTGCATCGAGCGCTTTTTTCTCATAGCGTTGGGTATCGACCCAAGCATCAGGAAGCGTCGCTAAATCGATATATTCAGTTAGACCTAAGAAGTCAGAAGGAACCCAGATGGCGTCGGGAAAGGTATTGTCTCTAGGATCAGCAACAAGCAGTTCAGAACGAATACTGTTGACGTCAAACGAACGAATTTCTACACGATGATCAGTCATCGCTTCGATATGTTCTTTTACATAATCGGCCGTTTCATAATTAATACCAGCCCATATTTCAAGTGTGGACGAACAAGCAACGGCCGGAAATAGCATCGCAAATAGACTCAATAACCTCACACTTGGTTCCTTGTGGTAAAAATTAGACGTTGGATTTTAATCGCCCATCAATAAACCGGGCGATGCGGCTTATCGCTCACTGCTCATGATTAGAGACCTAGCTTTGGGCGACACGTTATATAGTAAAAAGTGCCTAAATAACAGTTGATACTCTCGCTTTAAGAGAAAGGTCTGCTCATTCTGATACATCCGTCATATCTCTGGATGACTGTTCTTACAATAAATCAACATACCATACCCTTTATTATTAACGACAAAAAAAATGCCGCAAAAGCGGCATCTATCTCGTTCGGTGCATTCGACACAATAAAAATCAAATAAGCAATTTATCAGTCAAAGCCCTATCATCGATTAAGCGTATTTCTCTTCGAAATCTTTCATGAAGCTAACCAGCGCTTGAACGCCTTCCAGAGACATTGCGTTGTAAAGTGAAGCTCTCATTCCACCTACTGCTCTATGGCCTTTCAGTGATTTCAGACCTGCAGCATCAGCCAATTCTAGGAACTTGCCATCTAACTCAGGTTTCGCCAGTTGGAACGGCACGTTCATTCTAGAACGGTTTGCAGTGTGAACATCGTTTTTGTAGAAAGCTGAGCTATCGATTGCATCGTAAAGCAGCGCTGCTTTCTCTTTGTTCACCAACTCCATCGCTTCAACGCCACCTTGAGCTTTCAGCCACTTGAACACAAGGCCTGATAGGTACCAAGCGTAGGTTGGTGGTGTGTTGAACATTGAGTCTTTTTCAGCAAGTACTTTGTAGTTCAGAATACTCGGCAACACGTCGTTTGCGAGTTCGAGTAGATCATCACGTACGATTGCAATGCAGATACCCGCAGGGCCGATATTCTTTTGCGCGCCCGCGTAGATAACACCGTACTGAGACACATCAATCTTACGAGACAGAATGTTAGATGACATATCCGCTACGATTGGCTTATCCGTTTGAGGAAGCTCGCTGATTTCAATACCATCGATGGTTTCATTCGGACAGAAATGTACATACGCAGCTTCCGGGTCAATTTTCCAATCTTTAGCTGGAACAACCGCTGCTTTACCATCAATTGACGTCTTCGCGTTGAATACATCGATTTCGCAATATTTGCTCGCTTCAGTCACTGCACTTTCTGCCCAGTAACCCGCATCAATGTAAGTCGCTTTCGTCGCATCACCTAAAAGGTTTAGAGGAACAGCAGCGAATTGAGCACGAGCGCCCCCCTGACAGAAAAGAACTTTGTAGTTGTCTGGGATGTTCAGAAGATCACGTAGGTCCTGTTCGGACTCGTCAGCAACTTGAATAAATTCCTTGCTGCGATGGCTGATTTCCATCACGGAAGTCCCTAAACCATTCCAATCAATAAAGTCCGCTTGCGCTTGTTTCATTACCGGTTTAGGCAGTGCAGCTGGGCCAGCACTGAAGTTGAATACGTTATCTAATGTAAGTTCCATGGGGATGATTGCTCCTGCTAAATAATAACTATGCAAGTAATACCATGTTTTACCCAACATAAAAACAACAAAAGAGGTCTTAAGACCTCTTTTGTTTTGTACCGTATAAAATGTTTAAGCTTAACCTGCTAAATCACCCTATCAGTATTCACGCCTGCTCTGTTTATTGAACCAAAACCGGCATAAGTAGAGCGATTAATGGAATTTCTTGTCCATTTTCGAACACTAGGTTTCCATTTTCTAAGTCAGCGCTGATTTCATAACCACTGTCTGTTTCCTTGATCATTTCCATCACAAGCAATTCATCGATACCTTCACGGATGAATGGATACTCTTCAACAAGTTCATTTGAGAAGCTAGAGTGAACGTTGCCCGTTAATGCAGGCATGATCATCGAAGGGTTGCTGCTGATGTTTTCGGTCCCTTCCGGCACGCTCACCAACCACTTAGATTCGAACTGTCCCTTACCTAACTCTAACGACATGTTGTTCATTGAAAGGTCGAAACCTTTAGCAAACAGGATATCGATAAATGGAATGATCTCTGCAACGTCTTCTTGCGTCATCACAGGATTAGATTGGTAAATCTCAAAGATTTTCTCAAACGACTCGCTATCCAACTTCGACATTTCAAAATCGACGTTTAGGTTGTTCAACTGGCCTTCACTGGTCTCGATGTTTGCGATATCCAGCTTGAGGTTGCTGCGCAGACGCTTAGTTGCTTCATCTAGATGTGATTCAAAATCGTACTTAGAATTTTCAATGGTCATGAAAGGCTGCATTGCAGAATCTGAAACCAAGAAGCTATCGATAGTAAAATTCTGAGTACCTAACCAGTAGCCTTTCGCTTGTTGGCCTGAACCCACACCTTTCAGATTAGACAGCGTTACCTCTTCACCGGTTTCAAAATCAATTTGAACTGAAGGGATTGAAAGCTCGTAATCAACTTGGCCTAAAACAGTCGCATGGCCAGAAAGATTCGATTTAGTGATCGAGACCGAAGTCCCATTCTCATCAGAACCTTGGTGATTGAACTGGCTTAACTCAAAGTTAAAGTCAGTGTTGCCGTTTAGCTCAGTACTAGTGGTCAGAGTTAAAGGCAGAATATCGGTATTCTCAAACGTCGACAGTGCATTTAGACTCACCAAACCATGGCTAACCGCACTATTTATGACAAACTCACTCGGCAACCCATCAATCGCAAGTTGCTCTTTCAGGTTTTCATCCGTCACAGTTAAACGAGTGGTTACGTTGGAAGACAAGTAACCTCTATCGTATTCCACGATCTCAGCTTGAATGCTTGAATTGTTAAGCTTTGCAACGCCATCGGTAATCGCATTTTGTCCAATTTGCCCAACCGCTAGCGGCCAACAAAGTGCCAGTGAGATTGCTCCGCCAATAGCACCAATTTTTCTTAACTGTTCCATGAGTTCTCTTTCTACACGTGTCTATTTTTTTTAGTCTAACCCATCAGTAGCAAACAAGAAACATTGAGTTAAATCAGTCTATTGCTCGATACTTCGATTGCCTCAATAAATTAACGGCTAGCTCTCATCCTTATTCGGCGGTTCTTGCTAGGCTAAAGACGTCGCTACTATTAAGGTTGAGCTGTGAATCAATACGCTGTTATCTGTTTGGACAATAATCCGGTTAGCATTGAAAGAATACGTTCGGAGCTGGCTCCGTTGGCTTCTGTATTCGATATTTATACTGCCGAGAACATAGAAGACGCACATCACGCATTAGAAGATATTCATGATCACAACCAAACCGTTGCCTTGGTGATCACTCATCATCATTCTGAATTTAATGGCGTGCAATTCCTGATTGAACTTCAACAGCTGCCCCATAGTAATACCGCAAGAACGATATTAGTCAGCGCTTCGTCAGACATTCAATCCATTTTAACCGCTGTGAATGAAGGTAGGCTCAACCACTGTTTAACCAAACCGGTTCAAGATCAGGTTCTGTTCAAATCAGCGCAAAAAGAGCTGACCTCTTTTGTTATCCAATACGACTCAGAAAACCTGCTCTCTTACAGCGATGCCTTGGATCAACAACGCTTACTCAGAGCGCACATTGAGCAAAAGATTCACTCTTTCCAATCGGGTTTCATTCACGATTACCACCAGCTTTCGGATAATGCCCTTGCAGAACGTGTCGTCAGTGCCTTACAAGATGTGTTTTCAAAAGATGACAAAACTAAGGCCATTCGTGACTATTCCCCTGAGCATCTACTCACTGTGGAAGGCGAAGACAATCGCTTTTTATGGCTGATCATTGAGGGTGAAGCAGCTCTTTATAAGAAAGATGAACTTGGGCAACAGCGGGAAGTGGTACGTCACTCCAAAGGGAACATTGTTGGCGGGATGTCATTTGTAACAGGCGAGCCTTCGTTTTCTACGGCGATCACCCTAACGCAGACTCGCGTTATCAAACTGGATAAAGATAGCTTTGCTCAGGTGATGCATTCAAACAATACCCTGCTGCCTTTATTTACCAATCTATTGCTCCGTCATTTTAATCGACGTTTGCAACGCAGCATCACCAATAAGATCAAACTGCAGCAGACACTAGAATCATTAGAGTCTGCACATCAACAACTGATCGAGAAAGAGAAAATGGCGATGCTCGGGCAGCTAGTCGCGGGAGTCGCACATGAGCTGAATAACCCGATTGCTGCCATATTAATAAGCATCGAAACTCTGTCAGACCATCTCGACCAAATATTGGCAAACCTATCCGTTCCAGAGTCCAATAAAGGGACTGACGTACTGGCACATTCAAAGTTAGCTAAGCCACTATCAACAGCCCAAGAAAGACAGCTCGTAAAGCATCTTACGTCGACGATTAATGACCGTGCTTTAGCAAAAAAAGCCGTGAGACTAAACCTAAGCCAAGACTCTACGGTTCTAAACACATTAAAGGCGTCCCCTGTCGCAGGCAAAGAGCTGCTCAATGACTTAGAGCATTACCATTATGTTGGAAACTCTATCCGCTCAATTCAAGTGTGCAGCAAGCGTATTGCCGATATGGTCAAAAGCTTAAAAAGCTATGCTAGAGAAGATGAAGAAGTTCGCCACTACACAGATATCCACGAAGGGCTTGAAGATACCTTAGTGATCTTCGAAAACAGGCTTAAACACCACCAACTCGAAAAGCATTACGATACCGACTTACCGCCTTTATTGTGCCAGTCGCTCTCGCTGCAACAAGTGTGGACCAACCTTATCTCCAATGCGCTCGATGCCCTATCTGAACGAGGAAAAGTGACCATCACCACTTCTCAACAGACAAAAGGCGACGACGCGTTTCTTGTGGTGCAAATCTCCGATACTGGCCACGGCATTGCCAAAGAAGACATCAACACTATTTTCAACCCAAATTTCACGACTAAAAAAGAAGGCAACTTTGGTTTAGGGATTGGGTTATCCATTTCTCAACAAATCGTTTCGGCTCATCAAGGGTTTATTTTGGTGGAGTCAGAGGTAGGCAGCCATACAAACATGCAAGTGTGGCTTCCATTCAAACAAGAAGGAGCACCTCATGAATAAGTACCTAATTTTATGTGTCGATGATGAACCTGAAGTTCTCAATAGTGTCCTTCAGGACTTGGCGATATTTGAAGAGAACTTTCTGGTTGAAGGTGCAGAGTCGGTCGATGAAGCCAAGCAAGTAATCAAAGAAATGGGACAAGATGGTATTAAGCTCGCGTTAATCTTATGCGACCACATCATGCCAGAAGAAACCGGCATTGATTTTCTGATCGAACTCAACCAACACGACGCTACTAAACCAACACGTAAGCTGCTGCTCACAGGGCAAGCTGGGCTGGAAGATACCGTCACGGCCATTAACAACGCTGCACTTGATTTCTATATTTCAAAACCTTGGCAAGGCGATCAACTGAGAGACACGATTACTCAACAATTGACTGACTATGTCATTGCCAACGACAAGCAATTGCTAAACTGGACTTCCATCTTAGATACCGAGCGCATACTGACTTCAATGGCGGATAAACGCACCAGTTTTGGTGAATAGCACTGATTGGTTAATGGATACTGAGAATAGCGTCACCCGATATAAAAACCTTCCGAATGTATACAAATTTTGGATAATTCGCTCGTCTATTTTTCTCATTCGCCCTAAACATGAGATCTCCGTTACATACTGATCCTTAATTTGCTTGTTTTTTAACTAAATGAGTAAGGTTTTACATTTTAAAGGATTACTTTTCCGTGAGTTAGATTAAACTGTCTCAATGTTTATGGTTTGCCGATTTGTCTCAAACCAAAGGAATTAACACTAATATAGGTTTACGGTCGTTATGCGCAAAATTCTACTTACTACCGCTATGCTATTGGCTTCTGGTCAAGCACTAGCTGTTGATGAACAACCACAGGTAATGAGCAACTTTAACTATGATTACTTTGAAGCACGTATCGGTGCTAGCCCAGTAACATTTGGTGGTGCGTTCAGTAAGTCCATTCACCCGAACGCTCACGCTATAGCACGTATCGATTCAGAATTTGAAAGCGATTACGACTCAGCTGTAGGTCTTGGTTTCCACGCTCCATTAAACAACTGGGCAGACCTAACAGGTGAAATGCTAGCTCGTATCGTTCAACCTGAGAACTCAAGCTCTACTGATATCGGTATGGAAATCAACATTGGTGTTCGCCAATGGCTTGGTCCACAACTAGAAGTTGGTGGTAAAGGTGGTTACGTTTCTATCGATGACAACGATGATTGGACAGGTTCTGTTTACGCGCGTTTCCACTCTACAGAGCTTTTCTCTTTAGGTGCTGAAGCTCGTATTAACGACTTCTACGGTGACCAACTTATGTTCACTGCTCGCTTCAAGTACTAATACTTAAAGCCAAGCTAGCTCTTAACGAGCACTTAGCCTTTTGATACTTAGTCTTTTAAGAAATCCGACTAGGACAGAAACAAAAAAACCGAGGACATTCCTCGGTTTTTTTATTGACAGTAATCTTAAGCATATAAGGCAAACTTCTTTAGTGGCAGCTCTTCAGTAATTGCTGCTTGCGTGGCTCTTGTAATAGTTTCCAGTGAATACCATCAATTGCACCCGCAAATTTCCAAAGTAGTTTTAGGTCAACATCGTTTCCGTACGCTTCGCGAACCTTATTAAACACTTCAGGTGCGCCCAACTTCATAAACATTGAAACATCATCCACCCCCGCCTTTTTAACCATGCGCTCTAACGTAAGCTGCATGTTTGGTAGATCTCTTAATCTACGGCTAGCTGATGACTTCTTGAAGCTACGCTGCTGAATTGAATTATCGATTGAAGTACGAATAATACTATCCAATTCAGGATGTTCACAGGTAAACAGATCCGTAATGTCGTAATAGTTTACGGTTGCTGTTGTCTGCTTCTTTACATGACGATACTTTTCACAATCAAGATCGGTCAGTTTTTTATCTAATGATTTTCCACCTCTAATGAATAAACAACCTTCACTCAATAAAGCGAACATAGCGTCATTTTGAAAGAGGCCAATACCTCCGAACATAGAACGTTTTTGATGCTCACCAAATTGATTCACGTAATTAATAAATGCTGTCTCGGTCATATCCGTTGATCCTTAATCAAATTACCCCGATTAGGTTGATCACCAGACAAGCAGCTTGTTATGCGAAAATTTTAAATCTATTTTGTTATTCTATAGGTGAATATTATGGTTTCGTTTTTCACCTTTAAATAAATCATACTTCGAAAAGAAAAATAAGTCTGGACTTAGTTCACATCAATCAATTGAGTATTCCGGTTTTTCATGATTGACTTCACAGTAAACTATCAAACCATGCTTGAATTTGGACACCTAGTGATACACCGGTTCAAATTATTAAAGGTTATGTAGACGGGTGAGTATTGCCTCGCAGCATCGTGGCTTGTAAAATGGCAGGACAGACCTGTTTTTACTTTTTATATGAATCATTTATCGTTTTTCTGGCTACCTCAAAATAAGACTCTTCTCTTAAAGGGTCTAGAATCAGAGTTTGCCCAACTTGTTGGACATTCTATCTCAGCGGGAAAAATAACACTTCCTCCTATCCCTAACGTTGTACTGAAGATTCAATCGCTTTGTACCCTTGAATCAACTGGGATTGCTGACGTTGCCGAGTGCTTACTCGAAGACCCAGGCCTCGCTGCTATTGTCATTCGTGTGGCTAACTCTGTCGTCTTTAACCGACGTAATATTACTTGTGTTGATATTATGACGGCGGTGTCGCGCCTTGGCATATTAAGAGTACGTGACATCGTGACGGCTCAGGCTATTGAGCAACTCAAACACTCAGTCAACCTCAGTAAAGAATGTAATAAGGTATTGGTTCAGAGCGCTTCTGTATCAAAAGAGCTGGGCGCTACTATGGTGCTTGTCACCAACAGCTTCAAAGAGCTCTCCCCTACTGAATACCGTTACCTTGAGCATGAAAAATCGCTGCTTGTTGGATTACTGGCTGATATTGGTTTGTTCTGTTTGGTTAGCGAATACCACCTCTACCTCGAAAATGGCAATTACCTAGATCACGACATCGCTCTACAAATCTTCCAAGGCCAATGTTCTGCTACCAGTAAATTGGTGCTTAACCGTTGGGGCTTCGACAGCGACTTTATTGATGTGTGCAGCAATACCATCAATAACCACGAACAGCGTGAAGTCTCTTACTTAGATATCGCTCGAATCGCTAACCACCTGCTGATGTTCAGAAACAAGGATGAGAACATCGATGATCACGAAGTTGAACTTAACGTGACAGGTGCAGAGGTGCTTTATAAATTAAGCAACTTGAGCAAGCATGATTTTAATGCAAAGCTAAGCGACGTGATCAATACTAGCGGCTTCTAAGTCACTGTTAAATTACAAGTAAATGTAATATGAAGTAAATGCAATGGGGAAAGCATGTTTACAGGGATGATCTTTATATTTGCGCCACTCGTCGTGGGGTATCTTTTTGCAATTTCGAACGCTCAGACATTAGAATTTATCAACCGCTCAACATCGCGGTTGATCTACGTGATTCTGGCGTTGATGGGACTAAGCTTAGCCGCCCTCGATAACCTAGGCAGTAACCTGCAGACAATCCTTCTATATACCGTCACTTTCTTTGTCTGCTTAAGCGTATGTAACCTAATGGCACTGCCCGCTATTGATAAGTTATTGCCACTCAAAACCGACAGTAGCAAGAAGAAGCTTCCCCTCTCTTCTATGGCGATGGAATCTGCAAAACTCATCTTAGTGGTAGGTTCAGGGCTAATCGCTGGCTTAGTGCTGCCTATTGGCCTTGATTGGGTTGATACCGCAAGCGAATGGATTCTGTTTGTTCTTCTATTCTTTATCGGCATTCAGCTGCGTAATAGCGGACTCACACTTCGTCAGATCTTACTCAACAAGCACGGTATGGTTATCGCAATAACCATTATCATCACCTCAATGTTAGGTGGTGTAATCGCGGCTTACATCCTAGATATCCCTCTGTTCAAAGCCTTGGCAATGTCTTCTGGATTTGGTTGGTACTCTCTGGCTGGTATCTTAATGGGTGACGCCTTTGGTCCTGTCTATGGTGGCGCTTCTTTCATGCTTGAGCTGTTAAGAGAGTTAGTTGCCTTGGTACTGATTCCAGTGCTAATTCGCAGCTACCCATGCACTTCCATTGGTTATGCTGGTGCGACTGCGATGGACTTCACCTTACCGGTCATTCAAACAACAGGCGGCGTTAGATGTGTGCCTATCGCTATCGTCAGTGGCTTTATCCTCAGCTTGCTTGTTCCGATATTGATGTTGTTCTTTGTATCTCTTGCTAACTAGATCGCAGGAATAGCGTTTGTTTTAGATTAGAATGCAACTCGAATACCAATGCCCAAGACACCGATACAGTTACCGAAATAAAAAGACACTAAGTGTCATTGCTCAACAAATAACGATCACGGTAACCTGTAACGACAAAGTTATAAAAAGAATAAACTTACAAAAGGAACCACTATGAAACGCCTTTGCGTCGCATTACTGCTAGCTTCAACTTCTACTTTCTCTTTTGCAGCAGATTCAATGTCTGAGACAAACCAGTGCCAAGCAAAAAAATATGATGCGTACATCGACGCTTCTTTGAATTGGTATGCCGACCTTGCTGCATTAACCTCTGAGCAATATCCAGAGCTAACAGAAGTGAGTGAGTGGTTCCTAGAAGGTCGTAAGCACCACTTTGAGCTGAATCGTGCTGCGGTTAACTACTACCTTGTGAACGATTCAAGCAAAGTGGCAACAGAGCAACCTGTAGAAGGTTGGTTGCAACTTGAGCAACACGACATTAAAACGCTATCAACACGTGATGATGAGCTTGGTAAAATCGCGAAAACAACATTCGATGACCGCCAATCAACGCCTCACGCTCAAAACTACGAACTACGTTCTGCCTTTGCAGAGCTGCTTAGTCACCCTAAGCAAATCGACTCAGCGCTGCAGCGTTACAACCAGTCGATCAGTAAACTTGAAGCGATTAAGTGTAAATAACCCCGCATTTAATATGCTTTTTTGAGAAGTTGGATTTCATAATTAAGACGGGACATTGTTCCCGTTTTCGTTTAGATTGTCCCGCTCGCGTCAATATTAGAAAAATAACTCGCTTGCTATGGTTACGGAACAAAAAACAGCAGATGTTAGCTTCGACAGTCTTCTACGTATCTTCACGGTACCTGAAGGCCCAGATTCAACACTCACTCAAATTGAAGACAAACTTTCACGAAACCTGAATCAATTCTTACGTGAACATATTGTGGCTGAAGAAAAGCCGCTACGTGAAATTGAGAAAGATTTTTCAAATGCTCATATCCCAGAGCAGCCTGAGTTTGTTTCTGAACATACTGAGCATCTCCTCGATTCTCTTGTGTCTCATTCGGTTCACACGTCTTCGCCAAGTTTTATTGGCCATATGACCTCTGCGTTGCCGTACTTCCTGATGCCGCTTTCAAAAATCATGATTGCGTTGAATCAGAATCTAGTAAAAATCGAGACCTCAAAAGCTTTCACTCCCCTAGAACGTCAAGTTCTGGGCATGTTACATCGCCTGATTTATCAAGATAGTGACCAGTTTTATTCTCGTTGGATGCACAGCGCAAACCACTCTTTAGGTGCGTTTTGTTCTGGCGGTACCATCGCGAACATTACAGCGCTCTGGGTTGCACGTAACAACGCACTAAAAGCGCAAGGTTCGTTCAAAGGTGTAGAAAAAGAAGGCCTGTTTAAAGCCATGAAGCACTACGACTACGAAGGCCTTGCCATCTTAGTCTCTGAACGTGGCCACTACTCTCTGAAAAAAGCCGCGGATGTCCTTGGTATTGGTCAAGAAGGTCTAGTGTCTGTTAAAACAGATAACGACAACCGTATTTGTACTGATGATTTAAGACTCAAGATCGAGCAGCTCAAGCAGAACAAGATCAAACCTTTCGCCGTCATTGGTGTGGCTGGTACAACCGAAACCGGTAATATCGACCCGCTAAGAGACATTGCTGAGGTGTGTGCCGAATCCGATTGTCATTTCCACGTTGATGCAGCTTGGGGCGGTGCGACTCTGATGTCTAACAATCATCGTCACCTACTTGATGGTATTGAACTGGCGGATTCAGTCACGATTGATGCGCATAAACAGCTTTATATCCCTATGGGTGCGGGTATGGTTCTGTTTAAGAAGCCAGATGCGATGACTGCGATTGAACATCATGCTCAATACATTCTTCGTAAAGGCTCAAAAGATTTAGGCAGCCATACGTTAGAAGGTTCTCGTTCAGGTATGGCAATGCTGGTTTACGCCGCAATGCACATCATTAGCCGCCCAGGTTATGAACTGCTGATCGACCAAAGCATCAACAAAGCGCGCTACTTTGCCGACCTAATTAAAGATCAGAGCGACTTCGAGCTGGTTTCAGAACCTGAGCTTTGCCTACTGACTTATCGCTATGTCCCTGAGTCAGTCAAAGCGGCACTGCTTAAAGCTGAGCCTGAACATCGTGTCGAACTGAATGAGTTGCTCAATGAGCTGACTAAGTTTATTCAGAAGAAGCAGCGTGAAACAGGTAAGTCTTTCGTGTCACGTACACGCTTAAACCCTGAAGCATGGGTACATCAGCCAATCATCGTTTTCCGCGTGGTATTAGCAAACCCACTAACAGGCAATGACATTCTTTCGTCAGTGCTTGAAGAACAGCGTGAGATCTCTAAACTAGCACCAAACTTGATGGGCAAAATCAACAAACTGGTTACGCAAATCAACGCATAGTCATTCAATTTTAGTTGCATCAAATTGAAAATTTCTTTCTTTTTGATGTAACTAAGCTGTCAGTTCATACCCATTTTGCATTCTTTTTGCTCAAACTCTCTTCCAATTCTGTAGTTTTCTAAAATTTTGTTGAGGTTTGTCATATTCTTAAGCATTCATGCCCTGTTTTTGTATTAGTAAATAGTATGTTGGGTTTATACTGACTCTATGGTGCTAGTTAGCTTGATATCTATTTGACGCAGCAGTATTTACGAAACCGAATATACATCGGCTTTGTGTTTACTGATATTTGCTTCAGCCATACCCCCTGGTAAAAGATATTAACTAGCAAGTTGTTCTCTATACCCTTGTGAACACTATGAATACATTAGAAAAAATACAAAAAAACCTGGAAAATTTCAGCAAGTCTGAGCGCAAGGTAGCCGAAGTAATTATGGCTTCCCCTCAAACTGCAATTCATTCTAGCATTGCTACCTTAGCTAAAATGGCTGACGTGAGTGAGCCTACAGTTAACCGCTTCTGTCGTCGATTAGACACAAAGGGCTTCCCTGACTTCAAACTTCACCTAGCTCAAAGCTTGGCAAACGGTACACCTTACGTGAACCGTAATGTTGAAGAAGATGATGGTCCAGATGCTTATACGCATAAGATTTTCGAATCAACTATGGCTTGTCTAGACGTTGCTAAAAACAGTCTAGACGCGATGCAAGTAAACCGTGCTGTTGACTTGCTGACTCAAGCAAAACGCATTTCGTTCTTCGGACTGGGTGCCTCTTCTGCTGTCGCCAAAGATGCTCAAAACAAGTTTATTCGTTTTAATATCCCAATCACATGTTTCGAAGACATCGTGATGCAACGAATGAGCTGCATTAACTGCAGTGATAACGACGTTATTGTTCTTATCTCTCATACTGGCCGCACTAAAAGCCAAGTTGAGATTGCAAACTTAGCGCGTGAAAACGGTGCGACAGTTATTGCTATCACAGCAAAAGATTCTCCACTGGATAAAGCGAGCTCGTTGTCTATTTCTCTGGATGTTCCAGAAGACACTGACGTTTACATGCCAATGGCAAGTCGCGTTGTTCAGATGACGGTTATCGATGTGCTAGCGACAGGCTTTACGCTACGTCGTGGTTCTGGTTTCAGAGAGAACCTAAAGCGCGTCAAAGAGTCACTTCGTGATTCACGTTACGAGAAGTACTCTCAGTTCTAATCTGCTTAGTCATGAACTGAAAACAGATGACCAGAGAACAAGTTGAATTAAAAAACGGAGCCTAGCGCTCCGTTTTTATTTGTCTGTATAAAATGACTTATACAACGAACAAGTTTAAGACCGTTAGATAGTCCAACTATTGCCCTTCTCAACCACGCTGTTTTCGGACGCATAAGAATTGATAATGGTAAAGCTCGACTCGACAGCTGGCTCTTGCCCAATTTGATTCATTGAAGCTCCCTCATGATGCCCTTCTCTACAACTGCACTTCTCGCATACTTGCTTCAAAATATGCACGAGCCTCTCTTGGTTAAGCGGCAAAGGGTTTCCTTTAATCGCCACTGATTTGAGCGCGTCGGCAGACACCTCATCAAACTGGGCTTCACAGACACCAAATTCCAACAAGTTGGGTAACTTAAGCGTATCAAGCACTTCCGATAACCAAGAAATTGCCTCCTCTTCTATTGCTTCTACGTTACCTGTTACTATCTGAGCGATTCGCTGATAACGCGCTAGGATGTCGCTTCTTTGCTGCTCTTTTGCAACGGCTATGTTCTCCAACATCACAAACGGCGCTAAACGCGCGGTAATCACACTATGAGGCGCAGAAATCTTACCTCCTAGTGCGGAGGCTAAACCATGGGCTGCGCCAAGCTTGGCATTAGTTATCGCCATACCACCGAGCATAGAAGCGAAAGCAAGATCAGAACGCGCTTGAGGCTCATCATAAACACACGCTTTAACCACAGAACCACTCAACTTACGCAGCCCTTCTTCACAAATCATATCGGTTAACGGATTCGGTTCACCACACACGTAGGCTTCCATTAGATGAGTAAAGGCATCCATCGCACCTCGCCCAGATAGATATAGATTGGTTCCATGAGTTAGGGTTGGGTCGACAATCGCAACGTCGGCCAGCATGTCTGGGCTTCTCAGGCTGATTTTCACTTGGTCTTGGCCTGATTTCAGCACCGCGTTTTTAGTGACCTCGGCGCCGGTACTCGCTGTGGTTGGAATTGCGATAAACGGAAGTGGTTTGGTTTTAAGAGGAACATTACGCCCGACCACTTCAACATAGTCATATAAATTGCCTTGATTAGGTAAAACCGCAGCCAACGCTTTGCCCATATCGATGGCGCTACCGCCCCCCATGGCGACAACCATATCTGGCTTAAATCGACGAGCAGAAATAGCCGCCTCTTCAACCATTTTGATATTAGGTTCACCGGAAACGGCAATGTGCTGATAACGCATACTCTGCGCATCAAGATAGTCAGTAACAATTGAAGTGCGCTCTAATGTATTGCCTGTAACCAATAGCACGCTGTAGCCATATTGATTAAAGAGAGACAATGAAGCGGAAAGTGCTCCATCACCAAAGATGATCTTTGTAGATGTCATAAATTGAAACATGGTGCCTCCTGCGCCTATGACCGAACAAAACTGCGAACTCTTGGTTATTGGAATTTAGCCTTTATATAGTGCATCAGTATTAAGATGCCTCGTTCTGTATGCGCTTTTTTTGACGAGGTGCAACTTGTCGCATTAAAGATGGATTAATGTCGTATTCTTAGGGGTAATTCACACTCTTAAATTAAGGGTAATCAATCTGAATACCCATCAGAAATCAGCATGGATCCTTTTTGTGACCATTATTTGCTCTGATAGACAAAACCTATTGTATTAAGAGGTAATTCCATCTTTATTTCCCCATGGCATTGAGGCATAGTTGGTTTTATGAAATTTTGAGTGGCATTCACTAAAGAATAGTTAACATAATCGAGTTAACGAGCCTCATCCCGTATTTAGGAGAAATTAAATGTTTGTAGTTATTTTTGGTCGCCCTGCTTGCCCATTCTGTGTTCGTGCAAAAGAGCATGCTGAAACTCTTAAAGCTAAACGCGATGACTTCAACTACCGTTACGTTGACATCCACGCTGAAGGTATCAGCAAAGCTGATCTAGAGAAGACTGTTGGTAAACCTGTCGATACAGTTCCACAAATCTTCATCGACCAAGACCACATCGGCGGCTGCACAGAATTTGAAGCATACGCAAAAGAAAACCTAGGTCTTTTCGACTAAGCTAGGATTTCTCAAACGAGAATCAGGGCTAAAGCCTTAAACAGCTGACCCATTTAGGCGTTAGACTGTACGATTTATAAAAAGCCCGCTCACTGTAGCGGGCTTTTTTATGACCAGTTTTCATACGGAATAAGAATAAGGTCAAAATCAAGTAAATTAACAAAATATTGCTTATAATTTATTTATATTTAGATACAATTCACCTTTCAAACTTACCCTGTGTTCCACGCCAATTATTGAGCGACCACCGTGAATATCGACGTTGTTTTTCTGTTAGAACAAAACCCCATTCTCCTCATCTTTGTTGTTTTATCGATTGGATTAGCCATTGGTAAAATTCGTTTCGGTAGCCTCCAACTTGGTAATTCAATCGGTGTTTTGATTACTTCCCTTATCATGGGACATCTTGGCTTTTCTTTTAACGCAGATGCGCTCACCATTGGTTTCATGCTGTTCATCTACTGTGTTGGCATTGAAGCTGGACCAAACTTCTTCGGTATCTTCTTCAGAGACGGTAAGCACTACCTCATTCTGAGCCTTGTGGTACTTTCTACCGCAATTGCCCTAACCTATTTCAGTAGTCATTACCTTGGCCTAGGCTTTGGTTTATCTGCAGGCATGATGGCAGGTGCCTTAACAGCAACGCCGATATTGGTAGGTGCTCAAGATGCTCTGAATTCTGGGCTTGCAGAATTACCAAGAAACATGGACTTGAGCCTGATTATCGAAAACCTTTCAGTCGGTTACGCGATGGCTTACTTGGTTGGCTTAATCAGTATGATTATGTTTGCTCGCTTGATTCCAAAACTTCAAAAAGTGAACCTACACGACTCGGCAGAGCAAATCGCCCAAGAACGTGGGTTAGGCGCTTCAGGTCAGCGTAAGGTTTACTTGCCCATTATTCGTGCTTATCGAGTGGGACCAGAGCTCATCTCTTGGACTGACGGTAAGAATCTGCGTGAACTGGGCATCTATCGCCAAACAGGCTGTTACATCGAGCGTATTCGACGTAATGGTATTCTTGCCCATCCAGATGGTGATGCAATTCTGCAAGAAGGCGATGAGATCGCATTGGTTGGTTTCCCAGATAGCCACGCTCGTCTAGACCCAAGCTTCCGTAACGGTAAAGAAGTTTTCGACCGTAACCTTCTCGATCTGCGTATCGTGGAAGAAGAGATCGTCGTTAAGAGTGACAGTATCGCAGGTAAGCGCCTATCAGACTTAAACCTGTCTGAATACGGCTGTTTCCTTAACCGCGTAGTACGTGCTCAGATTGAAATGCCGATGGACTTAAACATCGTGCTTTCTAAAGGTGACGTCCTACAGGTGAGTGGTGAAAAGAGTCGAGTGCACGGCCTAGCTGAGAAAATTGGTTTCATCTCAATCCACAGCCAAATGGCGGATTTGATGGCCTTCTGTAGCTTCTTCATTTTGGGTATTTTGTTTGGTTTGATCACCATGACATTCGGTCAGGTATCGTTTGGGCTAGGTAACGCGGTTGGCCTGCTTCTATCGGGCATCATGCTTGGTTTCCTACGAGCGAACCACCCTACTTTCGGTTATGTGCCTCAAGGTGCTCTGAACATGGTCAAAGACCTCGGTTTGATGTTCTTTATGGTCGGTATCGGCTTGAGCGCCGGTGGTAAGATATTTGAGCACTTAACCCAAGTTGGCCCACAGGTAATAGGTATTGCCCTAGTAGTGAGTGTGCTGCCAGTATTCTTCGCTTACTTGGTTGGCGCTTACGTATTGAAGATGAACCGAGCTTTGTTGTTCGGTGCAATCATTGGCGCGCGAACTTGCGCTCCAGCGATGGACATCGTAAATGACCACGCTCGCTCAACGATTCCGGCTCTGGGTTATGCGGGTACTTATGCGATAGCCAATATATTGATGACCTTAGCAGGTACTTTCATCATCATAATTAGCTAGCATCTGCTGCATTAAAAGCAGCCAAGCTTAGATATTTCGAATGCACTAATTCACTTTGGGTTAGTGCATTTTTTATAACCTGTTTTAAGCGGTTCAAGCCTTCTTCCCCACTCCTGCTCTTAACTCTCTTCATCCCTTATTTCTACTCTTGTCCCCCTTCGAATCGCGGTAGCCGTATCCGCTCTTAAATCTCTTCGCATCCCGCCACTCGAATCCCATATCTGCTCTTAATCTCTTGAACCAAATAGCAGACAAAAAAATAGGCGCTCAATGAGCGCCTATTTCGTTTAGATTCGATAACTTGAATTAGATGTCAGCTACATCAAATTCAACAGCTGGGTTAACGTCAGCTTCGTAATCAACACCTTCAACACCGAAACCAAATAGCTTCAAGAACTCTTCTTTGTACTCTACGTAGTCAGTCAGTTCTTTTAGGTTCTCAGTTGTGATTTGAGGCCATAGGTTACGACAGTGATCTTGAATGTCTTCGCGAAGCTCAAGGTCATCTAGACGTAGACGGTTCACTTCATCCACTTCTGGCGCGCTGCCGTCTTCTTTGTATAGACGTTGGCTGAACATACGGAAGATCTGTTCCATACAACCTTCGTGAATACCTTCTTCACGCATCTTCTTGAACACCATAGCGATGTAAAGAGGCATTACAGGGATTGCAGAACTTGCTTGAGTCACTACAGACTTAAGAACAGCAACGTTTGCAGTACCGCCAGTTTGGCCTAGCTTCTCGTTCAGCGCTGTCGCTGCACGGTCTAGATCCATCTTAGCTTTACCTAGTGCGCCATCCCAGTAGATTGGCCACGTTAGTTCAGTACCGATGTAGCTGTAAGCAACCGTCTTACAACCGTCCGCTAGAACACCAGCTTCAGAAAGAGCATTGATCCAAAGTTCCCAATCTTCACCGCCCATTACAGTAACAGTGTCTTTGATCTCTTCTTCAGTTGCAGGCTCTACGCTTGCTTCGATGATTGTGTCTTTGTTGGTATCAACCGCAGTTGACGTGTACGTTTCACCGATAGGCTTTAGAGATGAACGAATTACTTCGCCAGTCTCTGGCATTTTACGCACTGGAGACGCCAGTGAGTATACAACCATATCGATTTGGCCTAGATCTTCTTTGATCAGGTCAATTGTTTTCTGTTTCGCCTCGTTAGAGAAAGCATCGCCGTTCAGGCTTTTTGAATATAGGCCTTCTTCTTTAGCAAACTTGTCGAACGCTGCTGAGTTGTAGAAACCAGCTGTGCCAGGCTTTTTCTCAGTACCGGCTTTCTCAAAGAAAACACCGATAGTTGAAGCGCCGCCACCAAATGCAGCCGCAATACGTGAAGACAAGCCGTAGCCACTTGAAGAGCCAACAACTAGTACACGTTTAGGTGCGTTTGCGATTGGGCCTTGAGCTTTTGTGTAAGCAATTTGTTCTTTTACATTAGCTTCACAACCGACTGGATGTGTTGTAGTACAGATGAATCCGCGAATTCGAGGTTTGATGATCATATTCAACTTCCTTAAAAAATCAGGTTAAGGATAAAAGTTTCGTACGCAAATGGCATCTAATTTCTGTAAAAATGTGGCGAAAATGCAAGTGGTTGGAGCACTCAGTGAATATTTGCTGACTAAGTCACCATTTGTTAACGCCTCTATTGCAACTTCTACGACAAAAACAAAAAAAGGCACCTAATAAGGTGCCTTTTGTCATTTCTTTATCTAAGCAACGCTATTTAGCTTAGGTTTTAACTCTTTTCGCGTCAAAGTTTCACTGTAATCATGACTGAAGTGGTCAACTTGAATCGCTGCGTAGCGAAGTTTGTCTGCTGCAATGATTTGGTCAACTTCGTCTTGAGTAAGAACATCTGCCGCCAGTGCTTGAGCAAGTTTATCTTGCAATAGACCTTTACGAGCCACTTTGCCCTCTTTCACTGCTTTGAAGATCTTACGTTCGAGAGGCTTGATGCTGTACATCGCATTGAACGCATTCTCCATTAGGCCAACACTATCCTCTTCTTCTTTGCCTATGTAGCAAAGGTGAGTTAGACGTTCACGGTGTGCACCCGGAGTCATCAAGCTTTCTGCCAGTTGTACCGTTAGATTATCACTTGGTTTTTCAAAGTGGTTACCGACAGGGAAAACTAGACCTTTAAGTACTTTACCTACCATCTTGTTCGGGAAGTTTCTGTACGCTTCTTGTAGCGATTTAGCCGCGTTATGGAAACAGTGTTGAACCGCGTAGTGTACGTAGTCTAGGTCAGCTTGTTGACGACCTTCATCTTCATACTTCTTAAGCGCTGCAGACGCCATGTATAGGTAACTTAGACCATCACCTAGACGTGCAGAGATAAGCTCTTTACGTTTCAGTTCGCCACCTAGTGTAAGCATTGCGAAATCCGCACTCACTGCAAGCGCACGGCTCAAGCGAGTTAAGTCTTGGTAGTAAGGCTTCGTTGGACCGCTCATATCCGCTTTAATGAACTTAGAGCCTGTCAATGCCGCACCGAACGCACCAAACGTGTTCTTAGTTGCGTGAGAGATATGTTTGAACAACAAGTTATCGAAATCCTTCGCACCTTGCTTCTCATCTGGGTTTGCTGCCGCTTCCATTTCGCTTAGCACGTATGGGTGACAACGTGTCGCACCTTGACCGAAGATCATCAGGTTGCGAGTTAAGATGTTCGCACCTTCTACTGTGATAGCAACTGGAATACCTAGGTAAGGCGCAGCTAAGTAGTTCATTGGACCATCTTGAATTGCACGACCAGAGTGGATATCCATTGAATCATTCAGGATAGTACGCGCCATTTCTGTCATGTGATATTTCGCGATAGCCGTAACGATACCCGGCTTCTCTTTCATATCGAGTGAAGTAGTTGTTAGTGTACGAGTCGCTTCTAGTAGATACGTTAAGCCACCAATACGACCTAAACTCTCTGCAACTCCTTCAAACTTACCAATCGACATACCGAACTGCTTACGAACATAAGCGTATGCGCCGGTCGTTTTCGCCGTTAGGTGGCCCATCGCCGTGCCAAGTGCGGGTAATGAGATACCACGACCTGCAGACAGACATTCCACCAGCATACGCCAGCCTTTACCTGCGTAATCGGCACCACCGATTAACCATTCCATAGGAATAAATACATCGTGACCGCGTGTTGGACCATTCATAAACGCAAGACCAAGTGGGTCATGACGCTCACCAATCACAACACCTTCGTGGTCAGCCGGGATTAGCGCACAAGTGATGCCAATGTCTTCTTTGTCACCCAGTAGCTTTTCTGGATCGTGCAGTTTGAAAGCCAGACCAAGTACCGTCGCCACTGGTGCTAGTGTAATGTAGCGTTTGTTCCAGTTAAGCTTGATACCTAGCGTCTCTTTACCTTCGTGCATGCCCATGCACACAGTACCGACATCAGGGATACCACCCGCATCAGAACCCGCTTCTGGGCCTGTTAGTGCGAAACATGGGATATCTGTACCGTCAGCAAGACGAGGTAGCCAGTAGTCTTTTTGGTCTTGAGTGCCGTAGTGAGACAGCAGCTCACCAGGACCAAGAGAGTTTGGAACCATTACTGAAACCGCAGTACTGATACTGCGAGTCGCAATCTTAGTTACGATAGTTGAGTTAGCGTGTGCTGAGAATTCACGACCGCCATACTCTTTCGCAATAATTAGCGAAAAGAAACGCTCTTTGCGTAAGAAGTTCCACACCTCTTCAGGAAGGTCTCGATCTTCTTTTACAATTTGGTGGTCATCAAGCATAGCGAGCAAGGTTTCAAGCTCATTATCCATGAACGATTGCTCTTCTGCTGTCAGCTGAGGTTTTGGGTATTGATGCAGCTTAGTGAAATCTGGTTTACCAGAAAACAGCTCTCCGTCCCACCACACGCTACCCGCTTCCATCGCTTCTTTCTCGGTGCTAGATAGTGGTGGTAGTACTTTTTTAAAGAGTTTAAAAGCTGGGTCACTTACCCATTTTTGTCTTAGAGAGCTCATAGTTCAGATCCTTTTGTTCACTATATTGGTTGTGAATGTTTCGCTTTTTATTGTTTTATTCTTCTGCTGACATGCCTGCGGCTAAATATGGAATAAGAATATCGACCACTGCCTTAGCATCTATCTTTCTGTCATAGTCATTCTCTGCAATTTCTACCAGAGCCTGACTTGATGCCATGGTGAATACACAAGTCCCTAGGGTGAAGTGTAATCGCCAAAATAACTGTTCTTGAGTGAGGTTCGGATTCGCCTTCATTACAGATGTCGTAAACAAAGAAAGTACTTCGCTGTAGCGAGTAGTAATGAACCAACGCAAGTGTCCTTGCACATCCGTATAGCCTCTGCCGATAAGTAACATGAATCGGCTTGTACCATTTGGCCTAACATCATTAAGTGCTCTTAGTGGCTGTCTCAACGACTCAAACACGTCACTCATAGAATACGTTTCGTTCAAGTTTAAGTTCACTAATGCATCTTGCAGTGCTGGCATAAATGCTTCTAAGTAACGATTGAGTACCGCACGAACCAGAGTCTTCTTATCGCCAAAGTGATAGTTCACTGAAGCTAAGTTGACATTCGCTTTACTCGTAATCGTACGTAAAGAGGTGTCATTAAAACCGTGCTCAGCAAATAAGCCTTCAGCCACATCTAAGATTTTGTCTTTGGTTGTACTTCTTGGTGCCATTTCAATCACTCGTATTAAACAACTGTTTGAAATATACGCTTAGTACATTTATTTAACAAGCAAGCAACATCACATTTTCACAAATTGGTCGTACCAGTTAATAAAACTCAGCACTAAACGATTGAATCGCTGTGTGTTTATAAAAAAAGAAAAAAATAATGAATTTTCTTGGAACTGAAATGGAAATGGAGAGTCCTAAATTAGGTAGAAAACAGCGTATTTAGAAGTTTAACAGGCCGTCAAACTTGTTCTTCTCACTGCTTTCTTAATTACTGCATTTTCCTTATTAACTCCTATACTTGTATCCGCCCAAACCACGTTGGTTTGGGCTTTTTTTTGTTTGTTGTTTGGGACGAGAGTGAGCCTTACTTACCCCTCTTCACAGCTACTAACTACAACCTGAACAGCGCGACCGCCTCTTTATATGCTGTCATTTCTTCCTAAGAGTCGAACTACCATGCTTGGCACATTGTTATCACTGGAACTCGTATTTCAAACAACCTACTAGCCAACGTTTACCTATCTGAGTCCAAACCTAATACTACGTTTCCTCTATTTACGGTGCATCCATTCGAAGCTTGCCATTTGCTACTATTGGTAAATTAATCAATAAGGATAGAGACTTACATTCGAAATAAAGCCAACAAACTTAGCAATTTCTTGCAGATGTCCTAAGCTTCGTTTAATACCCTTTTCAATTAAGTAGTTAAACGCTTGTTGGGAAGCGGCGGGAGCTTTTAAAAGTAGAAGGAGACCTACTTTGAGACTGTTTAAATTACCCATCATCTGTTGCTTAGCTATTGCAACCCCACTCTCTGCTCAGACTTTAGAACAGGCTGTTGCCATTACCTTGGCTACCAATCCTGAGATAAAAAGTATTTTTAATGAGTTTGTGAGTGTACAAAAACGAAACGATGCCGCAGGTGGTGCTTATAGGCCGAGTATCGATCTTGATGCTGGTATTGGCTATGAAGGCATAAACCCTGCGCCAAACAACGTTCCTGATACCGATCTCACACGAAAGGAAGCCACCATATCCCTCACTCAGTTGTTGTGGGATGGTTCGTCGACTCTCAATGATATTGACCGTACTGCCGCAGAAGCGGAATCGGTTCGCTTACAATTACTGGCGGATGCCGAAGACAAAGCGCTAGAGGTCACACAGATCTACCTGGATGCAGTCAAAGCAACTGAAGTTTTAGCCCTTTCGGAAAGTAACCTTGCTATCCACAAGAAAATCTATAAAGACATCAAAAAACGAGCAGCCTCAGGCATAGGCTCAACCGCAGATGTATCTCAGGTAGAAGCTAGGATTGCAAAAGCGCACGGCAATTTATTAGCCGCACAGAACAACCTAATTGATACCCACACTCAATTTAGAAGAATAGTGGGTCAAGAACCGCTTGGCTTGGTCTACCCAAGAGCCGATATTTCTATGATTCCTCTGTCATTGTCAGACGCCCTTGTTAATGCTCTGGACCAACACCCGGTAATCAAAGTCGCAACTGCAGATGTCGATTCGGCGCACTTCCAGTACAAACAATCAAAAGGGGTTAACTACCCTACTTTCTCTATCGAGGCATCTCAATCATGGCGCGATGATGCGGGAGGCGATGAAGGTTCGAGCCAAGAGACGTTGGCAATGTTAAGAATGCGATACAACCTCTACAACGGTGGTACCGATAGTGCTAATTCAGAAGCTGCAGCTTACCAACTTAATAAAGCGAAGGATCTAAGAGATCGTGCTTATCGACAAGTGGAAGAAGGCCTTCGCCTATCTTGGAGTGCATTGGATCTGACGTTGCAACAAAAGAACTTCTTGTCTGATCACGTGGATTCGGCGTCAGAAACCGTTATCGCTTATGAGAAACAATATCGAATCGGCAAACGTACACTCCTTGACCTGCTTAACACTGAAAACGAATTGTTTGAAGCCCGTAAAGATTACTTAGATGCGCATTACTCTGAACAGTACGCTAAATACCGTGTAATGAACGCGACAGGCTCTCTATTGAACGCTCTACTGGTCGACATTCCAGACGAGTGGACAACGGCCGTGGAGTATTAATGATGAAAATACCTTACTTATTGCTTTCCGCATTAACGATAACGCTATGTGCATGCTCTAGCCAAAATGAAGAGCCCTATATAGAAACGCCAGAAGCGGAGCAAATTTCAGACCTGCAAGACGATGATAATGATGGGGTGGTCAATGCACGAGATACCTGCCCAAGTACACCTAGAGCGTCATTAGTTGATAATGAAGGTTGTGGCGAGACTATACGCTCAGAAGAAATCAGACAGCTGAACATCCTTTTCGCCAATGACTCTTATGAAGTTAACCCTATCTTCTCAGATCAAATCACTACCATGGCTGAGTTCTTAGAAACCTACCAAAGTGCATCGATAGAAATTCAAGGTTACGCCAGTAAAGTCGGCGCGAGTGAATACAACTTAGAGTTATCAAAGAAGCGCGCTCACCACGTTGAAGATGAATTATTGTCGAATGGTATAGACCCGAGCCGAGTAAGAGTTGTCGGTTACGGTGAAAACCGCTTAGAGAGCGATGGCAACGATGCTACTTCTCATGCACTGAACCGTCGAGTAACAGCAACGGTTGTCGGGCTGAATGAGCAGATCGTCGAGGAGTGGACCATATTTACCACGCTAGAAAAATAACATGACACTGTCACTCTGGTCATCCAAAACGATCCGCAATTCATGCCGATCAAAATAATGAGTTGAATCTAGGAGTTTTAGATCATCAATAACTAACCAAACTAAAAATACTAGCAGTTAGGATCAATAAAGCCGAGATAGGAAACCCTATCACGGCTTTTTTGTTCTTTGCTGTCACATGAATCGGGGAGGATGATTCTGTGACTCGTCTTGCTACTCAGAAGTTAGCTTGTTAATCAGTGAATAGGCTCGCCGTTAAACGAGCCTACCGCTGATTATAGTTTTACTTCTTGTTGCTTTGCTGTTTTCGGTAAAGAAACGCTTAGCAGGAAGTAACCTAGAATTGCAGCTGTTGTAGATCCCATCAGGATGCCTAGTCGAGCTAGTGTGTCAAACTCTACATTCGTTGGGCCAAATGCTAGTGATGAAATAAAGATAGACATTGTAAAACCAATACCACACAGGACAGATACTGCGAAGATGTTCATAAAGTTCACACCTTCAGGGAGCTTAGCAACACCCAATTTCACCGCACCCCAGCTGAATGCAAAGATACCAAGAGGCTTACCAATCAATAGACCCATAGCGATACCAAGCGGTAGCATACCTGTTAGGCTTGAGATTGAGATACCTTCCAATGAAATACCTGCGTTTGCAAAAGCAAAGACTGGCAAGATTGCAAAAGCGACGTATGGGTGCAGAGCATGTTCTAGATGCTTCAGCGGAGAATGTTCACCTTTATTGCCTTTCAGTGGGATAGCAAAACCAATCACTACACCAGCCAGCGTTGCATGAACACCAGACTTCAATACTGCAAACCACAGAATTGCACCAACAATGAGATACACACTCAGCTTAGTTACATGCTTGTTGTTTAGCATGAACAGCACACCAGTTGCGATGAAACCAACCGTTAACGCAAGCGTTGATAGGTCGCCTGAGTAGAACAGTGCAATGATAACAACAACGCCAAGGTCATCGATAATTGCTAAAGCCAATAGGAACACCTTCAAGCTAACCGGTACACGGTTACCAAGAAGCGCCATGATACCTAATGCGAATGCAATATCAGTTGCCGCTGGGATAGCCCAACCTTGAAGCGCTTCAGGGTTACTTGAATTAAATAGCACGTAAATAAGTGCAGGAGCTAGCATACCACCCACAGCTGCGATAGCTGGGAAGATTGCTGTCTCTTTAGACTTTAATGCGCCTTCTAAAAGTTCGCGCTTAACTTCTAAGCCGATTAGAAGGAAGAAGACAGCCATTAAGCCATCGTTAATCCAGTGAGACACAGACATACCAAGAACGTAACTGTGAAGTACACCTTGGTACATTTCGTTCAGTGGTGAGTTTGCTACAAACATTGCGATCGCCGCAGCGATGACTAGTATGATGCCGCCAGCAGATTCCATTTTAAAGAAGTCACGGATGACGTCGGTCATGATTTCGCCCTTATATTTATTATTTAAATAAACGAATAACAAAGAATAACCACGAGTTTATATCCAAGTTTAATTGATAGATAATCACTTCTTCGGATGTTTAACTTCGGTTTTTCCTACAAATACTAAACAATACGTCGTATATTCCATAATGTTGTTATGCACCATGAATTAAGTATAGATGAGATCATCGAACCTGTATGCACAATTCATTGGGGGACGCTAAAAGGCGCAGGCATAAAAAAAGGCTATCAAATTATAGCCTTAGGTGTTTTTTAGTAGCCAGTTAACTGCATAAAGCCTGTCGCTTCATGACTCCCGCTCGCCTTAATCGGCCCTTCCCAATATGGTATGACAAATGGAAGCCACATATCCCTGCGTATAATACGCGTTGTGAGGTTAATATCATGCTTAGGGACGTTAATGATCCACTGCAAAGGCATCCGTCTTCCATTCATCAACGTTGTATTTTGCAATGGTTGAATGGAAATGTCGGATTCCGTTAATTGGTAAACTTTGCCTGAGCGCGTTGCTAATGTCCCGAATATGTAAGGCAACTGTTGGTTATGACGATAGCGGTTAATGCTCAGCGCTGTGCCGTCATCGAGGTTAAATACAAACCAATCCCAACCTTGTTGGCCCACTCCAAGTAAGCCACTGCCCCACTCTTTATGTACCCACGCAGTTCCTTCCACTTCCTTGGTAACGCCGTCTAGGTTCAACACACCACTCAACGATAAAAATGGAGCGCTGAAGTTATAAGACGCGACAGGTAATAAGTCGTGCTTTTTCTGATAACCGTTATCGCCGTTGAGCACATAGGGCCCTTTTGCAATGGTGTCGAGTTCAAGTCCAAACGTGTCTGTTTGCACTTGAAGGCGTCCTGGGAATGGGGTGTTGCCGAGTGCACGCCAGTTCCAGTTATCAATCCAAAGCCTGAATGGACGATTAGTCATTCCCGCTTGGCCAATGCCGCCACGAGCCATGCGCTGTTCTTTCCATACTTTGGACTTAGAAGAGACCACTACATTTGAGATATAGACTTGAGGGCTTTGCCACCCTGGTGTTTCACGTTCGTCCGTTGCGATACGGAAAAAGCTCCACTGGACCGAATAGTCTTTACCATCATCACCTTTCAAAGATGCAAAGTAATGCCACCACTCGTGCTGAAACTCTGGGTGGAACTTAAAATCTTGTGGTAGCGAAACATTACGGTCTGGCAAAACAGGTTCGAACACATTGAAGTGTTCATTAACCAATATTGAGTTAACTTCATTCACGCCCTTTTCACCAGGATCGATGAAATAGGAGTAATAACCCCAAACACTTAAAAAGATGCCGAAGAAACTGATTAATAGCAGAGAAGACAGAATTCGTTGTCTTAACTTAGTTGAAGTATTCCGTAAAAACATACTAAAGCGCATCCCTCAGTGACTTCATCGGAGTGTTCCGAATCATTCTCATCACTGGTAAAGCACCAGCTAGCATCAATGCTGCCATGGCCCATGCAAATGTCTGCAAATAGTCCCAAGGAATCACTTGTAACTCAAGTGACCACCCAAAAGACTGCTTTATCACGATATCAACAATTAGGCTCGCTAGCGCTAATCCGAGCGGAATCGCAATTAAGGAGGAAATAAGCCCAAACACAAACAACTGCAAACTACCTGTCAGGATCAGTTCTTTCGCCGAGACACCCAAACAGCGCTGCAAGGAAATATGCCTTTGGCGAGACACTTCTCCCGCAACCGTCGCAAAGAAAATACCGAAGACGGCGATAACCAAGGTGATGTTACCTAATGTATCTGCAATCGCGAACGTCCTATCGAACACCCGCATCGCTTGACTGTGGATGTTGTTGTTATCGAAAACGCGCTCGGAGCCAAGCCTGAATACGCTTTCTAATCGGCTGCGAAGCCCTAATGAATTCACATCGTCTTTGAGTATTACCCCAAGGCCGACATTACCCCGCCCTGCAAAGCCATACAGCCAGTTTCGATGCGACATCATGACTTGATGGTAAGGATTACCGTAATCGTAATAAACACCGACAACCTGCCAACCAGAGCCGAGACTATCATAGAGGTCAATGTAGTCGCCAGGGCGAATCCCCAGCTTGAGAGACATCGATTCACTGATCAACACGCCTTTAGAGTGATGTAAGTGATACCAGTAATTCGGAATACCTAATTTGATCGTCAGCGCTTCTAGCTCACCTTCAGAAGGCCCCGTACTGACCACCTGAATACTACCGACTGGAGACGCCACATCTTTCTCCCAACGCCACCAAACCGAATCCACTTCAGGTTGGTCGGATAACCAATTACTCATACGAGCAGCGGCATTGTTGGTTGGGTAGATATACAGATCGGCAGCCAAACGCTGTGTTAGCCATTTATCAGTGGTATCTCTAAAGCTACCGACCATGGTTTCTACACCAATATTGGCTGTTAAGGCTAACATAAACGCCATCGTCGCCACGCCACGGTAGCTCATACTGGAAGCTGCATCAGCAAAGAACCAGCGAGCACGAACCCAGCGCAACGAATAAGAGAGGCTGTTAAATAACTTCCACATCAAAAACGGGGTAAATAGCGCCACACTGATCAGCATTAGCGCGATAATCGCAAAACCCGTTTCTTGAGTCTGAGGGGCTTGATACACAGCAACAGCAGCAACCAAGAAGCCACAGCCAATCAACGCTTGCCAAGTGAACTCGGTACCCGCAAAACGCATCAAAGACAAACGAGAAGACAGACGAATCGGTTGAGACTTAAGTAAACGAACCAGTGGCCACGCACACGCTAAGAAAGCACCAATCAATGCCATCAGTAAGCTGTAACCACTCCAACGCCAATTCCAGTCGATCGTTAAGCCGACGTTAGCGTCGTATAAATCGCCCAAGCTTGAAGATACGGCAGGTAACAATTGGTTTGCTAGCATCACGCCAAATACATTGCCGCAGATCCAGCTCAGTAAAACCAATAGCAGTAACTCTAAACAGAGCGCTTTAGTCAGTTGCCAACCAGACACACCCGTTTGTCTTAAAATCCCGACTAACGGTTGACGCTGAATAAAAGAAAGCGACATTGCTTGATAGAAAATGAACAAGCCAACCACAAACGACAGCATACCCATCGCTTTTAGGTTTAAGTGGAACGCACTGGTCAGCGACTCAAGCTCTGCCTTAGAGCTACGAGAGATCGTCAAACCATTAGGTAACATATTTTTAAGACGTTCAAACTTCTCAGTGGGCATGTCTGAACAAGCAATCACTGAAAGCCCAGCACTTCGTTTAAGCATTCGGAGCAAGGAGATATCCGCAATCAACCTTGTACCATTAATCATATTATTTTGATCAACAACCACAGGACCAAGTTCAGAACCATCCATCAAAGGGATGTAATCACCGTTGTGCCATTCCATGTGTTCAGCAAGATCATCACTGACAAGGATTGGATATGGTGGCTTCATGAGGTTCAAAGCGGTGAGATCTTTTAACGCTATACCAGGTTGTAGCTGAAGCATAGAAACAGGATCTATACCGACAACCATGAAGTTTGCGCCATTTTCATCAGTGATACGATGGTGATCAAGAGGAGAACACTGTTGAAAACCTTCACGGCGAAGTTGGATATAAAAGCCTTGCGGGATTTTATTGGCGTTGTGTTTTGGTCGAATACGGTAAGGAAGAGGATTCGAAAAGAGTTTTTCGCCATGCGCATAGCTTTGCTTGGCGTGTTGGTTGATAGCAGTAACACCAACCAAAAGTGATACGCCGAGGGTTAAACCAAGCCATACCAAAATAATCTGCAGTGGGTAACGTCGATAGTGACCGAGTAGTGCCTTAACTACGGGCCATAACATGCAGTTGCCCTCCTTGCAGACGGATCCTACCATCCATATGCAGAGCTACTTTTTCACTGTGTGTTACCAACAGCAACGTACATTCTAATTGACGAGCCAAAGAGGTCAGCAAACGCATTACCGCTTCTGCATTACGCTCATCTAAACTACCGGTCGGCTCATCGGCCAGCAATATTTTTGGTTCCATATACAGCGCACGCGCAATGGCCGCACGTTGTTGTTGGCCACCAGACGCTTCTTCAGGGTAACGGCCAAGTAAAGGCATAAGATCTAAAGCAGAGAGAATCTGTCTCCAGAGACCTTTGTCTTCAGGTAAGCCTTTTAACTGGCGGCAAAAACGGATGTTATCGGCAATATTTAACGTTGGCAGTAAGTTGAATTGCTGAAAAATATGGCCAATGTTGTTTCTGCGATAAGCGGTGCGGTCACGCTCGGTTGAGTCGTGCATATTGAAGTGAGGAAAAGCGATTTCACCTGAGTCCGCTAGGTCTAAGCCCGCGATAAGATTCAGTAAAGTACTTTTACCTGAACCGCTTTCTCCCATTAATGCCAGCTGGTCACCTTGGTTTAATGTTAATTCAGCACCTTGCAAAACAGGGTGAAACTCCCCCCCATCGACATAGCCTTTACATAGGTCTGACAGCTTTAACATTAAACAGCTCGCATTAGTTAGAATTTGGAAGGAGAATCTACACTAATTCCCTGTTAGGAGGAAGTATTTTGAAAGATAGATCACACGCCAACGATAAAGTGATGCGATTGGTGCGCCCTACTTCAACTTCCTATCAAGTTTTTAATCCATTTTCTTGTTTTCATGCGATAGAGCGACCCGCCCCACTTGAGGACTTCTTCCGTTAGGAAAAGCAGATATACCCACTCAGGTGGAAACTTAAAATAGATAGCCGCGATGGCTGCCAATGGGATACCGATCACCCACTGAGCAATCAAATCTTGATAGAGGCAGAACTTCACATCACCACCCGCTCTCAACACCCCAACGATCACAGTCAATGGCACCGAGCGAATGACAATACCCACACAGAGGATCAGAATGAACTTCTCTGAGAGGGCTCTGGTTTCTTCCGTCAGTGCGCTAAAGGCATTAAGTATTGGCGTTTGAACGAAATAGAGAAAAACGGCTACAACAATACTAGTTAAGAAACACAAAATTGTTAAGCCAAGCGCTTGATAGTAAACCGCTTCATTGTTTTTCGCACCAAGTTGATTACCCACCAAAACAGCTGCCGCATTCGAAAGGCCAATCAATAAACTCAATGAGATAGATTCAACCGGCGTCATGACCGATAGCGCAGCCAGACCTTGAACGCCCGATTGCCCCATGATCGCGTGGTAAGCAAACAAACCACCCGCCCATGCTAAGAAGTTAAACGTGGTCGGCAGAGACAGCTTCAAGAAGCGAACCACCTTATCAATCGAAGCTGCCGCTTTAATATCGCAAAACTTAAATGCTAATAAATGCTTAGAGAAATAGAGATAACCAAACAAAGTCGCGACTTCAATCGCGCCACTCAGTACCGTCGCAATCGCCGCACCTTTGATTCCAAGCGCAGGAAAGCCTAAGTTACCGAAGATCAGCACCCAGTTTAAGAACACGTTAGACAGGATGCCGATACCGCTGAAAAATGTACTTAGCCCGGGTTTGTGCATCGCTCTCAAACCCACAGCCATACTGCTGACACACGATACCGCTAGCATGCTAAATGACGTAATTACGATGTATTCAACGCCTAAGTTGATGACCTCTTGAGAGTCGGTCGTCACGCCCATGATTTGTGCAGGAAATGAAACGAAAAACGCGATAGTCAGTAAAGCAAACAGTGTCGACACCAGCCACGTCAGCGCAGTGCTTTCTCTCACACCTTGTCTATTACCCGCGCCCCAATATTGAGCAGTAAGAAGAGCACCGCCCGTGGTAACACCCACCAGCATAATGGTCGTCACGAACATCGCTCGGCTCGCCACACCCACAGCTGCGATGTCTGCTTCGCCAAGTTGACCCAACATCAATACATCCACCAAGCCTCGGCTTGAAAACATAATGCTCTGCAAGGTGATAGGCAGTGCAATCGCAATAAGCCTGCGAACAAAATCACCTCGTGTGTGATGAATAATTGAAGAGAGCAACATAGAGAGATACCTAAACGGAACGTATTGATGAATAAAGATAAATATCGCGCTATTATATCAATGTTCGGTTTTTAACCACAGATATAAATGGAGTAACAATGAAGAAAGTACTGGTTTTAGGGGCTTCTGGATATGTTGGTTCGCAACTCCTCCCTCTCCTGCTTGAGCAAGGCTATCAAGTCACGGCAGCAGCAAGGCATATCGACTATTTAAAGGCACGGACCGAGCCTCACGAAAGCTTATCGCTTGAGTATCTTGATCTGGCCGATCAAGCTGCGACACAAGCCTTAGTCCCCGACTTTGATCTTATCTTCTTTCTCGTCCATGGCATGGCAGAAGGCCACGACTTTATCGATTATGAGCTGAACTTAGCCCGTAACTTTGTTTCTGCTCTTGGGCCAAAGAATCAACACGTCATCTACCTGAGTTCTTTACAGCCTCAGACTGGTGATTCAGAGCACCTTCAAGCGAGAAAGAAAACCGGCGAATTGCTTCGTAAAGGGCCTGTACCCGTTACCGAACTTCAAGCTGGCGTGATCATTGGCCCAGGATCTGCGGCATTCGAGATCATGCGAGATTTCGTGTACAACTTGCCGATTATGATTGCGCCAAAATGGGTTGACTCTAAAGCCAACCCGATTGCTTTGCAGAACCTGAACCACTATTTACTAAAACTCGCACAAGACACGCCTAGCGAAAGCCAAACCTTTGAGGTTGGCGGGCCGGATATTGTCTCTTACCGAAACCAATTTGCTCATATTGCCAAAACTGCCGATCGTCCACTCAGGCTATGGGCGACATCGCTACTGACACCAAAGATTGCTTCATATTGGTTAGGCGTGGTGACTTCTGTACCGTCTAACATAGGTAGAGCACTACTTGCAGGCTTAAAGCACGACTTCATCGCCAGTTCGACCATCATTAGAGAAAAGTACCCTCAGAAGCTTATCTCGTTCGAAAATATGGTTGAACAAGCCATTCACGCTGAAGGAAACTTTGTCAAAAGCAATGTATGGGGCTTTGATAAAACCGCATTCAAACGCTGGCAAGCTGGGTATGGCTATTACCCGAAGAAAACAGGCGCAAGTATCACCTCAAGCGCTTCATTGGAATCGCTTTGGCATGTTGCTCAGCAAATCGGAAGCCCGAAGCAAGGTTACTTCTTTGCTAACACTTTATGGCGCACACGCGAATGGTTGGATGTTCTTTTCGGTGGCGGTGTACCGGTTCGACAAATGCCAGAAGGGCCCAACCTAAAAGTCGGTGACAAAATCGATTCATGGAAGGTCATTCGCTGTGAAGAGAATCAGTTTTTATCTCTGCTTTTCGGTATGAAAGGCCCCGGTTTAGGGCGACTCGAGATTACTGTCTCTGACCACGGTGACTCTCGCGAGCTGAATATCTCGGCTTGGTGGCATCCAAAGGGGTTTCTAGGGTTACTGTATTGGTTTGCTATGATGCCAGCCCACCTGTTTATTTTTAAAGGCATGGTGAAGGCAATTGAGAAGCAAGCTAAAGAACAGGATTAAAAGCAGATGCGGGATTCGAGTGTCGAGATGAGAAAAGATTAAAAGCAGATGCGAGATTCGGGTAACGGGATGCGAAAAGACTTAACAGCAAATTAGCGACACGCGCTATGAGAGACAAAAAAGAGCGGATAATTCCGCTCTTCGTATCTCTCATCTCGAATCCGCTATTAGCCGATAACGCTAATTGGGATCTCAGCCAGTTGGTTGCCTTGGTTAGCAGGGTAAACGATGTATTCACCGTGATACTTCACCGCAGACTTATAGTCCGTTACTTTGTGAAGCATGAAGCCCGCTTCCATCGCCGCTTGGATGAACTCAGCATGGTTGCCACGAACAAACCAGTTCATTGGCTTAACCATCAACTCCCCGTCGAAAGAGTCGTCACACTGTTTACCGCATAAAGCAAAAGAGTGCTCGCCATCGGTGAAGAATTGAATCTTGCCGCCAGTCGTTAGCTCGTCTTCACTCGATACGCTCCAACCCATCTCGTACATTTTGTCCATGAACGCTTCAACATCACTGTCTTTTAGCGTTTTAGGCTCTTCGCCTTCAGGGAAAAAACGTCCGTAAAACGCAGAAATACGTTTAAAGGTAAAAGTTAAATCAGAGTTATTGCCTTTTGAGCGACCCTGTTTCTGCCAGCGAACCAAGTCAGGCACAATCACGCGATCATAAGCTTGGGATTTAATTGCCTTTGTTACCCAACGAACCAAATAAAGGTTGTTCGCGATAGGTGCGTCAATGGCCTTGCCAGACTTATGTAGAGCATATAGCTCGCCTAGCGCATCATTCACTAACTTCTGAATTTCAATATAGTATTTTGACATTATGCCTTCTTTCCTAATGTCCAATATAGTAATGCTGACATTACTGCACATGCAGCCATTACCATAGCCATAGACCCAGCACTGTCACTTGGCAGCATCGCAACGATAGCCCCAACGACAGAACCAGTACCAAATCTTAATGTTCCCGCAAGCGATGAAGCCGTGCCTGCCATGTTTGGATAACCACTGAGCAATAGACCCATAGAGTTACTGCCGATAGTAGAGATGGTGCCAATAAATAGCATCACAAACGGCACGATTCCCCAAAGCCCGAGATCCAGCGCCCAACCGACAAGTAAACCTACGCCAGCCAGTAATTGGATGACCAACGCTGCCCTCAACATTGTATGAGAACCGACCTTCTTAACGATTCGACCATTGATTGTCGTCATCAGAATCATCGCAACAATGTTCAGACCAAATAGGTAACCAAACAGGTCAGGACGTACGCCATAGACATCAATGTAGACAAAAGAGCCTGCAGTTAAGAATGCAAACATCCCAGAGAACGAGAATGCACCCGAGAAAATCAAGCCCATAGCGGTCGGGTTTTTACATAAACGGGCGTAATTACGAATCGTGGTTTTAAAGCGCAATGGTTGTCGGTTTTCTGCAGGAAGCGTTTCTGGGATCTTCATCGATACCGCCAGAATCACGATCACCGCAAAAATAGCCAGAACCCAGAAAATTGAACGCCAACCGAACCACAACGCTAAGTAACCGCCAATCATCGGAGCAACCAATGGCGCAACTGTCATCACCAAAGTAACGAAAGACATGGTTCTTGCGAAATCTTCACGATCGAACATATCTCTTACCACCGCTTGGATGATAACGGCCGCCGCAGCACCAGCAAAACCTTGAGCGGTACGGATGTAAGTCAGCGCTTCAATGCCATGAGTTGTCGCACTCACCATAGAAGCGATAGCAAACAAGAACACACCAATAAGCAGTACAGGCTTGCGACCATAGCTATCCGCCAACGGGCCATGCAGCAACTGCCCCAGCGCGAAACCTGCGGTATAGGCTGTTAGCGTGATTTGTACCTCACCCGCCGTCACACCAAGATCTTTAGCAATGGTCGGCATCGCTGGCAGATACATATCAATGGCTAGCGGAGTAAGTGCACCAATCGCACCTAGAATCAAAAACAGCACTAAGCCTAATTGAGGTGTTTCTAGTTGGGAGCTTTGGCTCTGTGAGGTCGATGTTTGCATGGTTCTCCGAATGTTCAACTGATAGAGCTAGGGACTAGCGTGAGTACGCGAGTCAAAGATTGGCTGAGACTTTCCTAGTACCAGTCAACATCATCAGCCGACGCTATCCATGGTCGGCTTTACAACGAAAGGGCTATTTCCAGCAAAAGTGGTCTCTTGTTAAGAACAATTTCTTGTTAAGAGCAACTTCTAGCTAAGGACTACTTCCAGATTGAATCGACTTCTTCTTGCGTTAGGTAACGGTATTCACCTAACTCTAAAGATTCGTCCATCTCAATTTCGCCAATACGTTCACGGTGTAGTGCTTCTACCTTGTTACCAAGAGCAGCAAACATACGTTTAACTTGGTGGTATTTGCCTTCGTGAATCGTTAGCAATACTTCACGCTCTGCACGAACTTCTAGGTGTGCAGGAAGTGTTAGGCCATCTTCGCTCTTAAGCTGGATGCCCTCTTTGAATTTTTCAACGTAATCGTCTTCAACAGGTTCAACCAACCAAACACGGTACGTCTTCTCGCACTTGTGCTTTGGCGAAGTGATACGGTGAGACCACTTACCATCGTCGGTAATCAATACAAGACCTGTTGTATCAATATCTAGACGGCCAGCAAAGTGCAGCTTGTCCATTTTGATTTCATCAAGTAATTCAAACGCGATACGATTTGCGCCATCTTCATGCGAACAAACAAAGCCTTCAGGCTTATAAAGCATGATGTAACGTGGGCCGTGAACATTCAGTTCATTGCCTTGCCATTCGACAACGCACTCTTCAGTTACCTTGAGTGAACCGCTTTTTTGAATGACATCATTTACTGTCACTGCCTTGGATTTTAATAAGTGTGTTGCTTCTCTTCGAGTGACGCCTAATGCATCGCACAGAAATTTATCTAAACGCATGAATACCTCAACTAATCTAAGTCGGGTATTATAGTCACCTTTGCTCAATTAGTTGAGCTATTTCACACTATTTGTTTTCCTTCTTACAAGACGCGATATGTATACACTCCGCCCGTACCAAGCTGATTCTGTAAAATCAGTGATTCATTACTTCAGAAAACACCAAACTCCGGCAGTGCTCGTGCTTCCGACAGGTGCAGGAAAAAGCCTTGTGATTGCAGAGTTAGCAAGGCTTGCGAAAGGTCGAGTGTTGGTGCTTGCTCACGTAAAAGAGTTGGTTGAACAGAACCATGAAAAGTATGAAGGTTACGGGCTGAAAGGCTCGATTTTCTCTGCGGGTTTAGGACGCAAAGAGACCGACCAACAAGTCGTGTTTGCTTCGGTGCAATCTGTGGTGCGAAATCTCGATTCATTCTCTAACCAATTTTCGCTGTTGGTTATCGACGAATGCCACCGTGTTCCCGATGAAAAGACCAGTAGTTATCAGAAAGTCATCACTCACTTACGCGAGAATAATTCGGGCATCAAGGTGCTTGGATTAACAGCGACCCCATATCGTCTTGGGATGGGTTGGATTTATCAATACCACACTCGCGGTCAAGTGCGTTCAGATGAGCCACGTTTCTTCCGCGACTGTATCTTTGAGCTGCCGATTCGTTACCTGCTCGATGAAGGTTTCTTAACTCCTGCACGCATGATTGATGCACCCGTGTTGAGCTATGACTTTTCGCAGTTAAAGCCCGCGAGCACTGGTCGCTACAAAGAAGCAGAACTCGACATGGTGATCGAGCAATCGAAACGAGCGACCCCACAGATTGTCGATCAGATTATTCACCTAGCCCAAGATAAACTAGGCATCATGGTATTCGCTGCGACCGTTCGACACGCGCAAGAGATCCTCGGCTTATTGCCAGAAGGTGAAGCTTCAATTGTGATTGGTGATACACCAACTCTCGAACGTGACCAAATTATCAGCGACTTCAAAGAACGTAAAATCAAGTTTTTGGTTAACGTATCGGTATTAACCACAGGTTTTGATGCGCCACACGTCGATTTAATCGCGATTTTGCGCCCGACAGAATCCATCAGTTTGTATCAACAAATCGTTGGCCGTGGCTTACGCCTATCTCCGGGTAAAAAAGAGTGTTTGGTGCTCGACTATGCGGGCAACAGTTACGACCTCTACCAACCTGAGGTTGGCGACCCTAAACCCGATTCAGACAGTGAAATCATCACCATCCCTTGCCCTGCGTGCGGCTTCAATAATAACTTTTGGGGCAAGCTAGACAGCAATGGCTTCTTGCTTGAGCACTTTGGGCGCAAATGCCAAGGCTACTTTACCGATGAAGACACGGGCGAGCGCGAGCACTGTAATTATCGCTTCCGAGCGAAATATTGCGGTGAATGTGGTGCTGATAATGACATTGCTGCGCGCATTTGTCATGAGTGCGATGCAACCTTAGTCGACCCAGACAAAAAGCTAAAAGAAGCACTGAACCTAAAAGATGCCTTGGTATTTGAATGCTTGGAAATGGACCTCAACGTGCTTAAAGACGAGAAAGGTAAATCACAACTTAAGGTCACCTATCGCGGAGAAAACCAAGCGCAAGTGCATGAGTTTTGGTCATTAACCAGCAAAAAGCAGAAGCAGAACTTCAAAGACCAGTTTGTTCGCCCTCACCTTGCAGACAGACATCGCCCTTTCGAAGAAGCCTCACCGACGAAAGTGGTTGCTCACCAACATAGATTCCGCCCACCTCAATTCGTGATTGCCCGTAAAGTCGGACGCTTTTGGAAAATGAGAGACAAGATATTCGAAGACGAACTACAGCAGCGTTAAGGTTAAGAATAAAAGTAAGTCTTACGTTCTTAACACTCGGCAATTAATCTTATGTATTAAAGCCTGCGCCATTTAAGCGTTAAGTTTTTCGGTATCAAATTCTCATTATTAATCAGGTTCACTTTCTGTTCAGAATTACTTTTTTATACTGAACGCTATCAACCTTCTCTAGGATTCGCTATGTTTAGTAAAGCTATGATTTCTTTGTTTTCTATAAGCTTAGGCTTATTTGTTTCTGCTGGCGCATGGGCTGACTCACATCATAATGGTCATGAATTAGTGCAGGACGTTCATAAAGCAGGAACCAGCATCGAATTTGAAGAAGATCAAGACGAAGTCTATGAAGCCGTACGAGAAGGCTACATTCGCCCTTTCTCAGAAATGTATGCGGCGGTTGAAAACGATCTTCATGGCAGAATCATTAAAGTAGAACTAGAAGAAGATGACGACATTTGGGTGTATGAACTAAAAATCAATTACCAAAACAACATCATCAAAGTCGAATACAACGCTGAGACGTTAGAAATGCTTATGATCAAAGGCCGCAACTTTAAAGACGCAATTAAACACGGCGACTAGTTACGTACGACGAAGAGCTAAGCACGACGAACAGTCATTAGAAGAAATTAGAAGAACAATTATGAAAATTTTAGTCGTTGAAGATGAGCCTCGTTTGGGCCAACAAATTATTGAAACACTTGAGGGGGCCGACTGGGTTCCAGAGCTCTCTCAAGATGGTATCGACGCACTCTACCGTGCAACGTCAGAAGAATGGGACGCGATTGTCCTCGATTTAGGTTTACCTAAGCTTGACGGCCTAACGGTATTAAAAGGCATTCGAGACGAAAACATCAACACGCCAGTGATTATCTTAAGTGCTCGTGACACGCTAACTCAACGTGTTGAGGGCTTGAACGCCGGTGCTGATGACTACCTAACTAAGCCATTTGAGATGGTCGAGCTGATTGCCCGTATCCGAGCTCAACTGCGCCGAGCATCAGGCAGTGCTGCTCCGATACTTCAAATCGGTGATCTAAGCCTAGACACACGCAGTTCTAAAGTGTTGTGGCAAGGTCAAGCAGTTAGCCTCACGGCGCTGGAATATAAAGTTGTCGCGTACTTCATGCATAACCAAAACAAGGTTATCTCGCGCACTGAGTTGGTTGAGCATATCTACAAGCAAGACTTCGACCGAGACTCAAACACGGTTGAAGTGTTCATCGGTCGTATTCGTAAGAAAATCGCACCAAAGATCATCAAAACCGTTCGTGGCCTTGGCTACCAACTGAATGCTGAATAGCTCAGTCGTCAATCACGCCAAGAGCAACCATTAATTAAGTGGACAGCCTGTTCTGATCATCGCAATACGATAAGTTACGATGAGCAAAGGCAGGTTGGAAATGCATGAATCTAAAGAAACGAACACTTAAAAACATCAGTTTAAAAAGCCGCTTGCTCCTTGCTGCGGCTTTTTGGCTAGGTGCGATGATATTAGCGGCTGGTGTCGGGATTCCGAAACTGGTTAACGACTACCTCGTCGATGACATGAAGCAGCAGCTTGGCTTAACCATGGATGAGTTAACCGCCAATATCGAAACCAATGACAGTGGTAACCTGATCATGGCAGAGCGTCTGTCTGATCCTAGGTTCAACCAGCCCTACAGTGGTATTTATTGGCGCGCCGCTACCCAAGAGCAGATCATTCGATCTCGCTCGCTATGGGATAAAGACCTCACCATCAAGCGTTCACCGATTCACACATCAGTCAAAGGGCCAGAGAAAGAAAAGCTGATTTACATCGAGCAAGATATCTACCTGCCTGAACTGAGCGACCCTGTCACGATCACCATTGGTATTGATGAAGATCCATTAGAATCCACACTGACAGAGCTTACTGGTCAAGTCTGGTTGATCCTAATGTTGCTGTTTGTTGGCGTGCTGATGTTGATCGGTATTCAAGTCAGTTGGTCGTTATTACCGCTCAGCAAGATGCAACGCGAACTGGTAATGCTAAGAAACGGCGAGCAACAAGGGTTAAGCGATAACTACCCGAAAGAGGTTTCTCCATTAGTCTCTGACCTCAATGCCCTGCTCTTTCACTATCAAGAGTTATTAGAACGAGCTCGTAACCACGCGGGTAACTTATCTCATGCGTTGAAAACACCGCTTTCAGTTCTAAAAAATGAGATAGAGCGACTTCCAGAGGATGACAAGGCACTGCTGCAACAGCCCATTCATCAGATTCAAAGCCAAATTGATTATCACCTTGGCCGCGCTCGTATGGCAGGTGCAATGAACATTCTTTCGGTGAAGTCTTCACCTTGTGAGCGTGTTGAAGCTATCTCAATGGCGTTTGATAAAGTCTACGCAGCCAACGAAGTCACCATAATTAACGAGCTAGACTCTGAGATTGAAGTGGCAGTAGAAAAAACCGACCTTGATGAAATGGTCGGCAACCTACTCGAGAACAGTTACAAGTGGGCGGGCAGCATTATTCGCGTCCATGCAAATGAACTCGACGATGGCAACATAGAGTTGGTGATTGAAGATGATGGCCAAGGCATTCCTGAAGAGAAGCTTGAGCAAGTGACCAAACGTGGCGTCCGACTTGATGAAACCACACCAGGAACAGGCTTAGGGCTTAATATCGTAAATGAAATGGCACACAGTTACCGAGGCAGCCTAACGCTCAGCAAGAGCTCAATGGGCGGCTTAAAAGCTTCTCTGGTGCTTAAAGTAAGTAAAGGCTGAACAAGCTAAGTAAAAGTTAAACACAATAAGCCCTAACGTAATGCTAGGGCTTAATTCTATCGACCTTATATACAACTCTATATATCGTTCACAGCAACATCCAAAGTTTGTGAATTATCACTAAGGGTCGTTGCTCCAATCGTTAATACCCGGCCATCAGTGTAATAGTCATGATCGTCATTGATCACTTCCACCGTTGCTAATGGGTACTTGTCTAACTCGATGTCTGGTAGTAACGTTCGTATCTGATTAGCAAGCCGATCTCGCTCTTCATCAACATTAGGCTCAATGTTATGAAGCACGGTCACAATGCCTGAGTAAGGCGTGACTTTAAGGCCATCATCATAGCTAATTGCGCCTAACCACTGAGGCTGGTTAGTTTTAATATCAACACCTGCACGCCACCAACGAATATGGCTGCGCTTCATCAGGTTACCCGGCAATTGAAAAGCCATATCTTGCGGCTTGTCTCGCCAATATAAATCAGACACTGGCGGCGTTTTTTCTCTAAGCAATGCGAGATAACCAACCCATTCAATCTCATTTCGAGAGAAGGTTTGATTCTCTATCCAGCCTAATTGCTTCATTAAGTCTCTTGGGGTTGCTCCAACATAAATTACGTTGATCGCTTGCGCCGAGTAGAACGAAGATTTACCGGGGAACGCTTTATAGGTAACCGAGTTCCAGTCGACTTTGTTTATTTGAGCCGTCTCTGGTTGATTCTGAAAGTCATCCGCTTTCCAGAAAAAGTGAGCGTAGTTCGCAAACAATACCCACGCCAACAACAGCGCACTAGACTTAAGTACTAAGCATCGCCACTTCATTCGGTAACCGATAATGGTGAAGACTAATACCGCGAACACACCAACGATCAAGCTATTATGCTCCGAGATAAATATCTTAAGGCTATTAAGCCACGGGAAGTTTTCAACGCCGTGCGCCAGTAACATGCCCCAAGCAATGAACTGCCCTCCACCAAGGGCCAAACCGATAAACGCCAACACACTAAAATTACGCCACGGTACACGATGCGAGCCAGCTATAAATGGCACAACCCAAGCGATAGGCCCTAATAAACGAGCAAAAAGAATGATGTATGTGCCTTTGCGAGCAACCAGATAGCGGCAGCGCGCAATTAATCTTTTGGTTTTAGGGCGAAACTTAATGAGCCTTCGTTGCACCTTAACACCGTATTTATAACCAATGAAATAACTGAGTTGATCACCAAGCAAACCACCTAGCATCACCAAAACCAACGCCATCCATGCACCTGAATACAGTTGAAAGCCCGCTGCGATAAAGAACGGCTCTCCCGGTACAAATAGGTTTGGGCCAATGAGAGCATCACCCAATGCTCCCAGAAACAGCCCTAGTCCATCAAACATAACAACCTCAATGCTTACTGTTCTTTGTAATGACCGAACTTGTAGTTCATCTCGTTGTTACGCATTTCGCCTTTAAAGAAGCGTCTTACATTGGCTTTAAGATAAGTAGAGCCTGTCTTCACAACGCCATCTTGATCTAATCGACGTGGGTCAAAGCCAAAGGTCATATTTAGGAATCTAAATCGCCATGTTTTGCTCGCACGTTTTACATAATCACAGTCCTCACAAAGGACGATCTCTTCATCAAAACCGCCGATCTCATCATGCGCCCGTTTAGTCGAGAAAATACATGCGCCAATCGCCGTCGGGAAAAAGAACTGAGTAGTAAACAAGCCTGCGTTAAATAGCTCGTAACCAAACTTGTGTACAAGCGGCAAACCTTTCGAGCTCATGTACACACCCGCCACTTCAAGCTTCTTCTCTTCTAGTTCATAAAGCGCTTTCGCAAGGAAGTTTCGAGGCAAGCTCACGTCAGCATCTAAGAAAAGGATTCGGTTGTATTGCGCCAAAGCAGCCCCGGTGTTTCGACCAAGGCTAACACCGCGTTCTTGCATATGGTGGACTGTCAGTTTTGGCAATGCACTTTCATAGGCTTGTGCGACTTCTCGGGTGTTATCTTCACTGTTCGAGTCGACAACAATCACTTCAAACTCTTGGTGGGTTTGCACGCTCAACTCTTCCATTAAGCGGCTAATGCGTTTCTCTTCGTTTAGCGTAATTACGACAATGCTTACCGGTTCCATATTTTCACCTATTCATTCTGCTGTTTAATTGACACTAAGATTAACGAACTAAGACTTAACCAAGTCTTAGGCAAACATTCATTTTCCGTTCATTAACTTGATGATTTAGCAGTGATATAAATAGATAAGGATTGCGATGTAAAAGGGAGTAAAATGCGCTAAACAAGCGTTAGCGAACGTTTTATCTCCAAACGAACCCATTATCGAAGGAAATTCACTTTGAGATGTGCTTCTGACTTGCTCATATTGGAATGTGATGTTAGTATCCGCGCTCGCTTAAGCATGAACTTTTGTGTTTAAGCATTACCACACACTCAAGGTCGCATTGAGGTGTGAAGTTAATTTTTACTAATTTGAGAGTAAAACTATGAAATTTGAAGCAGTAGTACGTACTGAACTAGGTAAAGGTGCGAGCCGCCGCCTACGTCACGCTGGTAAATTCCCAGCTGTAATCTACGGTGGCGAAGCTGAAGCTGTAGCTATCGAACTTGTTCACGCTGACGTGATCAACCAAATGGACAAGCCTGAATTCTACGAAGCAATCACTCTACTGATTGACGGCGCAGAAGTTAAGGTTAAGCCACAAGACGTTCAACGTCACGCGTTCAAGCCAAAAGTTGAGCACATGGACTTCATCCGCATCTAATTCCCTACCAAGGAATAAGATTGGATTAATCCAGCCTTCTGCATAGAAAAGATAATCGATCTTACCAGTCGAGAAATCTAGAAATTCGAAACCCCGATGCTACCAACATCGGGGTTTCACCGTTTTTGAGCCCTCAAAAAACGTCCAAAACATCTTATCGAATCCAAACTAAAGATACCTACCCACGCGCTCTACTTCTTTCAAAGCAATACCATCGGCTGCTATACCAACAGGAGCTGAACCTAGTGAATACCACTTAACATCATCAGTCTCTTGAGCGGTGATATCTCCTTTCCAGTCACTCACGATAAAATAATGAATCAACTGAAGTTCCTTCGTAGGATGGTAAAGCGAACACAAGTATTGGTAATCAATCGGAACAACATTAAGCTCTTCATCAAGTTCACGAAACAGCGCCTGAACCTGGTTTTCACCGTGTTCAATATGGCCGCCAGGTATAGTGATTAAACCGGGATCGGTCTCCCTAGACTCACTACGCTTTTCTAGTAATACCTGCGATTCCTTCAGCATGACAAAAGAAACACACTCGTGGACATCCATCTAATTTTCCTAAAGCCGTTACAAAGGTAGTTAAGTTTGTTGTTCTAGCTTGTGTTAATGCTTAATTTACAACAAGCTTTTTACTCAGCCTTTCATACAATTCAAAAGCTTCTGTTTTAGATATCAAATTTCCGAGAGCGTATTGATGAGCTAGCTCAATATCGTCGCTTTGATTGGAGTAATAGCGCTTGGCGACTGAAGCGCACTGGCTCAGATTGGTGTACCAACTGCCGTCTTGCTCAGCCACAAAATAATACGCCGCTCGCACTAACTTTTTACCAATTACCTTAACGATATCCGCATCAGTCATTGTTTTGAAACTCGAGGGCATTTGCTCAAGAAAAGTAGACAAGTCACCATTGAGAGCTTGAGCGATTTCAATGCTTGGTTTGTATAGTGGGAACTCATTAGATAAATCATTCCCCCAAACACAACAGCAGCAATGCTTGATCCAAAAGTGCCAGTGATACTTTTCCGTGGGTTGCAGAACATCCCGCAGGAAGCCAGGATCGATATCAAGCTTGGTCACTTGCGGATAGGTTTGGGGTATGGTGCCGGAAAGTAGGTTAAATACTTCCTTTTCTCTCTGACCAACAGGCGTAGCGAGTACGATAGAAACATCCAAATCAGAGCGACCAACAATGGCCGTTCCTCTAGGCACGCTTCCATACAAGTAGATACCATCAACTTGACTTGGAAGTTCTCTTAGCAACGAATCAACGACTGCTGACACCACTTCTTGAAATTCAGGCGCAATGTTCTTTGGCGAATAAAGATTTTGAATGAACCCTTCTCGATCGAGCCCTCTATCTAGCTTCTGCATACCACTTTCCATCACTAAGCCTTTTTCCAATCAGAACGTAGAACCGCCAACACAACTGTATCCCACCATTGACCTTTGAAGAATCGATGATCTTTAAAACACGCTTCTTGTTTCATTCCTAGTGACTTACATAATTTAATCGCAGCCAAGTTCTTGCTGATGGTTTCAGCGTAGATACGGTGTATGCCTAACTCTGAGAAACCAAAATCAGCGAGGGCTTCAGAAGCTTCTATAGAAAGCCCTTTTCCCTGAATTTCCCTTGAGAAAGCACAGCCCATTGAAGCTTGTTTATCGCGTTCAAGACGTAAACAAACGGTTCCAATAAACTTCCCCGAATCTTTGCTTTCAACCGCTAGCTGATAGGACTGGCGTGGTACTTCCAAAGCCTGTGCAACAAACAACTGGGTTAGCTCTCGATATTTGTTAGGTTCACAATCACTTTCATCATAGAAACGCTGATACTTAGCGTCTTGAGACATCGCAACAAAGGCACACTCGTCTTCGAGACTCATATCTCGAAGAATCAACCTGTCAGTTTCCAGCTTAAACATCAAAATTCCTTTTTATCTTATAGCCTTGAAAGGAAAAGTCTCGGAGGTGTTTACTCGTATACTTTCCCGTTATGCTTCAACCAACCATGAGTGTGATGATTACGAGGGTCTTTGTGCGTCCAGTGCATTACGCCACCTTTCTTGTTCCATTCATATTCACCATAAAATTCAACTCGATCGCCCTTTGCCAGTCCCTGAACACGAGGCGCTAAGTCAATATTATGTGCGACTAACAAGGTTTGTCCGCTATCGAGTCGCAAAATGAATTTCTGATGTCGAGAGCCTTTATTATCATCAGGAAGTACTCGATACACCGTACCCGATCCGCGCACCTGAACGTCGCTTTGGTGATTTTCGTAAGCTTGCTTAAGTCGCGTATCATTCGCTTGAACATGACTGATGCCGAAGCTAAGCAGCACCAAAAGTAGAGCGCAAAATTGTTTCATTCCTTTCATTTCCCATATCTGTGTGTTGATTTGGGATACTGGCTGGGCATCCCCTCTTTTAACGATGCTTGTACTGAGTCGGACAATAACCTCTCGAAACGTCCGAACTGCGTAGTTTTACATGCTTGGTCGAGCGCCCAGAAACACGTGAACGCCACAGCTTAAAACTGCCAAGCTTGAGATGGCTACGCATAAAACGAATCACTTCCGATTCATTTAAACCAAATTGCAGTTCTATTGCTTCAAACGGCGTTCTGTCTTCCCACGCCATTTCGATAATTCTTGATTCATTCTCTTTAGATAGCATCATGCATACTCTTCCTTAATAAACTGGAAGAAATACGCCCGTCTTAGATTTAAAGATCACAAGTGACTACTTTGAACTCCACGACTTATAAAGTTCAGTAAAACAACAAGCTAACTCAAATTATGGCTATTTGCTTTCCAGCCACTCAGAACGCAATAGACCATACTTAATCGAGTCATAATACTCGCCTTGGTAATAACGCACTTTTCTTAGCCTAGCTTCTTGCTGGAAGCCTAATTTAAGAGCTAGTGACATCATCCGCGGATTACCCGACCAAGTGGTTAAACCGACACGCTCTATCTGCTTGTTTTCGAATAGGTAAGATACCCAAAGAGGAAGAGCTAACGCAGCAATACCCTTCCCCCAATAGTCGGAGTTATAAATGACTACTCCGACTTCAAGCCAACGTGTCTCTTCACACTCCCAATAACAACTGACGGTTCCTACAGGCACATCGTCTACAACCACCAACTGTAAGTCGGATCCATTGAGTAACCGTTGAAACGAACGGCTTTCAAACTCTTCTAGTGATGGCGGTGAGTATGGAAAATAAGGGCCGTTAAACTTCGTCCACTCATCGTTTGAGATAACCAAGGAATAAATGGCTGCCAATTCGCTTGGCATGGCGGGCCTAATACTTACCTGCATTTTCTCTCCTTGGTTTGGTGCTTAGGTATGGTTCTTGGTCTAAGTTCTAGAGGGATTAGTCGCGACCACAGCAGTCATTAATCTCATAATAACCATTAATAATAAAGTAACTAAATCGGATGACTACCAATCTAGCAGCTAGGCAATCATGGGGTTAAATAAGCTTGTGCGAACTCTCTAAGCACTCTCGCATTATTGTGGTATTTGCTATCCCCGCACTTTGTGCCATCTACTCTGATGTCCGGGCTGGAATATGCAGGTATAACATCTCGCTCATAAGACATCACTGTGCCTCTGTCAGCACAAATTGTACCGAATGAATATTGAGGAGCTCTTGGATACGTTCCAGAAATGTAACTTTCTATACTATCAAAATCTTTCAATAACGTTTTATAGTCATGATTAGCACCACTTAAATGGCCAATTTCATGCTCCATTAAGTAATCAGGGCAGTTTATCGCTAAAGAAAAAAAGTAGGATACCGAAGAAGACATACCACAATAATCAGACTCAAAGCTAAAATTATAATTAGAAAATACTATCCCAGTAAAAATGGGGACGCCGTCTTCTGTTGTTTCTGGAATCGGTTCTTCCATCGAGAGTTTTAATAACCTCTCTGCTGCGCCCAAATCTTGAAACCAAAGGCTGTCGATTTCAGACGTATAAGTCACCTTAGTGACTTTTCTCGTCATAGGGACGCAGGAGTTTTTTAACACCAGATTCGAATAGCTTTCCCATGTCGCTATTTTAGAGGCTATAAATGCTTTGGAATATTCATCTAACACCGATTCATCAACATAAAGGTGGATTTCTGTATTCAAAACCTCGCTCTGTACACAAGTAGGAAACTCGATGCTTTGAGCATTGGAGAGTCGACTATTGCTCAACACTATAATCAAAACACAACCAACTAACTGGATGAGCCTTTTAAAAGAACTCTCACTGACTCGTGTATTCATTTCCACCCTCTCCCTATATTCAAAACCACAAAGAGCATCAAAAACGCCGTGACTTAAGATTCATATCAACCCCCATTACACATATAAGCATTGGCCTCTCAAAGTAACCTGCACTACCTGTGTTTTTCAGAAAATAAAAAGCTCGCCATACAATGACGAGCCTTGTTGATTATGGGAGCTTAACGCTTATAAGACCTTAACCTTAACAGATCTAGCCACTAAGACAGCTGATCGCGTAAAGCCAATTCAACGTTTTTCAATACTTTGAACTCTTCTCGAGTACAACCGCGCGCCACGGAAACCCAATGGTCGCCAGTTTCATCGGCCCCTTTAAACTCTGCACGCAACTCATATCGTCGCCATGTAACAAACGCCAAAATAAAGGTCAGTGCAAGCATTGGTAAACCGAACTGAGGAACAAATGCCCAAGTCGCCGCCGAGAGGACTAAAGCCAACGAAACGATATTGATTGCGTTTTCTTTAAGACCCAATTGACGAATTTCTAACTGTTTGATTTTACGTAAGCTATACACATCTTTTTTAACTCGGAGTTCATCAGAACCCACCAGAAAGTCTGATGCTTTGTATGACCTACGAAGTCGCACTAAATTCGCTAACCTGTTGCGTGTTTGGTTCTTATTCATCGCCTTTCTCCATGTTATTTAAAGGTTAGTAAAAACTAATATAATCATGAAGTTAATGAACGAATGCTTGTTTTATAAATCAAACCAATATTAAAATCAAGCCTATGCAATTAATAACAATTATAACAACGCCACTTAGCATATAAAATTCAAATAAAAAGAAGGCTTATTGAGGAGTCTACTCATCGTAAATCGATGTACTTTAGTTAAGTGAGATATAGGCCGATAATATTTCCAATAACCGACCAAACATACCAAACGGCGGGCATAATTCCTCCTGCTTTGTAACCACTTATTTCAACGCGATTTTTGCGACAAACTTCGTGTTCAAGGAATGCTGAACAGTGGTCACATAACGCTCCACTTGTCATAGGTCGCATAACTCCCTTGCCCACTATCCATCCGGCTTTTAAATACCTGAATCACTCAATTGAACATATCAATATAGCTTATCGATTAAGCAATTGATCTCATAATGTAGAGTCTGTACGCTTACACTATGCACACGGTTACCTAATGAAGATCACGATGAACGAACTACTGACATGCGGTATGGAACAGAAACAACGAACAACGGTGACGAGTTTATTCGCAAGAAATGGATTTAAGATCGCAACGACTGACTTTGATGATGTGACTTTCGAACGTGAAAATGTGTTGGTCAACGTTCGATTTGATTCCTCTTCTAACGTTGAATCGATTTCAACTCTAAACAACTAACGAGCTCACAAGCAGGTCGCTAAAATAATTGAATGGCCAACATTCGAGTCATTTTAGCGTATCTTGCAACCTGCCCTTTTCTACTTCATCCCCACCCTCTTCTCTTCCAAAAGCCACCGAGTGACAATTAAATCAATAACTCGCAATTCCATGATCTTGGCTTATATTTATTAATATCCTTTGAAAAAAAATTCGAAATGATGCCTATGTTCCTAACTCGGTTAATTTATGTCAGTACGCTCTGTGAAAGTTGCGATTCTCAGGCTTTGAACGACATTCTTCAGATTTCACACGACCGCAATAAGCAAAGCCATTTAACAGGCCTTCTAAGCCACAATGATAAGTATTTCCTGCAATGTATTGAAGGTTCGAGAACCGCAGTGAACCATACTTACAATCATATCTTGAATGACACGCGACACAAAAACGTCATGATTTTATATTTCAAAGAGATCGATTGTAGGCAGTTTGGTGATTGGTCTATGGGTGATATTCCACAATCTAGCCTAACTGAACTGGTTAATTTACAGTTTTCAACATCAGACCAGTTCAACCCGTATGAGATGTCAGGAGAAAGTGCCTACCGAATGCTTCTGGAATTGAAACAGAATTTGCCATCAGAATAGCTCTTCGACCCAACTTAATCCGTAGAGCAAGCAACAAAAAGCCCCAACGTATGGGGCTTTTTGCGTTTTATTGTAAAGGCAACTATTCGTTATTCTTCGGTGAACTCTAATCGCTCTCGCTGCTCACCGCTTCTTGTTCACTGCCAGCAAGAGCTTGCTGTTCGGCGGTAATATCAGATTCTTTGAACACAATGAACGCGCGGCGGTTTAATGCATCGGCTTTTTCAGAGCGTTCATTAATCGCAGGCTGCAACTTACCAAATGACTTCACTTCCCAGATAAACTGCTTAGGATCGAGTTTGGTTTTGAGGTATTCAACCACCGTTTCTGCGCGGCGCTCTGCCAGCTTTTCATTGTAAGAAAGTGAACCCGATTGGTCGGTGTGCCCTGCCACCATTATGCTGCCTTGCAGGCCGCTCAACTTCGTTGTGAAGTCATCTAACTGAGTTAGATCTTCTTGCTTGAGTACTGACTTATCGAAATCGAAGTGTGGCGTCATTGCCATATAAACTTTACGTTCTGGTTTTGGTGGCTCACAGAAAGGCATCTCTTCGTACTTCTGAGCTTCTTCAAACACAATAAATGCACGGCGGTTCTCCGCTCGGTCTTTATCTGTCTTACCAAACAGAAGAGGTTGAGTCTCACCAAGGTGTTTCACTTCCCAGTCATATTGCGTTGGGTCTAGTTGCCCTTTCAAATAATCTGCGACCGATTTAGCACGGCGCTGTGAAAGACGTTCGTTGTATTCCAGAGAACCTTTGTAATCAGTATGGCCGACAATCGTGATACGCCCTTTGAGGCCTCTGATCTCTTTAACAAAGGTATCCAAGTTGATCTTATCGAGGTCGCGTAATTGATATTTATCAAACGCAAAATGCTCTGCGATGGCGATGTGCACCTCACGCTCTGGCGCCAAACACTCGCTGATTAAAAACTTAGACACGTCTATGCCAGCAAACTTGTCTCGGTTCTCCTGACTCACGTACGTGTCGGTTGCACAGCCGGACAGCAGCAAGGTACTCATCACTGCGCTTATTAGGAAAATAATTGTTTTCATCTTACTCTTAACTGTCACTTCGAATTCTCAACTCTTAACTTTCAAGCCACTTTTGGGCTGGCTTAGATCTTGCCGACTAAGTTAATGAACACACCGGATGCGTCGTAGTCATCATCATTGGTTAAGTCACTATCAAACGCAGAGAAGTTATAACCAATCCCCATTTTGAAGTTCTCGCCAATGTGCTTGTTCACCGAAACTAATGCACCGTGTTCTAGCTCATCGTTGAGAGTGTCTGTTTTCCAGTGGTATTCACCCGTCACATCCCACTCTTTCATCACGCGGTAAGAAGCACTTAATCCGTATAGGTCGATATCGCTTTTAACCAGCTCATTCGAACCAGACGCTCGTTCAAAAGCTTGCTGTTTGTCTTTATGCGCGTATTTAGTGCCAACATCCCAGTGTTGGTCGATCGAATAGATCGCTTCAACTTCAATGATCTGACTGGTTTCGTCTTGATAATCCACATCGCGATCCAGTTGATCGAAATCTGCAATATACGTGTAGCGGCTCAGTAAGTTGAGTCGATCGTTGTAGATCGGACGATACGCGAGGCCGCCAGTGGCTTCAGTAAATTGCGCCATGGTTTCGCCCGTAGTCTCGCTTTCGGTAATGGAGTAGTTGTACTTGCCGAACAATGTGTACTCTTCCGTTAAGTGATGCGTATAACGGTTGGTCGTCACGATTTGTTGAAGTTCTCGTTGAGCGATGTCAGGGTCGTCTTCACTCTTATCCACTCGATACTCAAATTTGTGGCTTAGGGTGATGTCATCTAGGTCAATTGAAGCATTGAAGCTGATGGACTCACGCTCTGTGGTGATGCTCTGGTCATCTTCAATTTCCCCAAGCTGATAACCGATCCCCATCTCGACATCTTCCGTCACATCGTAGCCAAAGCCGTACGAGTCGATACGGCCATGACCATCGTTTTCATCAACAAACTGGTTCTCTTGGTAGAAATCGACACTGCTAGTCAGGTCTGCACGCTGACCAACAATCACGTTGTTTTGGCCTTCGTAGTTATCATCTACATAAGTTACGTAGGTTGAGTGGTCATCGGATACATCGTAAGTCACAGTCGCTTCTGCTACTTGGCCTCGGTCGCCATCGGTGTATTCGCCACCAAGAGACAAGTCTTCCAACACTTGGAATTCAGCACCAATCGACGCGCTGTCGTTTTCATCATAGTCATCCGACTGGTCGACGGTCTTTTGCCCTTTGACGTAAACGCTGTTCTCACTGTCCCACATGTATTCCAAACGCACACCCGCTAAGGTGGCATCACTGTGCTCGTCGTTTTGGTTAAGCTCTTCAGTTTGTTGCCCTGCCGCCGAAACCTTAATGTGCTCGGTGATTTTAACTTGAGTCTCAATCTCAATCGTTTCAGTATCTGTTTCTAGATTACCATCGACATCGCGCTCTTCATTGGTCGAGAAGCGAGAGAGAACCGCCAAGCGATCGGTAGCTTGCAAACGAAGTTCAGCACCGTATGCCTCTTGCTCTAAATCATCGCTGCTGCTTGCGTAGCTGTATCCCGCGTCTTTGTCTCGATACCAAAGTTTCAGGTCATTACCAACAGCACCAAAAATGGTTGGAGCAAGATCGTAAAGGCTGGTGACAGCTGTGATTTGGACACTGTCGCCCTCGCGGTCTTCCAATGTGTCGCCAATTGGCGTAAAGGTTAAGCCGCCATCAACAGAGACAAAATTCGACTCAGTTTGAGTACCTTCACTGTGTGCAAACTCAGCCTTAATGTAGGTACCTTCTGTTGCACGCAACGTTAAGTCCGTACCGTAAGACTCGTAGTCTTGGTTGTCCTTTTCTTGAGTTGCATACGTCACGCCAACACCAACGTAATCGTTGATCCAACCTTTAGCACGACCACCGTAAGACATCGCGTCTAATGAATCTGAACCTTGTGGAACATACTCATAATCGACAACCAGAAAGTTTTCGTAATCATCGCCGTTTTCAATCACGCTACCAAAGCTATCGGATAGGATGTTGTCGAGTGGCTTGGTCAAAATAATTCGACCTTGGTATGGGTCAAAATCATAGTCGACACCCGGCTCAAGTGGGATTTCATTCTGCACTAGGCCAGATTCATCTTTTACTTTTACATAAACCTTGTCGCTTCCTGGTACCGCTTCACCATGACGAAGGAAGTACAGAGAGCCGCCTGTGCCCAAGAACTCATCGTGTGCATACAACGAATCTGCTTCTGCGGTAAAACCGACCACGTTCAAGCGATCTTCACCATATTGTGTAGTATCGCGAGTACGATAATCAGCTTTGAAACCATAGAGGCTACGGTTGTAATCGTTGTTCTCGGTGCCTGTTAAACCCGTGTTGTAGTTACCCCACAAGTATTGAGACTTATCGTATTCCACATTGAGGTAAACCTTGCCCTTGGTGTTGACCACTTTTTCGATGTTTGAGCTATCGCCATAGTTGCCGTAATAAAGCTCATCGTCGTCTTCGAGGATATCAAACACATCCGAATCGTCCGAGGCGAAGGGATGTTTGAACATGTCTTTGATTTCACTTTCTCGCGTATCAAAGTGAGTCGTTACACGAAGTTTGTCGCCAAATTTACCCTGACCAAAGTACGCTAAACGACCTTGGTTATAGATGTCATCTTGGTACTGGTCATCGACACTTAATGCATCGCTATTACCAGACACATTGTTCTTACCAACATAAAGATCAGCCAAACCGGTTTGTGCGTAGTACGTATCTGGAATACGAACGTAAAGCTTGTAACGACGTTCATCACCGTTATCAAACACAACCTTGGTAGGGAAAATGTAGGAGTCTGTAGGTAAGTACTGCTCTGCGTATAAGTTGCCGTCTTCGACATCAAATTCATCTTCACCGATGATAACTTTATCAACGCCTTTCAAACCGGTACCAATGAACTTGGCTAAACCCGCATTGGTCGGGATGTTATGACGCATCAACTTAGCTTGGCCGTAGCTTTTATCTTTACTCTCTTCATCGTCGTTATCGTTTCGATCGATCTCGACTTTAGAGTCCGGCTTGACTAAGTCAGTCACACCAACGGTGGTCACATCCATGTTGCCATCTTTGTCCCACGCTTTTAGGCGGAACATCAGCTGCTCACCGACCTCAAACTGATAATCAACATCAATTTGACCATCCCAATTGATGTCAGAGTCGTTCGCCAGTTTGTCGCCTTCAAGCACAGCGATTGGCTCAGACAAGCCAAAGTCACCCACTCGGTACACTTCCAACTGGTACCTTTTGATGTAGTAACCATAGTTAGTCGTGATGGTGAAACCGACACTGTCTCGCAGTGCGCCCTGCTCGACTTCCAACTCATCGCTGACACTGACATCTAATACTGGGTCAAAGCGAGTGATGTCACGGCTTGCCCAAATAGCGCCTTGTTCTAGGTAAATACGCGAACTATCTTGATCTTGGTTCGGCTTAGTGATTTCAATGCCAGTCGTCTCAGAACCGAGTTTTTCAAGCTTACCTGTGTCTTTCGCTACCGCCATCACAGGAATGGCCGTTAACACACACGTCGCTAAACGAGACTTACTAAATACTTTCATACAATTTCCAGATACGGTTCCAATGGCTTACTTCTGTTCACTTTGTTGGTCTTTACGATGAACGCTAAAGTTGAACTTGGTGAGCTTGTTCGGGGTAATTCGCAACACTTTCGGGTTTTCGCTTACTACTTCCATGGAGGTGGAGAGCGAATCAGTGTCCAACTTCACTAGGAAGTTCTTACCTTTCTTATTGAGTACCCATTGGTCGGGCACGTGGTAACGACCGTACTGGTCTGTGTAAATAACGATTCCCTCAACCGTCATCAACTTAACGCCCGGAATACCATCTTCGTAGATACCTTTGTTCTCGATAACGATTTCCCACAGGTAATCCTCGCCATCGCGATATAGGTTTCTGGTTACATTGAGGTTTTCCGCACTCAGTCCCTTTTTCTTGTCCGATTCATGCTTAAACTGAATCTGACCTTGTGCGTCGAACTCGATGCGAGAGCCCGCATCGGTCGTGACGTAGAAATCAAAGCTCTGCTGTGTGCGAGTTTTAAATTGAATAACCACTTTGCTGGTTTCTGGCAGCGTTCGGTTCACTGAATGTCCCCAAAGATCACCAAGATCCAAGCCTTGCTCAAGTGCAGTGGTTATCGCACCATCTTGAATAGCAACGTCTTGACCATCACGAATGATGTGCGTCGAATCAGCGATGTAGCCTTGCGTTGCTAAGTTCGCAGTTAGCTCAACATCAAACGCGGTTGCATCGGCTTGGAATCCATCTTTGTTGTGATCTTCAAAAACTTTACCGATGATCGATGAGGTATCGAACACCTTGTCCGGCTCTACGGTTACTTTGGCGGTGTCTTCATTAGAAACAGCCGTGCCATCAACCTTTGCTACTGCGGTGTTGATGTAATCACCAAACGTTGCTCCTACCGAGACACGCAATAAGTAACGAATACGCAGCTTCTCGCCCGGATCAAAGTTCAACGATGTGAACATTAACTTGCCCGTGTCTGATGGCTCTTGAGAGATAACCTGATCGTCTTCTGTACCAAACTCACCATCAATGCCGCTTAGCACAACTTCTGATGTATCCACGATGTATTTCAGACCACCTGGGTAACGGTCTTCCACCGTCACGTTCTTAAAGTAAGATTCATTGTTGTTCTCAACGATGATCTCGTACTCAACCGCATCGCCAACTTGCGCGGTATCTTGCAGCGCAGACTTGGTCAGCTCCAACTCCCCAGAGTTATCAGGAATCTTCTTGATGTGAGTAGTTACACTGTCGCTGGTTTCAGTACCGTCAGATTCAGTCGCCGTGAAGGTATTGGTAATGTCATCATCCAAGCCCTTACCTAGCGTGCCCACCACTTCAAACGCGTAAGCATTTCGTTTGTTGGATTTCAGGTTAACGGTGGTGTCTAAGTCTTTATTCGACGGGAAAGAATTACGCTGAATAACCGCGCCCGAGTCGTCGACTTCCACACCTTCAATTGTCCAATCGATAAAGACTTTATTACCTGTGCTGTTTTGTAGCTCACTGATCTCATCGGTTAGACGAACATTGGCCGCGTTACCTTGACCATTGTTAGTCACGGCTAAGTAATAAGTGACACTGTCGTCATCTTCGGTGTATTCAGGTTTATCTGAACGTTTTTCAACAACCAGATCAGCACCCACTGGCGGTAAATCCAAAGCCGATACTTGGTCTGCCACTGCCTGCATCGAGGTTTCAGACGCCAACATGCCCTTAGAACGAGCGCGCATCGCTGGGCTGCCAGTTAAGTCGAGGTAGTAACCAAGCACATCGATGTTAGTCAGCATGTCTTCATTGACCGTCAATGTGAACGTGTAATCAATCTTGCCGCCCGGCGCGATGTCGACCAAGGTGAACAGGTCTTTGTCGTCATCAAAGGTGCCAGGTTGAGTTTCAGCCCCTTCTGATGTTGCCGTTAGTGTCCATTCATCAAACGCATTACTAAAATTACCATCAATATGATCACCCATGGATTCAGAGAACTGGGTGTAAAGCGCGACATCTTTGGCTATACCTCGGCCTATGTTTTGCACCACTAAGTGATACTCAACCTGCTCTCCCGGCACGTAATACGGGGCATCGGTAAACAGCTCAGCTTGAACCACAGCCGCAACTGTTTGAACTGGAGGACTGATAACATCGCCGCCATCTACTTGCGCAGTATTAATGATGTGTCCGGTCGCGGTATCGACTACGGTGCCTTTTGAGCGGAACACAACTGTGCCGTGCGGTGCAATATCCACACTGTACTCAATCGGGCTAATTTGCTCCGTCGTCGTTCCTACCGTGGTTGACTCAACAACCAAAGAAGTGGTTCCAGCAACAAAAGCAGGCCCAGTGGTACCATCGTAATAGCCCACCTCTATCGTGCTCATGTCATCAACAACACTTAAGTCACTGATGTAGTTGTTCGAGGTGTTTTCTATGGTGATCAAGAACTCCAGCTCACCACCCGGTTCATACTCTGTTTGGACATTGGTTTTGGTCGCAACAAACTCAGAGTCTTTCGGTGTAATCGTAACGGTAGAGTCTTGTGGGGCACCGTTGTAAGTGATGGTTGCCGTATTGCTGATATCACCAATCGCTGTCGTGCGAATTAACGCCTTAACATGGAAAGTCACAGTGCTCTGTGGCGCAACATCCATACTCACATCGATGTCTTCACTCAAGTCGAACGTCTTGGGAGTGACAACAGAGCGATCATCCGAGGCGTCAAAGCTCACTTCCCATAGTAGGAATGCCGACTCTTGTTTATCCGCGGTCGTGTCGACTTGAATGTCACTGATGATGTCTTGAAGTTGAACACCAGATGCAAACGCATCAGAGCTGTTGGTTACGGTGATGTCGTAGTTAATCAGCTTGGTTACTTCATACGATGGCGTATCAACCGTCTTCTTGACCGAAACCGTCGCCAACACTGGTGTACTGGTAGCACTGTCATCAAATGTTGTGCCGTCAAAGGTCGCTGATGCGATGTTAGTAATATCGCCTGTCGCCAACGGATTAGTCGCAACTTGAATAGTGAAAACAATACTGTCTTGAGGCGCAATATCGAGCGTCTCATGAAGGTCTTCACCACGGGTTGCATCCGGTACTGGGGTTTCACCGGTTGTCGATACCGCCGATATTTGGATTGAAGCAGGGTCAAAAGCTTGTTCAGTCGTACCACCTGCAATCGTGGTTTCAACCGACTTCAGCGCATCTTCAATAGCAACATCTTCAGCCCAACCTAAGCCGTTATTCTTAACGGTCACGGTGTACTGAAGTGTTTCTCCCGGAAGGTACTCTGCTTTATCGACATCTTTAGTGATCTCAACTTGCGCATCTTCTGGAATGTAGGTCGCGTCTGCAGAGTGCTCACCGTCGTCGCTATCAACTTTAACGACGTTAGTGATCTCGCCTTTGGCCTTATCATTAACAGTGTTGGTCACGACAAATGAATAACTGTCACCCGGGTGAATGCTGTAAGTCGCACTATAACCCTGTGCGTTATTAACCACATCTTTGCGAGCGTTCAGGGCTGGATCGCCACTGCCATCAAGCTGTTCGTCGCTAATGATCCAATTACCTGTCAACGCTTGCTCTTGATCTGGGCTGTTAGCCACCTCTGTCATGATGGTATCGATGCGATCCGTCAGGACTTGATCGACAAGGTAACCTTCACCTGTGTTAGCCACGGTGATCTTGTATGAGATAGGTTGACCCGGTTGATACTTAGCATCAGGTTCTGCAATTGGCGTCGTTTCTTTGGTTAGAACCAATTGACCCGACTTCGGAGTGATAAAGCCTTCTCGTAAGCGAGCGATCTTCGAATCGTCCAAACCATGTCGCAGATAAGCCGTATTGGTAAAGCGCCCAATCGCGTCATCTCGTACCTTGCCTTGGACGTGAATACGGACAACTGTGTACTTATCGCCGCCACCCGTACCGGCATCGTCACGCCCTGCCATCTTGATCGATTCGACAGGTAAATCGATGTCTGGACTGTTTTGAGCAACTAGCTTATCTAGCTCTGAAAAATCATTAGCGTCAGGGTCTGACGGCGCCGAGTTATAAAGCACATCGTAATCAACCGTCCATTCTGTCAATGCCGTTTTCATTGAGCCATCGACGGTTTCGACTTCAAAGCCGCTGATGATGTCACGAATCGAAAACAGGCCAGAATCCACATCGTCATTGGTGATGTCGATGTAGTAATTCACTGTTCCACCCGGCACGTACTCAGGCGTATCCGTCCATTTATCAATCAGGATATTCGAGCGGCCCGGATCAAGTACGATGTCGTTGGTGTTATCACCGTTCACTTGCGCCGTGTTGGTAATAGTGCCTGTCGCTGAAGTCGACACGGTGCCTTTCACGTCAAACACAATACGCTCACCAGGACGAAGATCGACAGTTGCATTCAATGGTACGCTACCGTTGTAGTTACCTTGCACGTCATAAGTGCCAACAGGTTCAACCGCAATAGCCGTTGTCCAGCTAGAGAACGCATCATCGCCATCTTCGGTTTTAATGGTGTGAATCGCATCAATAACGCTCACGTCATTTGCGATGCTATCGCCTGTGTTATCTAACGTAACTTGGTACTCAACATCACCACGTGGTGCGTAAGTACAACCGCTGCCATCGTTTGAAGGAACAGAACACCCTGCCGATTCACCATCGGTATACACCAAGGTTTTGAAGTAATCGAGCTCAGCATCTTTAGGTGGTATCACTTGCGATGTTGCAGAGTCACTTCCTGCGGTCACTTGGTTCGCATCAATCGTGCCCAAAGCGTCGTCACGAACGATACCGGTTAAGTTAAAGGTCAGCGCTTCTCCCGCGGCAATATCGGTATCAATATCAAGGTTGCCGCTGGTGTTGTAGCTTGGTACATAAGTATCAGCGTTGGCATCAATACCATTGCTGACTTCATGGGTGATATCGCCAGAAACAAAAGCGGATTCCGTTTTACCGCCAATCACTTCGACTTGAATGTCTGTGATTGTGTCTTTGATCTGAATATCATTCGCCCAACCGTTTTCAGTGTTAGTGACCACAAATTCATACTCAACTTCGTCACCCGGCAGATAGGTATCCCCATCATTGAACGGGTTGCCGTTAATCGACACCACGCGTTTTTCAACACTGATATTATTTCCTAGTGGCATTAGAGTCGCAGTACGAACCTTACCGTCATAATTCGCTTTGTTTTGAATATCGCCCAACGCATCCTCACGAATCTCAGCATGGATGGTGAACGTTAGGCTTTCTTGAGGCGCGATAACAATGTCGTTATCAATATTGACGTTATTACCAGAAACGAAGTCAACCGCGTCTGTAATCGAACCTACCGCTGCCGTTTTTTCTAGCTGCACTTCCCAACCAGATAAAAATGGCTGGCCGACAGGGTCAGTGCCAGACGTCGAGGCATCTTCTGCAATGCGAGTCTGAATTGCAGAAATAGTATCTTCAAGGCGAGAACCATACTCAATACCATTACCCGTGTTCTTAATTTGAACTCGGTAGTAAACCTCACTTTCACCAGCGACTTGAGAATACTCAGTCTTTGCCGAGGAGAGGCCTGCGTCATAAAATGCTTTCTTAGAGAACGAAATTTCAGGCTCAGCCATCTTTGCAGGTGGAGATACGGCAATTAGTTCATTTCCGTCATCTTCATCGATGTACGCTCGGTTAGTGAAAGAACCTACTGCTTTCGGACTGATCTTGGCTTTTATGACATAGCGGACAAACGCTGACGATGCAGCTCGGCCAAAGTTGTCTGCCGAGATATCGAAGTGAGTATCAATCGGCTTATTGTCTTGGATTGAGTTATCAACATCTGGGTTGGAAATACCTGAGCTATCAGTGAATGTTTCAATCGTCCAGCTATCAAAGGCAGGGCCACGCGTTCCATCAAAGTATTGAGTGTTAATTTGGTCGATGTCATCACGCAAGCTCATATCATCAACGTGGGCGCTCGCAATGTTCTCAATTAAAATTTCATACTCAACATAACCACCTGGCATGTAGTTAGTTGCGCCAACCAGTTCGTTTTCATCCGTGTCGTAATACGCCAGAATGTTCTTTTCAAAATCAACTTTTCGAGCTTCTTGACGAATATCATGAGATATCGTGTCACCATCAACGGTTAGAACGTTAACAACATCACCATTGGCTTTGTCATTGATGGTCGCGACAACTTGGTACTCAAGCTTAGCGCCCATCGGAATATCGGCTTCAACATTTAGGTTACTGTTGGTTGATGTGTAAACATTGCCAGCACCTGCGCCCGCATCCACATACTCAGAATCAGTTCCAGTTGCGATCGATGTGATGGTCCAATCTGAATACGCTGGTCCTGTATTACCATCCACTAAGCTGACCGTAATATCTTCGAGGTTATCGACGATTGGAATATCGTGAGCGTTACCTTTGCCGTCATTCTCAATCACTAAGTGATAGGTCACGGTTTGAGCGGGCTCGTACACCGCTTCATCAGTCGTTTTATCAAAATCTAAATGGTAGTCATCGGGAATCACGACGGTATCTCGATAATGAATATTACCGACCGCATCCGGTCTTACGGTACCTGTTACTGTGTAAGTCACGTCTTCGCCAGCATCGATATCAATCGAGGTTACGATGTCAGTGTCGTTCGCAACATCACCGTCTTTGGTACCATCTGTTGTACCCGCGTTCGCAGGATCGCTCTTAGCAACCGCCACCGTAAACTTGTTTGAACCTACCGAATCATCGAAAAATGGATTACCTGAATTGCCATCTTGTAGCTCCACTGATATGTCATTAATCAGTTCGTTAACGTCTACGTTGTTTCGATAACCATGTCCATCTTGAGAGTTGTACCTAATGGTATAAGTCAACTCATCTCCCGGAGAGTAGCGGTTAATGTTAGTAGTGCGAACAACGCCGCCGTTATTATGTACCTGATGGTTTTCAGCCACGGCACGTTTGGCATACTCACAATCGTCAGTACAACCGGCATTATCATCATGAATCAGCACGGCTTCGTTGCGGATTATGCCGCCGTCTCTGTCCGCTACACCGTTAGATACCGCATTGTCTTTGACATGCGCCTTAATACGCACCGTGACAAAGTCTTTGGCCGGAATTGAAACTGGGAACTCCACATCTTCAGTCGTTTGAGGGCCAAAACCAGAGCCAGTATCAACAGACCAATAGTCAAACGGGTTTTGATTAAGAACATCTTCTACTTCACCATCTTTATCATTCGCTAGCGTAGTAGTGATCTCACTCAGGCGATCCATGAAGATAAGATCAGTCTCATCAGTGTCGCTGTTATTGCCAATAACGATGGTATAGGTGAGATCTTCACCCGGTGTGTAACGGACAACATCGGTCGTTTTAGCTAGTGAAACATTGATGTCATAGGTACTGTGTGAGTTATCTATTTGAGCGGAAGAGCTGTGGTCACGGTCTGTAATAGGATCGTAAACATCAACACGGTTCGATACTTGTTCTTCTTCATAGTCAGACTTAACAATGCCGCTCACCTCATAGTGAACCCACCCTCCGGGAGTGATATCAACGTCGGTATCGATGTCAGTGTCGTTAGCAATGTCACCGTAACGAGAACCCGGTTTATCTGTGTTGGTCGAACCTACAATTGTCCAACTATTAAAGAAGTTAAGCGCTGAAATACTATCTTGTACCGTTGCGTCATTTGCATAGCCAACACCGCGGTTATAGATATAAATATCGAACGTAGCGCGCTCACCTACAACAAAGTCGGTATTTTGAGCGGTCTTAGCGACTACAAGATTCGGCTCGCTAGGATAGGTACGTACCGTATCCGATAGATTAGTATCTGGTCCTGTCACTGTTGCGGTATTGGTGAATGCTCCCCAAAGAATCTCACTGTCGACACTGCGATCGAGTGTCCCAACAATGGTATAAGTAATCGTCGCACCTGGCGGGATCTGAGCGGTGGCATCCAGATCATTGTTATCCGAGAACGATCCAGGGTCAGTCACAGCTTTCACCCACGGAGAGTCTGCCTCTCTTTCTGCACTGATCGTCCACGATGAGAACACGGGCTTGGTTTCACCCGGCTCGTGAAGGAGCTCAGCTTCTATGGTGCTGATTTCATCTTTGACATTGATGTTAGAGGCGAAACCGTTCCCTGCTGGGTTGGTAATGCTGATCGTATAAGTGACAGTATTGGTGGTGTCGGTATACGCGTTTTGTTCGTTATGACCATCAACACGCTTATCCAATACTAAGTAGTAATCTCGTGGGTATGAGCCTCTGTCGGAATAAAGCACACTGTCGACCGTCACTTCATTACGGATTTCATCATCGGCAATGGGGTTTACGATCGCTGCAATGCTATAAACGATCTTATCGTGTGGGGCCAGCTTAGCCTTCTCGTCCAGGATAAGTTTATTGCTTTGATTACCTTCAATTTGACCAGTAAAGCCGGGATCACTGTTTGTCGAAATTGAGCCGTCAGAGGCATAAGATTTCGCAGTAATAATCCAGCTCAAATACGCTTTAGTCGGTGTATCATTAATAGACTGAGTCATGACAGAGACTAAATCATCATAAACCGGTATATCAATCGCGTAGCCGTCACCGTTATTCTCTACCGTGATGTCGTAGTTCAGGGTGCCGCCAGCTGAGTAGTAACGAGAATCAACTCCCTTTTGGACTTTTAGTTTCGAGTTTGGCATTTGAACGCCAGAGCCCGACTCGCCTAAGTTATCCCCTAAGCACAAGCCGGCATCGGTACCATCATCAACAATCTGACCCACACTGGTGTCTGCCACTTTTGCGGTCAGCTTATAATGAACGTAGCCCTCAGGTGCGAGGTCGACTTTCAAATTGATGTCGTTTGTTGTCCAAGTATTGTAATTAAATGAGCCATAGTTCGATCCGTCACCACTTCTATCGGCGACTTCAAGCTTCCACTCGGAAAATGCTGAAGCGTTAGAGCCATCCGCTTGCTCTGTCACGATACAAGCAAATTTATCGACAACTTCAATATCGTTGGCAAAAAACTCTGTGTCCTTGTTAGAAATAACAATGTCATAGACCACTTCGTTATCACCGGCTATCCCCGGAACATAAGTAGTATCTGTGGTGTTCTTATTACGTGTAATTTGACTTGATGACGTCGTCAGAACGCCTTTCGAATCAAGAATATTAGCCAAAGCATCGCCAGAATCTGCGAGGCCATCAGCATCAACTACTCGGGCAACAACTTGGGGGATTTGACCAATAGACACAGGGCTAACGTCCACCACAACGGAATAAACAATCTGCTCACCGGGATAGATAGACACTTTGTCTTCTAGTGACTTGTTGGACTCCTTTCCAGATGCATTGAGTTCTGAAAGGCTATTAGAACCGATTGAGCTCACTTCATTAGTCCAAAAATCGTAAGGGTTACCAACCGTGTCAGTTGCGTTCTTTTCGTTGCTGACATCGTTACCTAGATCGGTTTCAAGATCTGCAAGAAACTGCTGAACCGAATAATGGTAAGCAATACCGGAGTTTGCTTGGTTGGCAACCGTGACCGTATAGGAAAACTCATCGTCGACTAGGTAGTTATCCGATTGGTTCAAGGTATGTGTCAGGGTGATACTAGGCTCAGTGGGTGGAGTGATAACCTCATCAACTGTAACCAAGTCATCGCGTGTTTCAGCAGTTATGTCGTCATTAACAATGTCGCCGACTAAATTGTCGGCAACAGTTGCTTGAATTTCGTAAGTCACAGACCCGCCAATATCAATCGACGCAGCACTTACTGATAAGTCCCCTGATTCGGCGAAGGTGCCTGGATCGCTTTTGCTGCCTTCAACCTTGCTAACTGAATTAACGTTGTCAGTAAAGGCTTGTTGCAAAGCCCCTTCAATATTGAGTGCCTTTATATCTGAAAGGACATCTTGAACGTCGAGCGCCTGAATAAACGTATCGCCAGTGTTCGAAACCTTAATCTTATAGGTGAGCTTGTTATTGAGTTGATAGTTCGTCTTATCGACCGAAACAACAACATCATGTTGGTACACACCACGCTGAATGGATTCTGTATTTGATTCAACAGCATCCAACAGTCCAGTGCTCGCACTTGCGACGTTATCAATCGTACCGGCTGCGTCACCAGAAACGGTGGCGACCATGGTGTAGGTCACCGACCCACCAGCCGCAATACGCACACCTGATGCATCTAAGTTTCCGAAGCGACTGTAATCACCTGGAGATGAAAGGAAGGAGGATTGCGCTTGAGTCAAGACTTGCGAGAACGCGCTGACATTATTCCCTTGGTCATCTGTCGTTAAGATATTTAACAGCTCATCCTTAACGTCCAACTCAGCAATAGCTTTATCCGACTCATTCGTTAAAACAAGCGTATAAGCCACCTCTTGGTCGTTGTCGTAAGACGCGCTGTCAACAGACAGATCCATAACAAGACCCGTTGTGTCCGCATAGGAGGCAAATGGAATCAATAAAATAGATAAGAAAAAGGCAAGGTTGTATCTGAACATTAACGCGCACTTCACAGTAGATTGACAAGTGTCTAGGCAAAAAGCCATAGATTTGACGTCACTAATTTGGCACTTAGCCTATTAGGGACATGCGCAACATACAGTTCAAATAATCCGAACAATTAACATCTGTAAAAAACAAATTACTGAAGATGTTAAATAGAGAATCTGATGTCTAAATTAGAATCAAGACATTGAGTTAATTATCAGAAGGTTAATGTTTTAATGAGTGAGTTTTCACAGTTGTTACGTAACTTCAGAAAGGAACTTCAATTTACACAAACAGAGTTTGCAACCTACTTAAATCAGCTGGACGACGAGTTTAATGCGGTTGACGTCGTAACGATAAATCGTTGGGAAAACAGTAAGGTAAAGCCTAGTACATACAAAGCACTCAAGATATTACAGTACCTTGGCGGAGATTTGTTTGAGACAATAAGGAGCTTTAATTCCGAACAAAAAGACACGTTAATCGAACTGTTTTTAAACGAATCCTATGGCTCATTTCAAAGTAGAATTTCAGCTCTATCAGGCCTGAATCAACAACAAGGCAAACGCAACTTTAAGTCACTGCCTTTAATGTCAGAGCCGTGTGACACTGGCGTTATCGACAGAATCAAACTACTTTCTAAATTCACAAAAGTCGATATTTCGCCATTGGACCAAATTGATTTATATCTCTACTACTGTGAGAAAAAAGCACATGGTCACAAACTGATCAATGTAGATGGTGACATTGTGAGTCACAACGTAGGCTTTTTCTTTGAAGACCATCAATTTGAAACATTAAAAACTCAAGAGCTAGATCTAAGAATGGCCTGCTCTTTAAATTCAAGCAAAAGCATAAATTATTTTAATATAAGCTCACACTCAGAGACAAGAGATCATGTTATTGAGCATATAGTTTCAGATATACAGTTACTTTCTCAGAACAAAAACATTAAAAAATATTCTGTTTTAGTAAAAGACCCCAATATGATGAGACTCTTGAAGAGTGTGGGGTTTGAAGTATTTAAATTTTCAGAACCTTCTGCTAAAAAATGTAATATTACATTCAAAAATAAATATTATAGCTACTGTATATTAACGATTGATAAAATAGACTATCTGACTAATCGGAACGTAATGTCACTAATCAAAAATGAATATTCTACCATGATGAAATTTCCGCAATTACTGCGCGAAGCGCGCAAAAAATTGAAGTTAACGCAAAAGGATTTTGCGGCATACATTAATCACTTAGATGATGAATTCAGCTCTGTAGATGTCGTAACGATAAATCGATGGGAAAATAGCAAAGTAAAACCAAGTAATTACAAAGCCCTAAAGCTATTGGACTGCCTTGGTCTGGACTTGTATACAACGTTGAAATCCTTTGATTCAGAAGATAACGAAGACAGTGCATTACTTGAAGACTTCCTTCGTGAGAGGTTCTTTTCGTTTCAAAGCCGAATATCGTCTATCTCTAAAGGGGAAATAGAAGAAGGCTGCGACTGTCAGATCATGCCACTAATGACAGATCAGAATGACAAAGCAGTAATAGATAGAATAAAGCTGATTTCACAATATACAAAGATGGATCCTTCAGCCCTTGATACCATAGATCTGTTTCTCTATTGCAGTGAAAAAAAGGCGCATGGCAGAAAAATGGTCGATGTTAATGGCGATATTGTTAGTCATAGCCTAGGTTTTTTCTTCAACGAAGAGGTGTTCGAGCAATACCAAAATAAGCATCTACATATTAAGCAAGCTTGCTCTTTAGATTCTAACCAGAACTTAAATTACATTGTGGTTAGCGGTCACTCTGAGAAGCGCGAACAATCTATTGCGAACCTGATTTCCGATATGAAGCTTCTTGCAAGCAATACTAAGATCAAGAAATTCTCTATGATGATCAAAAACCCAAATGCATTGGAGCTGATGAAAAACCTTGGATTTGAAATATGGAAGTTTTCAGAACCAACAGAACAAAAGTCGAACATCACCTTCAAAAACAAAAACTACCGCTATTGCGTACTGACTATCGACAAGATCGAATTACTGAGTAATAAACATGTTATTTCTTTTATTAGTAAATATGGTTAAGCACCGGATTTTACCAACGATAGAAAGCTTATACTAAATTCTGCTTAAGCTTTTCTTCCAACGCTTGGATACACAGCTTAATGGCGATAGGCGTATTTGAAGCGAATGGATTTAGCGCATAAACCGTGTTGGTGGGTAATTCAAAGCTTGGCAGCACGTCGACAACATCACCAAATAACTGAGGAATGCAGAAATCTGGAATCACACCGATACCAACACCTGATTTAATCAGAGCAAGGCAACTGTGGAACGAATTGGTGACGCAACTAGCTTGCTGTTGGTAGACAAAGTCCTGCTCAGTTTGAGAACTAAAATGATGAGTCACCTGCTTTCCCTGCCATGAGTTAGCAATATAAGGAATTGATTCAAGTTCACGCTCTCGCATGCTTTCTACGCCGCACAACACGTCTTTAAACTCGCCTAACCGTTTCTGCTTAAGATTACTGTCGCGCGAGCTACCCACTCGTACCGCGAGATCAATATCGTGATCCATGAAATCCAAGTGTTGATCATCACTGATCAGCTCAGGCTTTAGTTTCGGGTATTGCTTCATTAAATCCGCAATAACAGGCGCAACCAACAAGTCCATCAGTGCATTTGGAGCAGTAATACGAATCCGACCTTGGGGTTCTTCCAACTCAGCTTTCGCCATATCCCATGCCGATTCGGCGATTACATTAATATCCTTACAGCTTAGATAGAAACGTTCCCCCATACTGGTCAAGGTTTGTCTTCGCGTTGTTCGTTTAAGAAGCGAAGCACCGAGCTCTTGCTCTAAAATTTTTAGATGCTGACTGACAACAGATTTAGACAACTCTAGTTTTTCAGCCGCGGCCGATACTGAGCCTTGTTCCACGATATGAGCGAAAATCGACATCTGCTTTAGCTTACTCATTTTATTGTTCTCTTTTTACAAACAGTATTTTCTATTATCTCTGTTTTTCAAGTTAATTACCAAAGCTAAACTGTATTCAACTTATCGAGATAACCCAATCAAAAACACAGTGTTTCAAAGAAGACTGTTATGGAGAAAACAATGTCAAACAATCAAGTATTAGAAGCGTGTAAGCAAGGCATTAACGCATGGCAAAAAGCATTCAACAGCCAAGACGCGAAAGGTTGTGCAGACCAATATACAGAGAACTGCGTAATGGAAGCGCGTCCATTTGGTACTTTTGAAGGTCATGAAGCGATTCAAGCATTTTGGCAAAACATCATCGACCAAGGTTTCAAAGACGTTGATTACACCGATGTAAAATGGGAAGAGCACCCAGACGGCGGTTACATTCTTACCGCGAGTTGGACAATGAACAAAGCGTTTGGCGTTGTACATCATGAACACTGGGCACTTGAAGCCGATGGCTGCGCTCGCTTAGTCAGCGACAACTTCGAAGTTCAAGGCGAACGCTAGAGCTGTAATTAACAGCTAGAAGCTCAAAAATAGAAACAGAAAACAAAAAGCCAGCAATCCAAATGGACTGCTGGCTTTATAATGTTCACTCTTGTCGCCCTTTCACTTGGTTTGAAGGTGATTGAGTGACTCTACACAATCACTCAACACGCTCATCATTTCAAATCAAAGTGTCTGGTAAGACAGAACAAATACAAGTCAAAGTTACAGTGCTGCTTTCTTCGCTTCTGTAATCCAACCATCGAACGTGCTTTGGTTCGCTTTGATCCAACCGTTTACGTGCGCTTCGATATCCGCAGAGCTGTTCTTACCTTTACTCATCATCATGTTCTGAGCGCTTACATCATTGATGTTAAGTTTGATGATTTCAAAAAGCTTCGCTGCTGATGGGTTGTTCTTAGCAAACTCTTTATTCGCAATAATGCGCATTGAGTTCATTTCGAAGCCGTAGTTTTTGCCGTTAGATAGCGTCGTATCCACGTTCGAACGCTCGCCAGGAAGTGCTGAGAAAGGAACTTCTAACCAAACTACATCTTCGTTAGGCACCAATACGCCACTTACCCAGTAAGGTGTCCACGTGTAGTAAAGGATTGATTCACCCTTTTGGTAACGAGAAATTGTATCTGCAATGATTGCAGCGTAGTTACCTTGGTTGTGAGTTACCGTATCGTCCAGTTTGAACGCTGAAAGTTGGTGTTCAATCACCATCTCACAACCCCAACCTGGGTTACAGCCTGTTAGGTCTGCTTTGCCATCACCGTCCGCATCAAACAGCTTCGCGATTTTTGGATCAGTTAATTGACCAATGTTGGTGATGTTGTACTTTTCAGCCGTTTTCTTATCAATTAGGTAACCTTGAGCAGCGCCGCTTACATATTGGCCTTCACGGTAGAATTTCTCATCACCACCTGCCATTGTGTATTTATCAGCATGAAGCGGGAACCAACCTACCGTTAGGAACGTTGCGTCACCCTTTGCAATCGAGGTGTAGCCTACGTTGTAGTCCACTTCTTGAGTTGATTTCACGTCATAACCCAGTTCTTCTAGAGCACGGTTAACGATCAATGTTTGGAATGTCTCTTCCGCTACAGACGATTGAACAGGCTGAACTGATACGCCATCACCCGGTAGGCTTGCTGCCCACACGTTAGTCGATACCGCTAATGTAGAAACGATGCTTACTGCGAGTTTACTCTTCCATGAATTATTCATTGGTGTTTTTCCTTAATTGAAGTTCTGATTTGTTACCGCGATTAAGTACATTCAGTACAAGGGAAACAGGTCCCATGCGATACCAGCGTAATTTTGTATTACCAGCATTGACACCCAGTACTTGGGTGATTCTGTCTAATAAGATGGCTAAGATAACGATGCCTAAACCACCAACAGCGGCCAGTCCCATATCCAAACGGCCAATACCTCTCAGTACCATTTGACCTAAACCACCTACCGCAATCATTGATGCGATAACCACCATCGATAACGACAACATCAGTGTTTGGTTCACGCCCGCCATGATAGTTGGTAATGCAAGTGGCAGTTGAATTCGGTAAAGCATCTGCTTTTTGCTTGCACCGAATGAGTGACCCGCTTCGATCAATTCTTCCGGAACTTGCTGAATACCCAAGATGGTCAAACGAACAACAGGAGGAAGTGCGAATATGATGGTCACCACGACACCCGGAACGTTACCGATACCAAACAACATGACGATCGGTACTAAATAAACGAAGGCTGGTGTGGTTTGCATAGCATCCAAAATTGGGCGCACGAATTTAGCCGCCGTGTTACTTCGAGCGAGCCATATCCCCATGGGTAAGCCAATCAATAGGCAGAAGAATACGGATGTCATGACCAGTGACAATGTGGTCATTGCTTCAGACCAAGCGCCAATCAAGCCAATGAAAGTCAAAGATACGGCCGTTGCAACGCCAAGCTTCAAGTTTGAAAACTGCCATGCCACTAGAAACAAGATGATCAACATGAATGGTGCTGGCGTAGACACCAACGCCGTTTCAAATGAACTTAGGATAAAATCGATAGGCACACGGATTGCCTGGAATAGTGGGCGTCCGTGCTCAACTAACCAATTCAGTCCAGACTCAACCCAAGTGTCAACAGGCAGCACAGCCTCTGCAAAAGGGTCAAGTGGATCAAAAGGTGTCGTTTCAACGGTTTCGCTGCTTAACCAATCCGCTGACGGTGAGGTATCAGCGGATTGACCCCAAGGATCACTTGCAGGTTGAGCTGGAGGAGCCGATTGAGACCATGGGTCATTATTTGTTTGTTCAGACGACATGATCTACCCCTTATCCAATGTTTGTAACAGTCGTGACTTAGTCACCACGCCAAAGTAATTACCTTGCTCATCCACAACAGGCACTGAGTAAGGCACACCACCAACTAGGCCAAGCACATCATTGATTGGTAAATCAGGGTTCAGCGTTAGTCCATCATCGAGCTGTGCGCTGATGAGTGATTTGTTCTCTTTGTGGGCTTTACGAAGCGAGTCGATAGAGACAATGCCGGAGTAACGGCTGCTCTTCTCAACTACGATGCCGTACTTGCGGTCGTTATCCATCAAAATTTGTAGAGCGGACGCTGGGCCATCGTGTTCTGATTTTTTAAATACCGCAGCTGGCTTCTTACGCGCAATGTCTTTCACAGTAAGTACGCTTGCTACGTTCACACCACGGAAGAAAGCTTCGACATAATCATTCGCTGGGTTACTAAGAATATCGTCTGGAGTACCGACTTGAACCACTTCGCCATTTTGCATAATCGCAATTCGGTCACCGATACGCATCGCTTCATCCAAATCATGCGAGATAAAAACAATGGTTCGTTTATCGTCATTTTGAAGGCGAATAAGCTCATCTTGCATTTCAGTACGAATCAAAGGATCGAGCGCCGAGAACGCTTCGTCCATCAACAAGATATCTGGGTCACATGCTAGTGCACGAGCCAAACCAACACGCTGCTTCATACCACCAGACAACTCATCTGGGTAAGATTCTGAATATGAGCCAAGGCCAACACGCTCAAGTGCTTCAAGTGCTGATTGCTTTCGTTGTTCAACTTCAACACCCGCAAGCTCTAGACCAAACGCGGCATTCTCGATAACCGTCATATGCGGCATCAAAGCGAAATTTTGGAAAACCATGGAGATGTTGTTGCGGCGAACTTCGCGGAGTTCATCTTCTGAGATGTGGGCAATGTCTTTGCCTCGAAGAAGCACATTGCCTTTGGTAGGTTCGATCAAGCGGTTAAGAAGGCGTACTAGGGTTGATTTGCCAGATCCTGACAGTCCCATTATGACGAAAATCTCGCCTTCTTGAATACTAAGAGAAACATCGTTAACGCCGATCGTTAGCCCTGTTTCTTCGAAAACTTTATCTTTATTTGCGCCTTCATTAATCATTGTAAAAGCACGGTCGGTGTCTTCACCAAACACCTTGTACAGTCCCTTAACTTCCAGTATGGGATCCATGTAATCTAATCCTTTATCAGTTATTTAAACTTAAATTGGTTATTTAAACCCGAAAAACAATTAGTACTCTAAGTAATTGACACATGTAAATCAAGGTTCTTCGTTCGGTAAAACAAGGCAACAGACTGAAACCAGACCAGCAACAACAAGACCAAAAATAAGCAAAAACAAAGCAAGCTACTGATAATAAAAGGGATAAATTAGATAAGCGTACGGCCAATATTATGTATTACGTAGTCGTAGATTATTGAATATTAATTTTACATTAGAGTGATTAATAGGATGAATGAACCAACAAAAGCCATAATTAGTTCGTGCACAAATAATTCGAGCACGAACTATTTATTAAGCTTTCATGATGTTTCCGAGGCGAAAGTTCGCTCGGTAAAAAATATAAGATCAACTCTCAATCTCTACCTAAAAACCAAAGGTCAACCGGCTAAAGTCAGCGAGTTGAAATCAACCTTTTCAACCAAGAATTTTAATACGTCACACCAACTGTGATACTTGCTGCAAACTGTCAATTGGTGATTATCTAAGCTGAACTTCAACTTGTAGAGTGCTCATTGCTGAGCCATTCTTTATAAAAGAAATAAGCATTTTCCCGTGACGAAATAGAGAAAAAGACAAGGAATTCGAATGATAAAAATGTTGGTGTGTGACTTTGACGGTACGCTTGATGGAGGCTCATCTCACGGTGTTAACCAGCTATTTGATTACCTCACAGAACAACCTGATATTCGCTTTATCATCGCGACAGGAAGAACATTACCTTCGATTCGAATGGGTTTAGAATCGGATAACTACCCGAAGCCACACAGTATTATTAGCGATGTGGGCACCAAAATTCATCATGTTCATTCCCAAAAACCAGACCATGTTTGGCATAACCAACTGGAAGCTTCTTGGAACAAATCAAGGGTAGAGACGGCTCTCGCCCCCCTTGATTTTATGGGTGAACGCATAGAAAACCATCAAGGCGATTACAAGATCACCTTTGAAGGAAAGCTTTCAGAGCCTCAACACGAACTGATTGAATCTAGCTTGGAGATGCACGGATTAGATGTTCACCTGACTTACTCTCATGATTGGTACTTAGATATCACACCAAAAGGCGTAAACAAGGCGACTGCGATTCACCACCTACTCGAACAACACGATTTGAGCGTTGCAGAAGTGTGCGTCGCAGGTGACTCAGCTAACGACACCTCAATGCTCACCATTGAAGGCGTAAACTCGATACTGGTTGCTAACCATTACCCAGAGGTTGCTCACCTATCGGATAGAGACAACGTATACACGAGTAGAGCAACACATGCTGAGGGTGTCTTAGAAGGCCTTAAATACTGGCAAGGGCGTGCAGCAGCGGGTAATTAGAAATAAGTAGAGGTGACCGACTGCTCCCTACTTGCTATCCTTATTTCCAACCGGGAAGCCAATGATCCTTGTCGGTGAGATCCCGCCAGTTGATGTCTTCCTCTCGTTTGGTCATCACCGCTTCTATTAAACAACGAATGACCTCCCCTTCTTCAAACTCGACCTCTGTGACCATGAAGTGTTTTTCTTTCTTTATTGGGCTAACGGCCGTCCATTTACTGCGAAGTAGTTTCTTTGGATTGATTCGATTCATGAGCTTACTTCTCGCTTAGATGTCATTGATTATTATGGGATGTCTAGCCGACATTGAGTAATAGTCTTCATCGCAAGAAAAGGATCAAAAAAAGCCAGCGATTAGGCTGGCTTCATTCAGTTAGCTATTACTTGTTAAAGATTAGCCGTTTTTAGGTGGATCAAATGCCGTGAGTTCTAATACTGGACCTGTGTATTTTTCAATCTTCACAAGCGCAGAGTTTGCAGCACAGCCATTCGCCAAACGAGAAGTCGGGATATCTAACGTAAGCACGTTACAGCCACCGTTTTTACATAGGCCTGTCTCTTTATCTAAATCAGGCCAACCGCCTTCATGGATACATACAGAGCCTTGTTTGATGCCGTCCGTCACTAATGCACCCACCAATACTTGTCCACGACCATTATGTGCACGAACCAAGTCACCCGTTTTAATGCCTCGAGCTTTCGCATCTTCAGGGTGAATTGAAATCGGTTCACGGTCTGCAATCGCATACTCTTCGCGGATCTTCGCGTAGTTGAACTGGCTATGCAGACGGTGCGCGGCGTGCGCTGTCATCAGTTGCAGTTCGCCATCTTTAGCGTTGCCTGTGTACTCTGTTGGTTCTAACCAAGTTGGGTGTGCAGGGCAATCATCTAGTTGGTAACCTTCAATGGTTCTTGAGAATATCTCGAACTTGCCACTTGGTGTACCTAGTGGGTTCATGATTGGGTTCTCACGAAAATCAGCGTAACGAACAAACTGTGCGTTCTTCTCGTTCCACTTCATCTCGATCAACTGATTATCTTCCCAGAACTTGCTGAAGTTAGGCATTACGATACGCTGACCACGACCACCTTGCTGTGCGGTTTTGTAGAAACCATACAGCCATTCCATCTCGGTCTTGCCTTCGGTGTACACATCACGACCACCCGGAGCAAGTAACTCAGACATGTCCGCAAATACATCGAAATCGTTACGAGCTTCACCTTGTGGCTCAACCACTTTCTTCATTGGCACTAAGTGTTGGTTACTGTAGTCACCCGTCATCGTCATATCATTACGTTCAAACGATGTAGTAATTGGCAGAACAATATCCGCGTGCTTAGCTGCTGCTGTCCAGTAAGGTTCTGAGATAACAATCAGCTCAGGCTTTTGCCAAGCTTTGATCAAGCGGTTGGTATCTTGGTGGTGAGTAAAGTTCGCACCGCCTGCCCACCAGATCATTTTGATCTCTGGGAACGTTAGGTTGTGACCATTGTGATGGTAGCTTGAACCCGGGTTTTCTAGCGCTTCAACAATACGCGCTACAGGGAATGCGTTCACAGATCCTGAAACAGCCCAATCGTTACCCGCCGAAGAACCACCGCCAAGTGACGCTGAAATCGCAGGAAGTACGCCTGCATCACGAGCAGGGTTACCACCGTTTGAGTAGTGGTAAGAAAGACCGAAACCACCACCAGGCAAGCCAACTTGACCTAGCATTGTCGCTAGCGTAACCAACATCCAGTGACGTTGTTCACCGTATTGTTGACGCTGCATACCCCAGCCAGACATCAGCATAGTACGGTTCTTACTGAAGATATCCGCAAGTAGCTCAAGCTGCTTCACTGGCACACCACAGATCTCAGACGCCCACTCAGCAGATTTTTCTACGCCGTCTTCCTTACCCATCAAGTAAGCTTCGAATACGTCGTAACCTGTTGTGTATTTACCCAAGAATTCTTTATCGTGCTTGCCCTGTTTCACTAACGTGTGTGCGATACCCATCATCATGGCTACGTCAGTCATTGGGTGAGGAGCAATCCACTCTGCGTTGTCACCAAAAAACTCGATAGTCTCAGAGCGCATTGGGTCAATCGCAATCACTGTCTTGCCCGACTTCTTCAACTGGTGGAAGAACTCAAGACCTGCACAGTCGGTTGAGCTCCAAGCGATCTTCAAGGTGTTAATTGGGTTTAGGCCCCAAAGTACCACCACATCACTGTGCTCAAGGATAACTGGGTAAGTCGTCTGCTGTTCATACACCTCAATCGAACCCACAACGTGCGGCATGATAACTTGCGCAGCACCTGTTGAGTAATCACCTAAGTGACCAGAGTAACCACCAGCCATGCTCATGTAACGTTGTAGAAGCGTTTGCGCTTTGTGCAGAACACCACTTGAACGCCAGCCATAAGAGCCTGCGAATACAGATTCCGCACCGTGCTCTTGACGAATACGTGAGTGTTGTTGGTGAATCAATTTGTACACTTCATCCCAAGAGATACGAACAAATTCATCACTACCACGTACACCTTCAGGTGCAGATGGGTTAGCCAAGTAGCCTTTACGAACCATAGGGTACTTAACACGCGCTTTGGTGTGTACTTGATCAGGGCCTGTGGTCTGCAGGCTATTTGGAACCGTTTGTGCCAGTGCATTCGTCGTCGACACTAACTTGCCATCTTTCACTTCACACAGCATTGGTCCCATACGACCTGATGTTAGAACACCAGAACCACGTTTGTCCGAAGCAATTGCGCTCATCGGCGTCAAAGATGTGAATGCCAACGCACCAGCTGTAATACCTGTGCCTTTCATAAATCCACGACGTGTCATATTAGTCATAATTTTATCCTTCTAATTCTCTTTAGTGACCAACAACGTCTTTCGCGTGGTTTTGGAAGTACTTAGTCAGCAGCTCAAGGTTTTGCTCAGAAATGTCTGTACGGTCGCCCATACTTTTCGCAACAGGCCCCCAAGCATTCACAGTGAAGTGGTTTGAAGGAATTTTCGCGTGACACGTTGCACAGTAAACGTTGTCCAACTCTTCTGCGTAAGACCAGATTGGGTCTAGTTTATCGACAACTGGAGAAGTGATATCACCCGTTAGCGCAACTGAACGCCACTCGTTACCATAAGCATCTGCTTTATAGTCACCAGTAGTCAGTGCTTCTTGACCTTTGTCTGTCAATGTCGCAACGATTGCACGTTGGCCTTCACCGAAGTAAAGCACTTGCTCTGCACCTTTCATTTGGAATGCATTCAAAGTCACAGTACGGTTGTCGCCTTCAGCCTTAACCACTTGCAGTTCTGCTGTTGGGTTTACACTGCCGAAGTCACCCATTGCGATATCGGTTACTGGGTAAACCACTTTCGCATCTGCTGGCGTGTTTTTCGTAAATGCGATCAGGGTATCGAACGCTTTGCTATCTAGCTGAGCTTCAGGAGCAAAATGTGCAACGCCTTTGTGACAATCGATACACGTTTGGTTATTTTCACGACCATAAGCATGCATTTTTGCTGCATCACGAGATTGCTCGAACTCTTCCATTGCATCGAATTCGTGACAAGAGCGACAAGTCGCTGAGTCATTCTCGCGGAATTGAGCCCAAACTGTCTCAGCCATCTCTTCACGGTGTGCTTCATATTTCTCAGGCGTGTCTATCTTACCTGAAATAAATTCGTGGTAGATGTCTTTGGACGCTCTTACTTTGGTGATCACGTAGTCAATCGGATCAGTTGGAATGTGGCAATCGGCACATTCAGCTCGAATGCCTTTTGCGTTACTGAAGTGTACAGAACCTTGGTATTCTTTGTGGGGTGCTTCCATTGTGTGGCAAGAAACACAAAACTCAGTGCTCGATGTATAGTGCATAACGGCTGCAGTTCCCCCTAAGGTTAACCAGCCAATACCTATACCAACCGCCGCTATTAGTGCGATATAACGTTTTTTTATTGTCATAATTCTTAATCATCTTCAACAATTGGTTACAATTAAGATCAGAATAGTACTTTAGGGGTAGATCAGTTTGATTTGGATCATAAATCGCATTCTGAGGAACAAAAATTGAACCTTTATGAGAACCCAAGGTCACTTCACGAAATTATTCCCCACCAGATACAATCACCCACCAAATAAGAGGCAGCGGTTAAATATTCATTATTGATTAATCCAACATCAACGAGACAAAACGGCTTTCTAAGTCAAAGAAGTAAATTGTAAATCTATTACAATATTGGCTATCTATTTTTCATAAACTCCTCACTCAATGAGCCAAACAGAATTCCAACAAAAAATAGCGAGTTTCACTGCCATCGAACAAGCGCTTGATTACTTTGAGATTGGCTTTGATAGCAAGTTCATCGACCAAAATAGAGTCGAGCTTATGAAACGCTTTAATGGTTATCTGATCCTGTCAAAACCCGATGATTGGTTCTCTGGACGAAGAGCGCTGAAAAACGCTTATTGTAAGGTTCAACGCAGCAAGTTAGATCGCCACACACGTTCAGCCTGTCGTGGGTGTACAACTTGTCAGCGTCGATAGATAGGAAGTACTGCTCAAAGTAGAGAACTAAAAAGTAGATAGTTGAAATAACATCTCATTCCGATTTAGTTAGTGGTTTGCTCGAAAAAAAGTGTGCTAGTCTTACGGCAACTCAACTACGAGATAAAAACTACAATGAAAATTTTCAGCAATTTCGAAAGCGGCAACATTCACGTCGTTTCTGCAGATTCACCACAAAACATTCAACTGACTATCCCAGCAGACTACCAAACTGAAATCTCTCAGTGGTTTCACTTCCGCTTAGAAAGTGAAGCTCAACAAGCTCACCACTTTGAAATCGGTCAATTGGCAACATCTGCCTACCCTGAAGGCTGGAAAGATTACGATGTAGTTGCATCGTATGACCGTGAAGAGTGGTTCCGTATCCCATCTCAGTTCGATGGCGATACATTAAGCTTCGATATCATCCCTGAACACGATTCAATGTACTTCGCGTACTTCGCGCCGTACTCATACGATCGTCACCAAGATCTTCTGCACAATGCTCAAACGCACCCTGCTTGTAAGCTTGAAACTCTAGGTCAGACGCTAGACAACAACGACATCACTTTGCTAACCATCGGCGAGCCAAGTGAAGAGAAGAAAAACATCTGGGTTATTGGTCGCCAACACCCTGGCGAGACGATGGCTGAATGGCTGATCGAAGGCCTGCTACAACGCCTACTTGATGAAACAGATACGGTTGGTCGCTCTCTTCTAGACAGCGTTGTGTTCAGAGTTGTACCAAACATGAACCCAGATGGCAGCATCCGCGGTCACCTGCGTACTAACGCGATTGGCGTAAACCTGAACCGTGAATGGCAATCACCTTCTATGGAACGCAGCCCAGAGGTATTCCTTGTTCGCGAGCGTATGCTGGAAACGGGCGTTGACCTGTGTCTAGATATTCACGGCGACGAAGCGATTCCATATAACTTTGTAGCAGGTAGCGAAGGCACACCTTCTTACAACGAGCGCATCGCGAAGCTAGAGAGCCACTTCAAGCAAGCACTGCTCACTATCACGCCAGAGTTCCAAGATGAATTTGGTTACGATAAAGACGAACCAGGCAAAGCAAACATGACAGTTGGCACAAACTGGATTGGTGAGCAATTCAAGTGTTTGGCTTACACCGTCGAGATGCCATTTAAAGATCACATCAGTCACGCTGACGAACTTTACGGCTGGTCTCCAGAACGAAGTGTCGCGTTTGGTCACGACATGCTAGCCGCAGTTTGGGCTACAGTAGACGAGCTATAAGGCGAACTAAGCTCATTAGCTTTACCTGTATCGCCTTTGGTTTATAAGAATCTGGGCTATAGATAGAACAAAGCCCAGCACTTGTGAAAGTGCTGGTTTTTTAATATCGGCTTGGATGAGTGAATCTAACTTTAAAAGCTTTCTATGCCACTCTGAGGCTAGCAAAAAACACTGGGTATCTTTGCCTAATGTGGCGTTGTTCAGACACCATATCTTTGAAGCTTGGGCCTTGTGATAACTGAACGATCACTTCGTCACCTTCTTGTCGCAATACAGCACCGCTAATATCGATACTGTTGTTGTCATGCAACCTCAAGGTGCCGGCCATTGAAAAGCCACGATAAACCGGAATGATGTTACGCATCATCAGGCGTACACCCTTTTCAGAAACTTCGCTGACATGAAAAAGCTCATCCTTAATTCGCATCACCGGACGAGCCTTTTGAGGGTACTTTAAGCGGTAATATTTGCGTTTCTGGGTGAATGAATCTTCACGCATTAGTGACTCCCTGTCTCTGTTATTTCGGTCAAGCAATAGGCTGTAGCTTCAATTGGTCTCAAATAAACACATTCACCAAATTGATAGCTAATAATTATATCGACTTCCCGAGCTAATGCTTTAGAGATTTATACAGAGAAACACGGATTGCTTAGCATTCAGTAAAAAATGAGAACTGAATCGGAAATGAAAACTAAGATGGAAACGAGAACTAAGCCGGAAATGAACTGAACCAATAGCTAAAAACCCAATTCTTCGCATCGCACCCTAAAGCTGAAACAATGCCAACTGAATGCTGAAGCCCACGAATAGAATCCCACACACAATGTTCACCATTTGCGAGGTGCGCTTTTGAACTAACAAGCGCTTAAAGGTATCCGCCATTAAGATCACAACTAAGAACCACATCGACACCACTGACGCTTGAATTGCACCAAGTATCAAACTGTCTGTCACAATCGCATCTGTTGAAACAAATTGAGGGAATATAGAAAGATAAAACAGGACAATTTTAGGATTCAGTAGATTAGTGAGAAGCCCTTTGAAAAACTGATGATATAGCTTACTTCCCGATGCGCTCACCACAGAGAGCACGCCCTCTTGAGCGCGCAGCGCCGCACGAAAATGGTTATACCCAAGCCAGACAAGATACAAAACCCCAGCCCACTTTAGCCCTTCAAAGGCCATGGGAGTGTTCGACAGTAATAAGCTTATGCCGTTAGCCGAGATAAAGGCATGAAAAAAGAAACCACATGACACGCCCAACACGTTCACAAATGCGAACAGCTTCCTTTGAGTTAAGGCTGTGCTTAATACCAACAGCGCATTTGGGCCCGGGATAATGGCAATAAAAAACACGATAACGATAAACAGCCAGATACTGTCCCAACACATTTCGATCTCATTTCATGAACATTTTTAGGGCGGACATTGTACGTCCATTCAGTGCCATTACAATATGATAAACGCTTAATTATCGCGTATAGCTAACAGACATAATTCGCGCGTATAATGAATGTGTTTATCGTCTAACATACAAAACTGATTCTCTAACATTTGTAGCCCTGATAGACTCCACCTCCTTTTTGATACTTGGTTCATTTATGTCATTTGATAGCCTAACCCTTAACGCAAAAACCGTCTCCGCGCTCTCATCTCAATTCAATAAGCCGACAGAGATACAGCAAGCGGTAATTCCTACCATTATTGCGGGGAAAGACGTACTCGCATTGGCTCAAACGGGCAGCGGTAAAACATTGGCGTTCGGCTTACCTTTACTGAATAACATCAACCAAGATGTGAATGAACTGCAAGCACTGATCATTGTTCCAACCCGTGAACTTGCATCTCAAGTGACCAAATCTTTAGAACCGATCGCGACAACGCTCAATATCAAATTGGTAACGCTAACGGGCGGCGTAAATACTGATGATCAACAGCAACAATTATCGACTAAACCACAATTAGCCATCGCCACACCGGGCCGCCTACTTGCTTTAATCAAAAGTGATGAACTGGATATAGCTCGGTGTTCATCATTGGTTCTTGATGAAGCCGACCGCCTGATCGACATGGGATTTTGGCCAGATATTCAAGCGATTACTTCAGCACTACCGAGCAAACGTCAGTCACTGTTGTTCTCTGCGACACTTCCGCCCGAATTAGTAGGTCAGGCTGAAGAGCTTCTTTCAAATCCAGTTAAGGTCACGACACATCAAGAAAACAGCGTGGTCGCGGCTATTGAAGAAACCCTGTATTTAGTGAACAAAGGCAGTAAAGCTCAAGCGCTCATCGCACTACTCAATCAACACACATGGCCGCAAGTATTGGTATTTATTGGCGCAAAAGACAATGCCGATGCATTAACCAAACGATTGAATAAAGCCAAAATCAGTGTGAGTGCGTTACATGGAAATAAGAGCCAAGAAGAACGAGAGCAAGCATTAGAAAGTTTCAAAAATGGCGAGACTCGTGTGCTTATCGCGACAGACGTGATGGCTAGAGGCATTCATATTGATCAATTACCTGTCGTAATTAACTTCGAATTACCTTCTCACTCAGCAACTTACGTACACCGCGTTGGTCGTACAGCAAGAGCAGGAAGTACTGGCTGCGCGGTCTCTCTGGTTAGCCACAGCGAAACTGACTACCTCAATGCGATTCGCACCTTGACCAATAAGCCGTTAGTGCTGCAACCATTAGAGGGTTTCCCGGTTACCGACAAACCTGCATCTGAAACGACCGCTCGCAAGCGTCCACCTAAAGATAAAATGGCCAATCGAAGAACAGCTAAAAAGAAAAGCATTAAGCAATTTAAAAGCAAACCAAATAGCTCTAAGTAACCAGAAATAACTCTAAGTAACCAGAAATAGAATGGTCAGCTCAGTTTGTACTGGGCTTTTTTATATGCAACAAAATACAAATTCACACCCAAAAACTTCCCTAAAGTTGCCAACTTAAATGACACTTTTGTGAATTATGATGCCAACGTATTGATTCTTGGTTGCTCAAAAAAAATACTCTTAAATCACGTTGACGCCCCTATATCTAGCAACTAGATTTTTCTATTAGTGTCTACAACAGGAGGTCATTGAAATGAAACGTGCTAGCTCTACATATCGATTACAACTGATTAAGGAAGTGGCAACTCGCCGAGATCGTCAACGTTCCAATGACCCGATGGCAAACTACATACAAACCCTAATAGATAATAAAGATGATTGTGATACTTCGGTTGAACGCAACCAGAGGTTCAGTGGCAGTCATTTTGATGAGCACATAGGTGGTTGGGTAAGTGACCACTGGGGTAACAAGTAGGACAAAGAGAGTAATCCAACCAGCATAATCGCTGTAGAATTCGTCTCCGAATTAACCTATCATCTGCAACAATTCCCTATCCTAGAGTAAGCAGAAAGTGTCTGAGTTAAAAAGAGAAAAAGAAGTGATGGTTGCCTTCCAAGTGATACCTCGCGTTAAAGAAGGCAACAACTTCGAAGTGGTTGATAAAGCCATTGAAGTTGTGAAAGCTGCCGATGTGCCTTTCCAAGTCGGTGCGATGGAAACTACGATGAAAGGTGAACTCAACCAATTACTCGATATCGTTAAAAAAGCAGAACAAGCTTGCTACGATGCAGGGGCGGTAGAAGTGATCACAAACATTAAGATTCACAGTAAAACCACCGAGGCCGATGATACATTTTGCACGTACCATCGTGGTGTAACGAAAGCGAATCACATGTTTGTTTAATCACATTTTTGTTTCTGAAAACTGAGCTTTAAGAAAGGCTCTGAAGAACCAGTGGTGTTATTGGAAAGGCATGTCTGAGAGGTGAGAAAGGATTTCCATTCGTTCTTCTTCTGACATCGAATGCCAATCACGCGGAGTCTCTTCAGGGTCATCTTTTGCCCCGATCGGTTTTCGGTCAAGTGCTTTGACTGGCTCTTTTTTGATTTTTACGTTCTTTTTATTCATACCGACACCACTCCTTCAGGTACAAAGGTACCTACTTTAATATTACACCCCAACCATTATGTAAAGTAATAGTTACTTCGGAGTTAAATAAAATCTAAATACTTCCTCTTTAGCCAAAAAGATCTCTTTGGGGACTGGTATTTCCCTCTTCATCGACCTGCTTACCAATCAAGTTTTTTTGATTCATTATTTTTCTTCTATAGCGCTGACGACACAGCTTTATCACGTGCAATTGTTCTGACGGTGTCATCGACATCCAATTAAAGCGCTCTTCTCTCTTGCGCATACAACCGTTGCAATAGCCTTTGTCATCGCTTGAACAAACCCCAACGCAAGGGCTTGGAACTTGGAAAAACTCTAACTGCTCCACCATGCCTCCTTACACATTCAAAATTACGCTTACTCTCTCAAAAATAAGCGATTAATTTGTCGCCTGGCTCGTGAAATCCATACTAAACTATGACCTTATACTGACACATATAGTGTTTTGTAAACTATACTTTGAACCCATCAAGTTACACTTATCCGGTAACTTCGTTCTTTCCTTTGGAGCCTTATAATATGAAGTTTAGTTCAAAAAAATTACTAGCAGTAGCCGCTTTACCTATGATGCTAGCAGCATGCACAACAACAGGTGACAACGCGATGCAAGTAACACCAACCGATCTACAGCACCATAATTGGGAACTTGCGCAAATTGATGGCAAGGACATTGTGAAAAGCGAAGACCAAGCAGCTCCTCGTCTAGAGATCGGCGAAAAGATGACTGCAAACGGCATGGCTGGTTGTAACAACTTCTTCGGTCAAGGCGAGCTGAAAGACGGTCAATTCCGTATCAAGCAAATGGGCATGACAATGAAAATGTGTCACGGCTCTGCGATGGAAATCGAACAATCGGTTTCTGCTACTCTTAGCGAGTGGAGCGACGTAACGCTAACAAACGATACGCTAGTACTGAAAAACGATGTACACACGCTAACGTACACAATTCGTGACTGGGTAAACTAATCCGTCATCGAAACCAAATACTGATTAAAGGAGCCTGATGGCTCCTTTTTTATTGTCAGCTTGCCCTCACTACTTCTTCAAAATTGACGCTCATCGCCGACTTTTCGTACCAGCCTCCAATAAACCTCAAAAATCTCTCATTTAGATGCAATAAATTCAACGGTTCAGCGGTCTGTTGCTAGGATGGCAAAAGCCTAGAGTCTGTCGAGTTTTCGAGATGATTACGTATCGAACAAAACTCGACCGCGAACTCCCTGCTTATTCTCAAGTAATTGATTGAATTTACTGTTGAATTAGAATTTATTTCAGAAACAGATAGAATAACTATTAGGGCATGTTGATCTTTCGTTAACCACGAAGGGTCAATACGCACTAGGGAGTTCGAAAATACAATGCTCTTGCCCGTTCACTACCAAATGGAAAAGTTTATGAACAAGATAGTAAGTACGTTAGGAATCATGGCAACCGTTGCATACAGCGCAACCATTTATGCTGATGAAGCAACATCCACCGACAGCTGGAACCAAATAGAACAGCAGGCAGAGGGAGAAACTGTCTACTTTCACGCTTGGGGCGGAAGCCAAGAGATCAATCGTTACCTACAGTGGGCAGGCAAGAAATTACAAAGTGACTACGGTGTCACGTTAAAGCATGTGAAAGTGACCGATATTGCGGAAACCACCACTCGACTGCTTGCTGAAAAAGCAGCAGGAAAGAACAGTGAAGGCAGCGTCGATATCGTCTGGATTAATGGCGAGAACTTCCGCTCGATGAAAGACAACGCGCTATTGTTTGGGCCATTTACAGAGTCACTTCCAAATTGGCAGTATGTCGATAAGTCTCTGCCGATTGATGTTGATTTCTCAGAGCCGACAGAAGGCTTGGAAGCACCGTGGGGCGTGGGACAACTTGTGTTCATTCACGATCAAGAGACACTACACAACCCGCCACAATCGTTTTCAGAGATGTTGAGCTACGCTCAAGCTTTCCCAAATCGCTTAAGCTACCCTCGCCCACCAGAATTTCATGGCACGAGCTTCATTAAGTCTCTATTGATTGAACTAACAAACAATAACCCTGCACTGGCTCAGCCGGTTTCAGAAGACAACTTCCAAGAAGTGACGGCACCACTGTGGGCTTACTTAGATAAATTCCATAAAGTGGCTTGGCGCGGTGGCAAACAATTCCCAGCAGGCACATCGGAAAGCATCCAACTTCTGGATGACGGACAGATCGATCTCGCGATTACGTTTAATCCAAACTCTGTTTATTCAGCACAAGCCAGTGGTCGCTTAGCCGAAACCACTAAGGCTTATGCTCTAGAAAGCGGCGCTCTATCTAACATTCACTTCCTGGCGATTCCTTGGAATGCCAATGCAACCGCAGGTGCTCAAGTGACCATTAACTTCTTATTGAGCCCGGAAGCACAGTCTCGCAAGGGTGACCTCAATGTTTGGGGCGATCCTTCGGTTCTGAGCAGCAAATACCTGACTGGCAGCGCTAAAAACACCCAGCAATTTAAATCGGTTGATGAACCACACCCTAGCTGGCAAAACGCGCTCGAGAAAGAGTGGCTTAAGCGATACGGTAACTAGTCTTCATGCTACGCGCTCTATATTTTGTTGTTATAGCTGTATGCATTATCCCGACCATTCCTGGGGTAGCGGGAGTCGTGGCTTCGTCACTGAGTTTCATCCCGCCCCTTGGTTTAGAGGAGCCGACACTCAACGGTTTTAGCCAAGTCTTTCAATGGGAAGGGGCTTGGCACTCTATTGGCTTAAGCCTAGGTTCAGCAATTGCAAGCAGCTATATAGCCTGCTTCCTGACCTTTTGTATTCTTCAAGCCTCTTGGGGAAACAAGTTTTGGAGAAAGATTGAGTTTACGCTATCGCCAATGCTTGCCATTCCACATGTAGCTTTCGCTATCGGCTTTGCTTTTCTGTTTAGTCCAACGGGGCTTGGCGCAAGAGCGGTACATCACTTGCTCGGCGAATCGGCTACCAGCTCTGAATTGGCGTTATTGGTGAAAGACCCATACGCGTTCGGCTTAATTATTATGCTCGCACTCAAAGAAGTCCCCTTCTTATTGCTGATGAGCATTTCGATACTTCAGCAAATTGATGTAGAGCGTATCACCAAGGTCAGTGCATCGCTCGGTTACAGCCGCGCTCAGATCTGGTGGAAATGTATTTTCCCACAATGGTTTACCAAGCTTCGTTTCCCAATGCTGGCGGTACTCGCTTACAGTGTCTCGGTTGTCGATATTGCTTTGATCATAGGCCCAACCAACCCGCCGACCTTTGCCGTTTTGGTATGGCAATGGTTCAACGATCCGGATCTTAACCTACTTCCGCGAGCTGCTGCTGGTGCCATCGTTTTGTTTGGTTTAGCTTCGTTGATCATCGCCTTGGCGCGTTTAGTTGAATGGGCGGTTCTTAAGTACTTTCGAACTTGGCAGTATTCCGGAAGAACAGGGGCAAACCTTCCGGGGAAAACGGTATTCACTGTCCTTGCTAGCCTTTCACTGCTGATCATTCCTTTAATGGTAATTTGGAGCGTTGCTCAGCGTTGGCGCTTCCCTGATTTACTGCCGAGCCGCTACAGCATGCGCTTCTGGGAGTTCGAGTGGGATGCCATCATGAGTACTGTGGGTCAAAGCTTATGGATTGGTCTGATTGCCGCTTCAGTCGCTTTGTTGCTTGCGCTGGTGGCTCACGAATACAGAATCAAATACAAGTGGCAAGTTCCGGGCTTCATTATCGCTATTCCAATGCTAATACCACAGCTTTCAGTGTTGTTTGGTATGCAAGTCACGACCCTCTACATCGGCAGTAGTGCCTATGAGTTCTGGGTGATTTGGGCGCATGTTTTCTTTGCTTTCCCGTTCGTGTATCTGTCTTTGGATGGCCCGTGGAAAAGCTTCAATGATGGGTTGATTAAAGCCTCGCTGAGCCTAGGTAAATCGCCATTTCAGAGTTGGTATTCGATCAAACTACCAATCTTGCTTCCTGCGATTGCCTTTGCTTGGGCGGTCGGGATCAGCGTGAGTTTGGCCCAATACCTTCCAACATTAATGCTCGGCGCGGGCCGTATTAGCACGATCACCACAGAAGCCGTTGCACTTACCAGTGGTTTCGACCGCAGGGTGACAGCAATCTATGCCATTTGGCAGGCCCTATTGCCTCTGTTCTTTTTCTCTTTAGCGATATTAGTCAGCCGACTTCAACTCAGATATCGCCGTCTTACTTTTAAAGGTTTCCTAAGTAATGAGTCTGTACCTCAACGACCTCGCCATCCGTAAAACCGATGGAGATTCGCTGTTCTCAGCGCTAAACGTCACATTAGAATCTGGCCAAATACTGGCTTTGATGGGGCCGAGTGGCTGCGGAAAGTCGACCTTACTGGATGCGATTGCTGGTCACTTAAGTGAAGAGTTTTCGTACTCTGGCACCGTTGTGTTGAACAATATTCAGCTCGACGAGCTTCCATCACATCAGCGTGAAGTCGGTATTTTGTTTCAAGATGACTTGTTGTTTCCGCACCTCAAAGTATGGGAAAACTTGGCCTTTTCGTTACCGAACTCTGTTAAAGGTTCCGCTCGCCAAAAACAAGCAATGGCTGCACTAAAAGACATAGAGCTAACTCACTTAGCTGAATCTTTCCCGGATCAAATATCCGGCGGTCAACGCGCAAGAATAAGCTTGACTCGTATGTTGTTAGCCAAGCCTAAACTCGCCCTGCTTGACGAACCGTTCAGTAAGTTAGACCAAGAGCTCAGAGCACAATTTCGCGATTGGGTCTTCGAACAGCTGACCAAAGCGAATATCCCTACATTAATGGTCACGCACGACGAAGCCGATGTACCTCAAGGGGCAGAAGTACTGTCTTGGCCATGGAGAAGTAACCATGCTGGATAAGTACTCCATTAAGGTCATTAAGTGGCCATTAAATCAGTCTGCTAAGTTACTAAACCAATTGGGTATCACGGCCAATCAAACCACGTTATTCGGATTTCTGATTGGGTGTTTAGCGTTTCCAGCGTTGGCATTTCAACAATATGAGTGGGCGTTAGGCTTCATTGTGTTTAATAGAGTATGTGATGGGCTTGATGGAGCCTTGGCTCGAATCCAAGGCATTAGTGATGCGGGCGGTTTCCTCGATATCAGCCTAGATTTCCTATTCTACTCGCTGATCCCTTTTGGATTTGTCATTGCCAACCCAGAACACAACGCCATTGCCGGTGCATTTTTGATTTTCTCTTTTATCGGCACAGGCAGCAGCTTTTTAGCGTTTGCGGTTATGGCAGGCAAGCGAGGCATTGAAAACCCAGTCTATAAGCATAAGTCTCTGTACTACATGTCAGGGCTAACCGAAGGCACTGAAACCATCGCTTGTTTCATCGCGTTTTGTATTTGGCCTCAACACTTTGCAGTTATCGCTTACACCTTTGGTGCAGCTTGTTGGCTAACCACGTTCATGCGTATTTATTTTGGTTTTCAGACACTAAAAAACCAAGCTAGTTAATAAATGAGTTAGTTTCTTGCACCTATAAAAACGCCGCTCATTGTGAGCGGCGTTTTCTATATTAGTATGGATAATGCCCGCTAAATCATGACATCAAGCTTCAGCTGAAGCCGTGATTTTAAACCTCAATACCTTTAGGCTTGAATCAAGGTCGACATCGACAAACTCAGGCGGGTTGTCCAGACGCTCAATGAACTCAACGCTTGGTGCTTCTTCTGCCATCGTCTCAATCAGGAAGTTTGGTGATACTGCTGGTGAGTTCACACACGCAATCACTTCACCGCCTTCAGTTAGAAGTTCAGGCAAACGACGTAAGATTTTTTTGTAATCTTTGGTTAGAGCAAAGCTGCCTTTTTGGAACGAAGGTGGATCGATGATAACGAGCTCGTAAGGACCGCCCTTCTTGATTTTCCCCCACGACTTAAAGATATCGTAGCCAAGGAAGTTAACCGAGCGCATATCGTGTTCATTCAGACGGTGGTTATCGCGACCTTTGTTTAGCGAGCCACGTGACATGTCCACGTTCATGCATTGACGAGCGCCACCAGCGATAGCCGCGACAGAGAAACCACAAGTGTATGCAAACAGGTTAAGAACGTTCTTATCCTTGGCATTATCTTGTACCCACTGACGACCATTACGCATGTCTAGGAACAAACCGAAGTTCTGATTACGGCCAATGTCTAATTGGTACTTAAGGCCATGCTCAACCACAACCGGAGAGTCATTCAACTCACCCCATAGAACCTCTGAAGGCGCACCATCGGCATAACGGTGTTGCAGAACAATGCTTGTGCCCTGCTTTGATTGCCAGATATCTTTGTTGGTGAGTTCAACCAATCCAGCTTTAAGAGATGACAAGAATTCATCGTTGACTTCTTTAAACACGTTAACCAGTAGCTGTCCATCAACCCAGTCACATGTCAGTTGCTCTAGACCAGGCCAAAACTTACCGCGCCCGTGGAAAATACGGCGTAGTTCGTTTGGTACTTCATTAAGTTGCTGTTCAATATGACTAAAAAACAGAGGTAAAGCTGATGCTTCCATTATTTCACTCACTTAGTGTTTAGCTTTGGCCAAGTTAATGACCAAGGTTCAAGCCAACTGTCCAAACCGTTCGACACGGTTTCCTGATGCCACTTCTCACCCAAAGAGTTTAAGCTCCTTGGGTCGCAGACATATTCGTAGGCTTGTGATTGATAGGCAAATCGAATCGCGAAGGCATGTAGATAACCTCTGTCAGCCTCACTCGATGGATTATAAATAGGGTCACCAACAATGGCTGAGCCGATCGACTTCATCGCGACACGGATCTGGTGAGTTCGCCCTGTATAGGGTTTGCATAACAGCAGACGCTCACCGGGTTCAGCCGTTGCTGATAAAAACTGAGTAATCGCCGGGTTCTCTTTGGATGTCAGAAGTTTCCAACTTGAGCGTCGTGAACGCTCCATGTCTCCTGAGATCAAACCTTGCTTTTTCTTTGGCTTCTTAGAGCCAATCGCAAGGTAGTATTTTTCTACTTCACGCTTTGCAAATAGCTGTGAAAGCTCGCTCGCCGCCGACGCATTTTTTGCCAGCAGCAGAATGCCCGAAGTCATTTTATCTAGTCGATGAACGAGATACAGCTTAGGCTCATTAATTGCCTTAGCAACTTCTTGAAGCAACATGGTATCGCCATCGTCTTTGTGGACGCTGACTCCAGGATGCTTATTGATAAGTAAAAAATCAGAGTGGTTCAGAAGAATATCGAACATGTAAAGGCTAGCTCCATTGTAGAACGTGGAGTATACCTCGTCTGAACCCAGATTCCAGCTACGAAAAAGCCCAACTCACTCAATAAATATTGAATCGTTGGGCTTCTTTTCAGCAACTAGCGATCAGTGCGTGGTCTTTACTCGATTACCAATAGGTAAATAGAACCAAGCTACCGCTTTACCCCAGTTTAAACTTACCAACTAATGCTTCTAGCTCAGCAACCTTAGCGTTCAAGCCTGATGTATTTTCGGAGCTACGAGTTGCTAGCTGCAGAGATTGCTCAGAGATATCGCTAATCGCGGTAATGTCCGCTGCAATTTCTTTGGTCACAGCCGTCTGTTCTTCTGCCGCAGTCGCAATAGAGTTAACCATGCTTTGTACATTGCCCGCACCGCTCACAATCGCTTCTAGAGCCGAAACCGCACCTGAGCTTTGCTCAACACCAATCTCAACTAAACGACAGTTATCTTGAGTGTAAGTCACCGCTTCTTGAGTGCCCGATTGAATCGATTGAATGATGCCCGAGACTTCTCGTGTCGCTTTGGTTGTTCTTTCTGCTAGCGCTCGCACTTCATCGGCTACCACAGCAAAACCACGACCAAACTCGCCTGCACGCGCAGCCTCAATCGCAGCGTTAAGAGCTAACAGGTTAGTTTGCTCAGCAATGTCTTCGATTACCTTGATAACGCTACCAATCTGCTCACCGTGAGAACCTAGAGTATTCATTTGCAACGACATATCGCTCATTTGAGTCGACACTTGTTGAATACTCGCCACCATCTCAACAATCACGTTGCGGCCATCTTCTGCAGAGGTTTCTGAGCGACGTGCTTCTTCATAAGTAGACGTGCCCTGCTGCGCCACTTCTGAAATGGTCAAGCTTAACTCTTCAGCAGCCGTTGCAATTAAGTTGGCCTTATCAGCTTGAGCAGAAGCGCCCGTTACGATGTCTTGACTAATAGAAGATAGTTCGCCCGTAACAGATTGAACTTCATGGGTCACAGAAGAGATAGAACCTAATAAGTCCACTAACGACTTCTGCATCTGGTTAATCGACTTAGCCAGTTCAGCCAATTCATCACCAGAATCATCAATAATGTCGCCTGCCGTTAGGTCACCATTTGCTACACGTCGTGCTACTTGTTCTACACGAGTAAGACGATTGGTAATAGAGCTAGACAATAGATACGCAATCACACAACCAAAGACAATCGCAATAGCAGACAACACCATGATGGTGCGCTCGATGGTAGTAAACGTGTCGGTTAGTGTCAGTAGTGACTGTTCTGTATCTGCGCGCTCACTTGCTGACGCTTGATCCAGTAAGTTCTCAATAGGGATAAGATTGCTCTCATACAAAGATCGTAGCTGTTGAATATTGGCTAGTAGCGCAGCTTCATCATTGATCTTCGGCACAAGCTTTGATTCAAACTCTTGAGTGAAACGCCCCATCAGGTCTTCAATTCGCTGAATACGGCGGTGGTCTTCCGAACCTCTACTCTCCAAACGCTTAGCCTGCTCGATAGCTTGAGCAAATTCGTTCTTGTTGGTTCGATAATCATTGAGTGCATTATCGACCAGAGTGATTGCACCCAGAGCATCTCGATAGACATCTCCAGCTTCATCGATCAAAACAAGGTAGGTAACGGTACCCGGTACATCATCTAATCTAATCTCATCGGCGCTCTTATGAGCGCCAATAACTTCCATCCATACAATACCGACTAACGTGACAAGCACCGCCAATATAGAGCCAAAACCGGCATACAGTTTCTTTCTCACTGACAATTTCAAACAACACCTACCTAAATCAAAATATAGCTCTAACAGCTATTCGTTCCATTTATATCGGCTATCAGACGGATACCTTTAATGGTTATTTTTCTTAGATAATTAAGTTCCAGACATAAAAAAACGGGAGCTAATGAGCTCCCGTTTATCAAATTACTTTATCTTGCGATTAGAACTTCTTAGAAATCAGCGCAAAACCAGCAATGATACCAATACCTAGTAGCATGATTGCACCTTTACCGCTATCGAAGCCAGAAGAGATACCCATGAACGCAACGATTGCGATAGCTACAGGGATGATGTACTTAACTAGTGTGTACCATAGACCAAATAGTGGGAAAGAGACTTCACCGTCGTTAGTGATTTCTTTCTCTAGGTCTGCACGGTTTAGTCTCCAACCAGCGAAGATACATACCAACATACCGCCAACCGCTAGGAAAATCTTATCCGTTAGTAGGTCGAAAATGTCGAACGCGCCAGTATCAAACAGTGTTGGACCGAAGCCGCCAAGTGATAGAGAAGCGAAGATACATAGAATCGCCATTACAACACTTGCAGACAGTACCGCTGTTACACGCTTCATGCCTTTCTCATCGATTAGGTAAGAAACCACAACTTCAAGTAGAGATACTGAAGATGTTAGTGCCGCAACACTCAAACCAACGAAGAACATAAGAGCAAATAGAAGACCGATTACGCCGCCCATTTCAGCGAATAGCTGAGGAACAACAACGAATACTAAACCAGGGCCCGCTGCAGGTTCCATACCGAACGCGAACATTGCAGGGAACATTGCAACACCAGCTAGAATAGCAACACCAGTATCCATTGCGGTTACCATTGCTGTTGTCTGAACTAGGTTCTCTTTCTTCTTAAGGTAAGAACCGTATGTCATCATACAACCCATACCAAGACTTAGAGAGAAGAATGCTTGACCTAGAGCGGCTAGGATTACATTGCTGTCTACTTTAGAGAAGTCAGGACTGAATAGGAACTCAAGACCAGCCATCGCGCCCGGAAGCATAATGCCTTTGATTGATACTACAATAAGGATAATGAAAAGAAGCGGCATCAGAATCTTACCTGCTTTCTCAATACCACCAGAGATACCTTTCATAACGATAACAACGTTAAGTAGTAGGTATAAGCCCATCCACATTAGTGGTTGAACTGGGTTTGAGATAAAGCCACCAAAGCTATCACCAATTGCTTCTGGTGCGTCTAGAAGACCACCTGCAATTTTACCGATGTATGCGATTGACCAACCGCCTACTACTGGGTAGAAACCCATGATAAGTAGACCACTGAATACGCCGATAACGCCAGCGAACGTCCAACGACGGTCAGTTGTTTTAAATGCACCTACTGCTGATTTTTGCGTATGACGGCCAATCGCAAATTCAGTCAGCATGACACTGAAACCAATAAAAATTACAAAAAACAGGTAAATGGCAACGAATGCACCACCGCCACTTTCGCCTGCTGTGTATGGGAATTTCCAAATGTTACCTAAGCCAACAGCAGAACCTGCTGCAGCCATTACGAATCCTAACTTCGAACCCCAGGTATCGCGGGGTGTTGTGGTTGTATTACTAGTAGCCACGTGTACTCCAAACTTTTGTGTTATGTGATGTTGTGTTTTGCTTTGGGTGGCGTCTTTAAAAGGAAGGTGTATAAATAAATTTACACACCTAAAAGATTTGATTGACGCTCGTTGTCTAGCAAGTAAACCAGTTTAAGAATAAAATTGGAAGAGCATACCGTACAAATTTCGTTAAAGATGTAAATTTTTATGGTTAAATGCCGACTTTTCATACAAAACAATCGTTTTCTTCTTAAGTTGACCAAAAATTAACAACTTTAACCTATTTACATCTTTTGCTCTATTTTGTAAATAGTTGATTCCTTAAATTCCCATATCCGTTAAATAGCATTACTATCTAAGTGTCTCTTTTTTCGAGTATTCAATGTGGATAAGCTTTATCATTTTTTAACTTTGGCCTCTGTTGTTTTGTACTGGGTTCTCGTAGCCGGTGTGACGTTTCGTGTTGTACTAAAACGACGCTCTGTCAGCGTTTCTCTTGCTTGGCTAATGGTTATCTACATTATCCCGATTGTTGGTGTAGCTTGTTACTTCCTTTTTGGTGAGCTAAACCTAGGCAGAAAAAGGGCTGAACGCGCTCATCGTATGTTTACCCCTTTCGGCGACTGGTTCCGTCAATTGAATGATTGCCAACTTCACCAACCAGGGAAAGTCGGCTCCCCTATCCATAAGATTGACGAGCTTTGTAACAATCGAATGGGCATCCCTGCACTCAGTGGAAACACTCTATCGCTGCAATCTTCACCAAACGAGATCCTACACGCAATTATCGAAGATATAGAAAATGCACAAACCAGTATCAAGATGGTTTTCTATATTTGGCATCCAGGTGGCCTGACCGATTCGGTTGCCTCTGCGCTGATTCGCGCTGCAAAACGTGGCGTAGATGTTAAAGTTTTGCTCGATTCAGCCGGTAGCCCTCGCTTTTTCAAAAGCCACTGGCAGTCAATGATGAAGGACGCAGGCGTTCAAGTCGTACAAGCACTAGAAGTGAGCCCATGGCGTATTTTTTTACGTCGCCTAGATTTAAGACAACACCGCAAAATCATTGTGATTGACGAGACTATCGCCTATACGGGTTCAATGAACATGGTCGATCCTGCTCACTTCAAACAAAGTTCCGGCGTTGGTCAGTGGATTGATGTAATGGTCAGAGTGACTGGGCCAACCGTTAATGTGTTATCCGCTATTCATGGCTGGGATTGGGAAGTTGAGACTGGTGAACGCATTCTCCCTGATATACCTGAATGCCCAGTTGAAGAAATCATGACACATCATCCGGTTCAAGTAGTGCCGTCTGGCCCTGGCATGCCGGAATATTTGATCTTACAAGTACTGACCATCGCCATCAATCAAGCGAATCATTCTGTACGTATTACTACACCTTATTTTGTGCCAAGTGCTGACTTACTCGAAACACTTAAGATGACAGCTCAACGCGGCGTAACTGTAGAACTGATCATTCCACACAATAACGATTCACTAATGGTTAAATGGGCTTCTCGTGCGTTTTATACCGAGTTGCTTGAAGCTGGCGTGAAGATCTATGAATTTTACGGTGGCCTTCTTCATACCAAATCGGTAGTGATCGATGAAGAGTTTTGCTTGATCGGAACCGTCAATATCGACATGCGCAGTTTGTGGCTCAACTTTGAAGTGACTCTGGCTGTGGATGATGTGCATTTCACGCAAAAACTGTCTGAGCTGCAGAAATCTTATATCTCTTCATCCCACTCTGTAGAGTTAGAACAGTGGGAGCAAAGAAACCTTAGTAATCGCTTCTTTGAGAGGCTGTTCTACTTGTTCAACCCACTCCTATAATTCCAGCAATGAGTCGATTATGGCTCGTTGTTTCCCCATCGATCATTTTTAACCTTTCACTGTTAACTGAGTGAAAGGTTAAAAATCGTAAGAAAAGCGCAAAAAATCCCCGCTCCGCTCTTGCTTTGAACACTCTTGGCATGTTTTAAATAGGACATAACCGATTGATAAGGAATTCACAGCATGTCCGAGAACAAAACCACTAAACTTATCACTGCCGGTCGTGATAAGAAGTGGACCAATGGTGTTGTTAACCCACCAGTACAACGCGCTTCAACTGTCGTATTTAACTCAGTAGAAGAGAAGCGTAAAGCTACGATTAACCGCGCTAACAAGACCCTTTTTTACGGACGTCGTGGAACCAACACTCATTTTGCCTTCCAAGATGCGATGGTTGAAGTAGAAGGCGGCGCGGGTTGTGCACTGTACCCGTGTGGTACAGCAGCAATTTCGAATGCCATTCTCTCTTTTGTAGAAACAGGTGATCATATTTTAATGGTTGACACCTGCTACGAACCTACTCGTGATTTCTGTGACACCATCATGAAAAAGATGGGGGTAGAGACAACTTACTACGAGCCAACGATTGGTGAAGGTATCCAAGACCTTATCAAGCCAAACACTAAGGTGCTGTTTACTGAGTCTCCAGGCTCTGTCACCATGGAAGTGCAGGATATTCCAACACTAGCGCGTATCGCTCATGAACATGACATCATCGTTATGCTAGACAATACTTGGGCGGCTGGCGTGAACTTCTCACCGTTTGATTTTGGTGTTGATATCTCGATTCAAGCAGCGACCAAATACATCGTGGGTCACTCTGATGTGATGCTAGGTACGGCAGTCGCCAATGAGAAATGCTGGGATCAACTAAGAGAGCAAAGTTACTTGATGGGGCAATGTGTCTCACCTGATGATGCTTATTTAGGGCTTCGCGGCATTCGTACTCTTGATGTGCGTCTACGCCAACACGCAGAAAGCAGCTTGAAGGTCGCAAAATGGTTAGAGACTCGTCCTGAAGTTAACCACGTTCGTCACCCTGCTCTTGAGTCTTGCCCAGGCCATGAATTCTTCAAACGAGATTTTACTGGCGGTAATGGCTTGTTCTCTTTTGTACTAAACAACTCTAATATCAAAGCGACGACAGCGTTACTTGATGGAATGACACATTTTAGTATGGGTTACTCTTGGGGTGGATTTGAAAGTTTGATTCTAGCTAACGAACCAAGCAGTTTTGACAGCTTGAGAACTGTTGCCAATCCTAATTTCGAAGGTACCTTGATACGTGTTCATATTGGGTTAGAAGATGTTGATGACCTGATTGCTGATCTAGAGGCGGGATTAGAACGTTATAGCGCTCTGATTTAATCTGAGACGATAGGTCTAATATGCAAAAAAGGCAGGATATTCCTGCCTTTTTCTGTTTAAAGCATAACTCAAAATACTCATATTCAGATACTTCAGCTCATAATACAAACCGCTCATAGTCCAGAAGCTTTCAAAGCCAATATTGAACCTTAAAGCACATCCACTTAAAGATCTCAGAGCGATGAAAAAATGGCTATGAATTTTTCAATTTCTAAGTGATTGTTCCGCTGAAATAAATAACACTTTATTTGTGTGGGCAACCGACTAAATGATCATTAACCATACCTGTCGCTTGCATAAACGCGTAACAGATTGTTTCCCCTACAAACTTAAAGCCTCTTTTTTTCAAAAACTTACTCATTGCTTTAGATTGCTCGGTAGAAGCGGGAACTTGAGACATCTCAGTCCAGTTGTTTTCTATCACCTTGTTATCGACAAATTGCCACAAAGCATTTGATAAAGAGCCAAACTCTTTCTGGAGTTCAAGTGTTGCTCGAGCATTACCGTATACAGAGGCGATCTTGCCCTTATGCTTAACCACATCGAAGTTTTCAATGATATGAGGCACGTTGTCTTCATTCAACTCAGCTAGCTTGTTTAAATCGTAATTATCAAATGCAGCACGATAGCCTTCACGCTTTTTAAGGATCGTAATCCAGCTAAGACCCGCCTGAGCGCCTTCTAAAGTAATGAACTCAAACAGAACTTGGTCATCATAAACAGGCACTCCCCACTCTGCGTCGTGGTACTCCCTTTCAAGCTCATGTTTAAGCGCCCATGCACACGTTCTATCCACTGTATTCGCTTCCATTTCGATAGTCTCTTTTAGTAATCGTACATAAAAATAATGCCCCAATTAGGGGCATTATTTCAAAGGTTAGTTGACGTTAAGCCACTTCAATTTTATGGAATAAACGATACAGCACAGGTACTACGATTAGCGTGAGTACAGTCGCAAAGCCTAAACCAAACATGATGGTTACTGCCATTGGTTTAAAGAAGATGTCCGGTAGTAGAGGGATCATACCAAGAATGGTGGTGATCGCAGCCATACATACCGGACGAACACGACTCAGTGCCGCATCAACAACCGCTACATATGGATCTTTACCGGACTTCATCTCAATCTCAATTTGGTCAAGCAGTACGATACCGTTCTTAAGTAGCATCCCGGATAAACTCAAGAAGCCTAGCAATGCCATGAAGCCAAATGGTGTATTCAAGGCTAATAAGCCTGTCGTTACCCCGATTAGCGCTAATGGAACCGTTAGCCAAACAATTAGCGGTTCTTTGACCGAGTTGAACAAGAACACGGTAATCAAGAACATGAACAGGTAACCCATCGGCATAGTGGTAAACAGAGACGCTTGTGCATCAGCAGATGACTCATATTCACCACCCCACTCCAACGAATAACCCGGTGGCATCTCAATCGCTTCAATTTGTGGCTGTAAGCGTTTCTGTAACGTCGAAGCCGTTTCTTCACCCAATAGGTCGTTGTCGGCCATTACCGTCAGCATACGCTTACGGTTCTTACGGATGATAAGTGGATCTTCCCATTCCAATTCGTAGCCAAGCGTCACTTGCTGCAACGGAATATATTCGCTTAATGCCGGGCTCCAAATCTTCATACCTTCGATGTTGCGAATATCAACTCGCTCATCTTCAGGTAAACGAGCCACAATAGGCATCAACGTAGTACCATCACGATACACACCAATCGACTTACCAGAGAAAGACATCGCTAGGAAATCATCAACGTCAGACTTGGTAATACCATAACGACGCGCTTGGCTTTCATTGAACTGAGGCTCTAATACCTTAGTTCTTTCACGCCAATCATGACGAACGTTAAATGCTCCGTCATCAGCACGCATGATGTCCATAACTTGAGCTGCGATTGAACGTAGCACGGTTGGGTCTGAACCGACGATTCGAGCCTCAATTTTCGCACCGCCACTAGGGCCTAATTCAATTTGCTTAAGTTTGTAATCAATTTCAGGGAACTGACTGTCAACGTGTTCACGGAAGCGACGCATCAGCCCTTCAAGTACCTGATAATCTGTCACACGAACCGTGATTTCGCCATACGCGCTATAACTCTTCTCGGGTGAGTAGGTCAACATGAAACGCTGCAGACCTTTACCGGCCGTGGTCGTGATATGTTCAACTTCACTTTGTTCCGACAACCAACTCTCAAGCACTCTCAACTTGGTATTAGTTGCTCGAATATCCGTACCTTCTGGCATCCAAACATCCACTTGGAACATCGGAGTAGTTGAAGATGGGAAGAATGCTTGTTTCACAAAGCCAAAACCGTACACACTCGCACCTAAACCAATCACCAGAACGATCATGGTTAGCCACGCGCGTTTCATACAGAACTCAAGGAAGTTTTTATAGATAACAAAAACCATCCCGTTGTATGGATCTTTGCCTTCGTTATCGGGATCAACCTTCTGTCCTCTGAAGAAGATATCGGCAAAAAACGGCGTGATCGAGATGGCAGTAAACCAACTCAGCATCAATGAAATCAATAGCACCGTGAACAAAGTGCCACAGTATTCGCCCGTTGAATCTTCAGACAAACCAATTGGAGCAAACGCGGTGACCGCAATCACCGTTGCGCCAAGCAGTGGCCATTTGGTTTGGGTCACGATATCAGTGGCGGCCTGCATCCGGGTTCGCCCCTTCTGCGTGCCGATCAATATCCCCTCCACCACCACAATGGCATTATCCACCAGCATCCCCAAGGCAATAACCAACGCGCCCAGTGAAATACGTTGAAGGTCGATTTTGAAGTACTGCATGAAAATAAAGGTGCCGAATACGGTCAATAGCAGTATCAAACCAATCAACAGACCCGATCGTACTCCCATGAAGAACAGTAACACCACGATTACGATCGCAACCGCCTGCCCTAAACTCACCACAAATCCGCTTACCGACTTGTTCACCTCTTTAGGTTGGTTATAAACCTCGGAGATGTCGATACCGACGGGTTGTTGATATTTAAGCTCGGCGAGTCTTCGATCAAAGTCTTCACCCACTGCGACCACGTTCACGCCTTGCGCAAAAGAGACACCCAGGTTAAGCGCGAGTTCGCCGTTATAACCAATGATGTTACTCGGTACCTCAACGTAACCACGAGTTACATTCGCCACATCTTTTAGATAGATAAGCCCTTGAGCGCCACCTTCCGTAAGAATCAAATCTCCAAGCTGTTCAACGTTCTGGAACTCACCCGTTGGATGGATTCGAATATATTCATCACCAATCCTTACTGCTCCTGCACTTGATACAATATTTTGAGTCGATAAAAGGTTAAATACCGTGCTTGGAGACAGACCCAGAGAGCTTATCCGCTTCATCGATATCTCAATGAATACTTGCTCTTGTTGTTGACCAGAAACAGAGACCTTACTGACCCCATCAACCAACTCCAGCTCTCGCCTTAGATAATCAATGTAATCCAGCAGCTCTTTGTAGCTATAACCATCACCCGTCACCGCAAGCAAGATCCCGTAAACGTCACCGAAGTCATCAATGACTTGAGGATCATTGACCCCAGGTGGCAGTTCAACCTTAAGATCATTCACTTTTCGGCGAAGTTCATCCCAAATTTGCGGAAGATCGTCTGGGCCGTAGTTGTTCTTCATCGTTACCGTTACCTGAGACAGGCCACGGCTTGAAATAGAGTTCACTTCGTCGACATAGGTAAGCTGTTGAATCGCTTTCTCTAGTGGGTAGGTAACTTCTTCTTCCACCTGCTGAGGCGTTGCCCCCGGGTATGAAGTCACGACCATTGCATCTTTGATGGTAAAGGCAGGATCTTCTAAACGCCCCAAACCGAAGAATGCTGAAACACCACCAATAAGAAAGATCAGAGATAGCATCCAGCTAATGACTTTGTTACGTATAAAGTAAGAAGCAACACCTGTGATCTGATCATCACCCTGTTGATCGTCATTTTGGGGCTTGTTATTTACTTCACTCATTGTTCGTCTCCTGAGACAATACTTCCACTGTCATCCCATCTCGCAATCGCGATACGCCTGCAACAACGACATGCTGCCCCATTTCCAATCCTTTCACTACCTGCAATGTTTCCTGGTTTGCTTTTCCTAACACGACTTGTTGTTTCGAGACTGTCTTGTCGTCGTTAAGCACCCATACATAAGAGTTCTGGCGCGTTAAATCATCGCCATCCGCATTAAACACAGCTTCGATTGGGATAAGTACCCCAGCTTTTAACTCCAAGCCGATATCTCGCCCATTTGACGTCACCTCAACGGCCATACCATCCAGAATTAAATCATCTTCCGGCATAGGTAGAGCAAGCGTCACCGTGAACGTGCCCGTGCTTGGGTCAGGTTCAGTGGTGAACTCCTTAATAGCCGCCGTGTATTCATTGCCACTGGGTACTCTTACCACAGCCTCAACATTCGATAACAGCTGTTCGCTAGGCTGATTCACGTAAATCTGGTCAGGCAGTTGGATAACAACCTCAACATCTTCGACACTGTGAATGTTCACGACCTGCTGGCCTACCTGAATATTTTCATATTGATCAACACTGACACGAGAAATGATCCCATCAACAGGGGCACGAAGCTTAGTGAACGACAAGCGCAGTTTTGCGAGCTCCAGTTCGGCATAAGCGATCTGGCGTTGAGCAGCAATTTCATCAAACTGTGACTTCGCCAATAAACCTTTCTTCACTAGCGGACTTGAACGTCTGTATTGACTGTTAATTACCGTGTAACGCGCCTGAGCATTGTCGACATCCAGTTGATAATCGGTAGGGTCAAGCTCTGCAATGATGTCTCCTCGTGAAACACGCTCACCTTCTTTCACATCAAGCTTATTGATTTCACCAGCGACTCGAAAGCTGAGATGAGCCTTCTCGGCAGCGTTTGCAACCGCAGGGAAATAGAGTTTGTCGCTAAAGTCGATGACTGAAATCTCGATAGCTTTAACCAAGGGCGTGTTATTCACTTCTACAACTTGTTTATCTTCACAAGCCGTAAGTAAAGCCAAGCACGACAGTCCAGCGGCCACTTTAAGTGTTTTCATGTTATAGCCCCCTTTCCTTGATCCACTCTCGAACTTTAACGCCCGGTTCAAGACCATTAACACCAGAAGTTACGATGCGATCACCATCGTTCAACCCTGAAACAATATGGCGCTTTTCATCGATGATGATTGCGACATTTTCAACAATACCGTCGCTATTCACGCGCCACACAGAGACATCATCGCCATCAGTCATCATTGCTGATGTGGGAATTTTTGTGGCGGCTGCTAACGCTGAAACTAAATGAACTGTGCCTGACATACCCGGCAAAATACCAACATCGGTGGGTCTTTCCATTACCATGGTGACTTTGTACGACCCGGTTTTGGGATCCGCTTCAGTATCAACTTCTTGGAAGGTTAAAACGTAAGAGTTTTCAGGAAACGCATCAAAAACCATGGTTGCATCCATCTCGAACCCTGATGAAAAGCGCGTAATAAGTTGGTCGGGTAATAAGAAGACGACTTTAAGAATTTGATTGGTTTGAATATTCATCACGCCTTGTTTAGCCGCAATGTATTCATGGTTTTCAGCAGGAATGATGGAAATGGTTCCGTCATACGGCGCAACCAAAGTGGTGTAGCGAAGATTCGCGTTAGCTTGATTAAGCACCGCGCGAGCTGAATTGTGGTTCGCTTTCGCTTGGTCGAAATCTTGCTCTGATACCACACGATCTTTACGAAGTTTGATCGCACGTTGATATTGAACATCGGCTAGCTGAAAATTCGCTTTTGCTTGCTTCTCGAGTAGTTGATATTCATCGGGATTTAACTTAGCAAGCTCGTCGCCTTTAGACACGTGCTGCCCAGCGGTCACATCGATGCTCTGCAATAACCCAGGAACACGGAATGCGAGTACCGCTCTGTCACCAGCTTCTGTGGTAGCAGGGAAATTACGCTCAAAGGCATTATTACCGACGGAGACAGTGAAGAGTTTGGCGGGTCTGGACTCAGGTTCAGGCACGGGAGGAAGCTCCTTACCACACCCAGACAACCCAACTAAGGCTGTCAATAGGACAAGGGAGGCTCTATACATTGGTGATCATCCATATCTATAAATATTTTTATAACATAGATTAATCACATGTAACTTACCAGTCAGCGTAAGATTTATTTAGAAAAAATTATTAAAAAAAATAACGGCTTGGAATAAATTTTCCTAAACCGTTATCTAATCTTTTTTAGGTTTACCACTACATGTTCTTAAATGCGCGGTCGACTTTGAAAGTATCCGAAGTCACATAAGCTTCCATATTGCGGACACTAGTCTCTAATTTCTGGAAATCACCCTCTAAAGTGCCCAGTAACGACTCTGCGGTTTGCCCTTTTTCCCAAGGTTTTTGCTTGAGCGTGTGCTCCTGTTTAGCCTTCATTTGATCGACATACTGAGGTGGTTGTTTTTCAAGCATAAATGTCAAAGCTACATACGCTAATAACACCAAAAAGCTACCACCAAGCAGTGCCGCTGAGATAACCAAGATACGAACCAACCACACTTCAAGGCCAAAGTAGTTCGCTAACCCTGCACACACGCCAGACAGCTTACCGTTAATAGGATCGCGATACAGTTCTCTACTCATAGTTTCGTCTCCAGTTAGGTGACTCCGCATCCAGTATTTTTTCTAGTGTTTTCACTCGGTCTTGCATCGATTCAGCTTGAGCAGAAAGCTTGTGCAAACGCTGAAGATCCGTTTCTGAAAGACCATTACTGGATTTCTTCTTGCTGCGGTAATGTAAGAACAACCATAGCGGTGCCACGAAGATTAAAAAGACAATCAGTGGGCCTGCAATTAGAAATGTTGACATAGACAACTCCTAAATTATTTATCGCGGTTTTCAACTTGTTGCTTCAGTTTCACCAGCTCTTTTTCAATTTCATCTTGAGCTTGTAGATCTGCAAATTCTTGGTCTAACGATTTTGCGTTACCTGTTTTGGCGTAAACATCTGCTTCAGCTTCTAATTCATCCACTTTACGCGAGAATTGCTCAAACTTCGCCATTGCTTCGTGGGTTTTGCTTGAATGCAGATGCTTTTGAACATCACGACGATTGCTTGCCGCATTATTACGAATCATTAATGCTTGCTGCTTCGCACGTGTTTCTGCGATTTTGGTTTCAAGCTTGCCAATCTCACTGGTCAGCTTTTCGATGGTTTCGTGAACCAAGGTTTGCTCTGTGTGAAGGCTTTTGATTATATCTTCAAGTTTTTGCTTTTCGATTAGCGCCGCTCTAGCTAAGTCTTCACGTTGTTTAGTCAGTGCTAGTGTCGCTTTGTTTTGCCAATCTAGAATCTGAGTTTCGATAGCTTCAACTTTACGTGCTAACTCTTTTTTATCTGCGATAGCTTTAGCGGAGTTAGTGCGAACCTCAACCAGCGTATCTTCCATTTCTTGGATAATCAGGCGAATCATCTTTTCAGGATCTTCAGCCTTGTCTAAAAGTGCACTGATGTTCGAATTTACAATGTCTGCAAAGCGAGAAAAAATACCCATGAGGAACTCCTTAATTACAATGATGGCAAATGCGTTTCAAATCGTTGTGCGACTTTATCAATCCACTTGCTCAAAAATTTACGTTTGTTGTTAAACCTACCATAAATAATCCAAGTAGCGTGCCAACTTTTAAGCCATTTATTATCAGTTACTTACAATAAAATGGTGATTAACTCGAACCATGCTATGATGAATTTAGCCAAGTATTGGTATTTTTCACCACTATGGCTCTTACATGACCTCTCCAGCGATTAATTCATACAAGGACCCGCTATGCAGCAGAACCTCATTGGTGAATCACCTAGCTTTCTCTCTGTGTTAGATAAAGTTTCCCAACTCGCACCAATAGAAAGACCCATTCTGATCATTGGCGAACGTGGCACAGGTAAAGAGTTGATCGCACAAAGACTGCATTACCTTTCAAGACGTTGGGATCAACCTTTGATCTCATTGAACTGCTCAACCTTAAGTGAAGGTTTGATTGATTCAGAACTGTTTGGTCATGAATCGGGATCCTTTACGGGTTCGAAAGGGCGTCATCAAGGTCGTTTTGAAAGAGCAGAAGGCGGAACGCTGTTTCTGGATGAGCTGGCGACCACTCCCCTTGCGGTTCAAGAGAAACTACTGCGCGTTATTGAATACGGGCAATATGAACGTGTCGGTGGGCAAAAGGCGCTAAGTGCCAATGTCAGACTGGTGTGTGCAACCAATGCCGACTTACCAGACATGGCATTAAAGGGCGAATTCCGAGCAGACCTATTAGATAGACTGGCGTTTGACGTCATTACTATCCCTCCTTTGCGTGAGCGAAAAGAAGACATCATGCTACTGGCAGAATATTACGCCATTAAGATGTGTCGTGAATTGGAATTGGAGTTGTTTGTTGGCTTTGCCCCCTCTGCCGTTGAATCGCTTTTGGATTATTCTTGGCCAGGGAATGTACGAGAACTCAAAAACGTCATTGAGCGAGCTATCTATCAGCACGGAAAAGATCCATATCCTATTGAATATTTGGTGTTTAACCCATTTAAACCCGCATGGAAAACAGAGCAAGATTCCTCTCCGGAAACTGGCAATGAGCCGTCTAACAGCCATACTTCATCAGAGAGCTTGTTTTCTTTGCCGCTTGATTACAAAGCATGGCAAGAACAACAAGACATCAAGCTACTCAACCAAGCCCTCAAACAGAGCAAATATAACCAGAAACAAGCCGCAGAATTACTTGGGTTAACCTACAACCAATTACGTGGAATGGTGAGGAAGTACGCGATTGTCGGACAAGCTAACGATAAATAGCTGTCCACGCTTGATTATTATTTGGAGCCGAATAAATAAAATGTTAAATTGTCCGGATCTTGAGGCTCCTCTAACGCCTCGTTTCGAAAAGTATTTCTTTTTATGAAAGCACTAATAAGACTATCACTGAGCATCTGTACGCTGAGCTTTCTCGCTGGATGTGGTGAGTGTGTGAATCACGAGCAAATCCGTGAAAAAGGCTTCATTTATTGCGGCCAAGGTAATCCTAGTACCTTCAACCCACAGCTGGTTGATAGTGGCATTACCGCAGAATCGCTGAGTCCTCAAATTTTCGATACACTGCTCACTCTTGATCCGATGACGTACCGACCAAAACAGAACTTGGCGACAAGTTGGTCTGTTGATAAATCAGGTACAGAGTACACGTTCAAACTGCGCCCAAATGTTGCGTTCCAAACGACAGACTGGTTCACCCCTACTCGTAGCATGAATGCACAAGATGTGGTGTTTAGCTTTGAACGTGTCATTGATAGTTCAAACCCATTTCATTATGTGGGTGGCGGCCTATACCCATGGTTTGCCGGAATCGACTTCAAAAACCTGATTGTCGATATCACCGCAGTTGATGACCTAACGGTGAAATTCCAATTAAGTCGCCCAGACAATTCGTTTCTCAATAACATCGCCACCAGCTATGCAGTCATTCACTCTAAGGAGTATGCCAATCAGCTCATTGCAGCGGATGAGAAAAATCGAATCGATTCCAATCCAGTCGGCACTGGCCCTTTCTACTTAGATGAATACCAAATCAACGACCTAGTGCGCTTGAAAAAGAACAAGCACTACTGGAAAGGTGAAGTACAAATGGACCAAGTTGTGTTCGATACTTCGCAACGTGGAACAGGCACACTTGCCAAGCTTCTGCGTAGTGAGTGTGACGTGCTCAACTCACCAATTTCTAGCCAAATCCCTATTATTCAGGCTCATGAAGAGTTGAAGATTTCTGCTACTCCGGCGGTTAATGTCTCTTTCATCGCGCTGAATACTGAGCACCCTGCACTGCGTGACTCTCGAGTTCGTAAAGCGCTCAACTTAGCCATCAATCGTCAGAACATTCTTGATTCTGTGTATTACGGTACAGGAACCAAAGCCTACACCTTGCTTCCTCCGACTTCTTGGGCTCACCAAAAAGACAGCGTTCAAGTTCGCTACGACCGAAACTATGCGGTTGCGCTTCTCAAAGAAGCTGGCGTTGAACCTGGGTTAGAGCTTTCAATGTGGGTACCACTAGAGCCACGCGCATACAATCCAAGTCCAAGAAAAACGGCAGAACTTATCCAAGCAAACTTAGCCGATATTGGTATTGAATTGAAACTCTATACCGACGACCGATTTGACCGCACACAGTTGTCCTCTATTTCCTCAACAGACTTGTTGCTTACAGGCTGGATAGGCAATACCGGTGACCCGGACAACTTCTTACGTCCGCTGCTCTCATGCAGCTCTGAGCGTGCAGGGTTAAACGTCTCGATGTGGTGTAATTCAGACTTTGATTTCCTTCTCGACTTAGCATTAGAGATCAATCAACAAAGGCACCGTGTGAACTTGTACCGACAAGCCCAAAACATTCTCAATGAAGAAGTTCCTGTGATTCCTTTAGCTCATGGCGTGCAATTTCGCGTGCACGATCGTTCGCTAACAGGCTTTAAAGCAAGTCCTTTCAATGCCCAACCTTTTGATCAAGTCAGAAGAGAGGTGCAGTAATGTTTTGGTATACATTAAGACGTGTAAACTTATTCGTTATTACGCTAGGAATTCTGACCTTGGTAGGTTTTTCCCTGCTTCGATTAGACCAAACCTCACCTTGGGCAATTCAAGATTTTTGGCCCGGTTGGATTAGCTATATCACTGAATTATCGACGCTAAACTTTGGCCTAAGCAAACACGGTGTGCCTATCATCGATGAGTTGGTCCTGGTGTTCCCTGCAACGCTAGAGCTGTGCTTCTTTGCCTTTGTGTTGGCACTCATCATCGGTATCCCTTTCGGCACCATTGCTGGTATGAGACAAGGTAAATTTGTTGATACCACCATATCGTTCACCTCAATGGCCGGTTACTCTGCGCCTATATTTTGGGTCGCGTTGCTGATGATCATGGTGTTTTCACTGCACTTTGAAATGTTCCCAGTTGGTGGCCGATACGACCTACTTTACGAGATTGAACACGTGACTGGATTCGCGATGATTGACGCCTTTTTTGCCGAGGGTCGCTACCGTGCGCACGCACTACAAAGTGTTATCGAGCACATGGCGTTGCCTTGTCTTGTTTTAGCACTGGCGCCAACGACTCAGGTCATCCGATTGATGAGAGCGTCAGTGGCTGAAGTAATGACGCAAAACTACATCCGCGCTGCGCGAATTAAAGGTCTTTCCACTAGAGAGATCATCACGCAGCACGTGCTAAGAAACGCGATACCTCCGATTATTCCTAAGGTCGGTGTTCAGCTATCGAGTATGTTAACGCTTGCTATTGTTACCGAGTCTATCTTTAACTGGCCGGGCATTGGCCGCTGGTTATTGGATGCCTTATCGAATCAAGATTACGTTTCAATTCAAGCTGGTGTAATTGTGGTGGCTACCTTAGTTTTGACCGCTAATATTCTGTCCGATCTACTGGGCGCGATGATCAATCCACTGGTAAGGAAGGAATGGTATGCTAACAAATAACGTCTACCAAGAAGAACAGATTCCAACCCAGTTCGAACGTTTCTGGCGCAGCTTCCGCAGCAATAATCTAGCTATGTTTGGCTTGTGGTGTTTGGTGCTTATCATTCTGGTCACCGTCACTTCACCGTGGCTAGCCCCGCATGATGCACAAGAACAAACCGGTCACCTATTAACGCCGCCCTCTTGGGATCCTGCGGGAACGGTAGAATACTTTTTGGGTACGGATGACTTAGGCAGAGATATTCTCTCTCGCCTAATAATTGGCTCTCAGTTAACCTTCGGCGCCGCGGTGGTGATTACCTTTATCGCAGCCGTCATTGGTTGTCTGATTGGCGTACTTGCTGGTATGACGCGCGGTTTACTATCAAGCACGCTAAACCACCTGCTTGATACTGTTATGTCGATTCCATCTCTTCTGCTGGCGATTATCTTCGTGGCATTCCTTGGCTTTGGGGAGTTTAATATCTTGCTCGCCTTGTGCTTGGCACTGATCCCGCGCTTTATACGCTCGGTGTACATTGCCGTGCATGCTGAAGTAGAAAAAGACTATATTCTGGCTTCTCGCCTTGATGGTGCGAACGATTTTTACCTGCTATGGAACTCAATCCTTCCGAACATCCTTACCGTGATCGCTCTTGAAGTTACGCTGGCACTGTCAGTCGCAATTCTTGATATCACGGCTTTAGGTTTCCTAGGGCTTGGCGCTCAAGCACCGAGTACCGAATGGGGCTCCATCTTGGGTGATTCGGTCGAGTTGATTTACCTTGCGCCATGGACAGTTACCCTACCCGGCTTAGCTATTATGTTTACAGTTATCGTGATTAACCTCGTCGGTGAAGGTGTTCGCCAAGCGCTAAATGCAGGAATCGAATAATGCCGTTACTTGATATTCGACATCTAACCATCGAGATTGAGACCCCTCAAGGGATGGTTAAAGCCGTAGATCGAATGAGTATTACCCTCAATGAAGGGGAAATTCGTGGCTTAGTAGGTGAATCAGGCTCAGGTAAGAGTTTGGTTGCAAAAGCGATCGTCGGAGTATGTAAAGAAAACTGGAAGGTTTCTGCAGACCGAATGCGCTTAGGTAATATCGACCTACTGCAACTGACGCCGAAAGAAAGACGCCGAGTGATCGCCCGCGATATCGCAATGATCTTCCAAGAGCCATCAACGTGTCTTGACCCTTCTGAAAAAGTAGGTAACCAGCTCGTTGAAGCGATCCCTTCCCATTCGTTTGAAGGTCGTTGGTGGCAACGATTTAAGTGGCGTAAGAAGCAAGCGATCGCATTACTACACAAAGTCGGCATCAAAGACCACTCTCGCCTAATGGACAGTTACTCTTATGAGCTGACAGATGGTGAGTGTCAAAAAGTCATGATCGCAATGGCGATCGCTGCCAAGCCAAAAGTCTTGATTGCTGACGAGCCAACCAACGATTTAGACCCAATTACACAGTCTCAAATATTGCGTCTTTTGAGTCGTATGAACCAGATCAATAACACCACCATCGTGTTGATCGGCCATGACTTAACCACCATTACCCAATGGGCGACTCGCATTACCGTGATGTACTGTGGTCAATCGGTAGAATCCGCTGATACACCGAAGCTGTTGGATGCACCAAAGCACCCGTACACCGTTGCTTTGTTAAAAGCGATGCCAGACTTTAACGACTGGATTCCCCACAAGGAGAAGCTCCAGTCTTTGCCGGGGTCAATTCCACCGCTGCAACATCTTCCTATTGGTTGTCGATTAGGGCCTCGCTGCCCATACGCACAAAGGCAGTGTGTCGAGATCCCACATACGAAACGTATCAAGAACCATAAGTTCAACTGTCACTTCCCTCTGAATATGGAGAAGAAAAAGAAATCATGAGTGCATTATTAGAAGTCAGTAATTTGTCTAAAGACTTTACGACTCGCTCTGGTCTTTTCCGTAAAAAGATTCATCAGGCGGTGAAGCCAGTTAGCTTTTCTCTTGAAGCAGGCCAGACAATTGGTTTTATCGGCCAGAATGGTTCTGGCAAATCAACATTAGCCAGAATGCTCGCAGGCATGGTGGAGCCAACCGCAGGCGAGATCCGCGTGAATGGCGAAAAGCTAGAGCACAAAGACTACTCGACTCGTTGTAAGCTGATTCGAATGATCTTCCAAGATCCGAATACGTCACTTAACCCGCGCATTCAGATCGGTCGAATTCTTGAAGGTCCATTAAAGCGAAACACCAACATGCCTCCAGAAGCTCGTATGCGTCGTGTGAAAGACACACTACTGCGCGTAGGCCTTCTACCGGAACATGCGTATTTCTACCCTCAGATGCTTGCTGCAGGCCAGAAACAAAGGGTTTGTTTGGCTCGTGCCTTAATACTTCAGCCATCCATCATTGTTGCTGATGAAGCTTTAAATGGTTTGGACATGGCAATGCGCTCGCAAATCATCAATCTGTTCTTAGAGTTACAAGAAGAGATGGGCGTATCGTTCGTTTATGTATCTCAACACCTCGGTATTGTTAAGCACATTACCGACAAGATTATTGTCATGCATGAAGGCAATGTGGTTGAGAGTGGGGAAACGGATCAAGTGTTAACCAATCCAACTCACCAAATCACCCAAAGATTGGTTGAGAGCCATTTCTCCAAAGCGCCGAACCACTAATCTCGAATCACGCTACGTTCAACAAAGGGGAAAGGTATGTTATTAAGAGCTTCAATGCTTCCCCTTTTGTTGGCGCTGTTTTCCTTTAACGCAACAAGCACACCCCTCACCTGGCTAGATAGAAGCTTCGTCGAAACTGCCTTTTATAACGTCGCACTTCAACACGAATATTCCCAAGGCAACAAACCACTCGCCAAATGGAAACAACCGATCAAGATTTGGATCGATCATCGAGTGGGCGATGAGGAACTGCATCAAGAGCTCACAGAGCTTCATATCAAACACTTATCTGAAGTCACCCAACATCCAATAACAATCGTCAGTAAAGAGTCCGAAGCGAACGTTAAATGGATATACACAAGGCAGAGCCAGTGGGTATCTGAGGCGAAATCGGTGCTCAAGCTCAAATCAACTGAACATTTAAATAGCGCCATCTGCACGGCGGGCTATAGAACCAATTCTAAAGGCGAGATTGTATACGCTGGGATTGTAATCCCGGTTGATCAGGCAAGATCGCGAGGTAAGCTGGTCGCCTGTATCGTGGAAGAGATCACACAAGTTCTAGGCCTGCCGAATGATTCAGATAAAGCCTACCCTTCTATTTTCAACGACCACACGCCAGAAGACTTATTATCGCCGTTAGACGTAGTGCTACTGCAATTGCTGTATGAACCAGAATTGAAAGCTGGAATGACAAAATCTGAAGTAAAACCTATCGTTCGAAAGATACTCAAGAGATACAGCAAAACAGGTGTGCTTCAGCAAGCTTCTAAAGCCGCACAGCAAGCGCCTTTGTATCAGTTGATTGGGTATTGACGAATATACGTTGGAAGTAACTTAGATGGGATAATTGAATGATAGCGCTGCCTAAGAAAGGCAACGCTGACTTACGATGTTACTGTATTACGAAAGAACTAGCGCTTAGCTGCCTGCTTTTTCAATTCGAAGTCGAACTCATCCGGGAACAAGATAACGCCTTCTTCTTGCTCGTTCGGGAATACTACAACAGCAAGTTCGTCGTCTTCTAGACCGTTCGTCCAGCGACTGTGCCATTTGTTCAACGAAATAGACTCAGCTTTACACTCAGACCAATCACCCGTTGCCCATGATTCTGCGAACTCTTGGTTTGGCCATACTGGAACACAATCTTCATCTTCTGTGTTCAGCATTACACAACCGTGTTCATCGGTTAAGATCCATACTTCACGGTTTGCTACGATTTCTTTCACACAGTATTTCAGGCGTTGCTCGCCCGTATACTTGTTGATTTCAGCGATTTTTTTATCGTCTAGCTGTGTAGTCATCTTAATTTCCTACTTTAGTCAGTAACTTTGCTCTTAAAGCTATTTTATGCCGAGTGTTGTTAACTTCAAACATTATCGATGAAGAAGAAAGTCTACTTCAAAGAAAAACGCCTGCTAAATAAGCAGGCGTTTAATATTAAGCGACTTGATTAAACAAGCTCACCTTGTAGCCAAGGCCAGCCTTGCTTCTTACGGCTTAGTGTATTTTCCATCATTAATACGCCGCCTTTCTCGTGCTTAACCAATTTCTCAGCCCACTCACCTTTGTATAGAAGACGAGTTTGAGCAGTAGTGATATCTGTTAGCATTACCGCAGCGAACGCTAGACCGTCTTTCTCACAACGCTCTTCAAGATCAGCTTCTAGCGCTTCGATCATGCCGTCTACTTGCTCAAGAGTCGCAAGTTCAACTTGACCAACAACAACATCACGACCGTTGAATGGGTAGCCTTTAAGGTCTTTTTCTACTAGCTGTGCAGCAGATAGGCCTTCGATGTTTGTTTTTGCGATTAGAAGCGCTTTGATGAATGCATCAACGTCAGTTACGCCAGCAATTTCAGCAAGCTCAGCAACCGCGTCTTTGTCTTTTTGAGTACATGTTGGAGAAGCGAAACCCACTGTGTCTGAAAGAATTGCAGACATCATTAGTTTAGCGATTTGTTGAGAGATTGCGTGACCTTCAATCTTGAACATGTTGAAAAGTACAGTGTTTGTACAACCAACAGGCCAGATCCAAGCTTCCATTGGGTTTACTGTCATCACGTCGCCTAGACGGTGGTGATCAACAATACCTACGATCTCTGCATCAGCAACATCATCTGGTGCTTGTGCTAGATCTGAGTAGTCTACTAGCCAGATTTTCTCACCAGCAACAGAAGTACGAAGCTCTGGCTTTTCAGCACCAGCGACTTCTAGAATGTGTTGAGTTTCGCGGTTGATCTCGCCTTGGCGAATTGGTGTCGCTTCCTCGCCACGAGCCTTAAGAAGCTCAGTTGCAACTAACGCACTACAAATACTGTCACTATCAGGGTTTTTGTGACCAACAACTAAAATCATGTTTCTTCCTATTACACTAACAATTATGACTCTACCTTTAGAGCCTCTCTTTATTAGCCATACTTTACCTCATTTTTTTAGATTGGTCATGTTTCGTGGGTTTAGCCAATAGTAACAATAGATAAAAAACAACAAATGCAATTGATAATTATTATCATTCGTATATATTTATCTTAAGCCACTAATTTTGAGTAACACCTATGGATCGACTAATCTCTTTTTTGCCAAGCAGTAGTGCTGCGAAAACAACTCAGTTTTCACTGTCATTTAAGCGCCTGCTTTTGCCTGTCTCACTTGCAGCTTTGGTTGCAGCCCCAGCTACACGAGAGCTGACGGTGACTACTTTGTCAGACGCGTTTTGGGCAGTGTCTTGTTATGTTGCTTTAACCTTAGCTATTTACCACTGGTTAAGTCTGTACATAAACAAAGATAACGTCTTCAATAAGCTCGTCCATCAATCTCGTTCAAACCAAGTGGTATTCGCGGCTCTCATGGGCGCGTTGCCCGGCTGTGGCGGTGCGATAGTGGTAACCACACAATTTATCTCGGGAAAACTCGGATTTGGTGCGGTAGTTGCGGTGCTCGTCTCAACCATGGGTGACGCGGCGTTCCTGCTCATAGCGAGCGAGCCTAAGACAGGTTTAGCCATGATGGCGATGGGCGTGATTGTGGGTACTGCGTCAGGTCGAATCATTAACTTGTTTCACGCAGACGACTTCTTACGCCCAAAAAAAGCAGAGAAAAATGAAGCCACCAACAGCTGCGCTTCTCAATCTCAAGACAAAGAATCGGTCTCTAAAAAAGCGATAAACCTGCAAGGTTACCTGTGGTCTGTACTGATTATTCCGGGTGCTGCCGTTGCCCTACTTGGCTCTTTTCAAGTCGATGTGAACGAGCTGCTCGCTTTGCCTGAAATGTCGATGGAATGGGCGGGGACAGTTTTGCTGATCAGCTCGATGTTTCTGTGGGGGCTAACCCGTGAAATTGAGGATTACAAATCAGCCGTGAGTGAGGACGAAAAGTGTATAGGCTCTCACCCATTGCAAAAGACCGCTCAAGATACAAACTTTGTCACCGCTTGGGTGGTGGTTGCCTTTCTTTTCTTTGAATTTGGCTCTGTGATAGCAAATGTTGATTTTGCGACGCTATTCTCAAGCTGGGGCATCATGCTCCCCCTGGCTGGCGTGTTGATGGGTTTGCTACCGGGCTGTGGACCGCAATTATTGGTCACTAGCTTATACCTTTCAGGCGCCCTGCCACTTTCGGCTCAGGTAGGTAACGCAATTTCAAATGATGGTGACGCGCTATTCCCTGCGATTGCGATGGCTCCCAAAGCGGCACTGGTCGCGACCTTATACTCTAGTGTGCCCGCACTAATCTGTGCTTATAGCTACTGGTTTATATTTGAGATCTAACTTGAGTAGAGTTAACTCCATAGGCTTCTGTAAGGTCGGTACTTTGTATCGGCCTTTTTGTTTCCGCCTGCTTAAGTCTTTCCACAGGTTCTTTTTACATTCCCTTCCTGCTTCACTGCTTCTACCACCTCTCTCAAACAGCGCGTTACAGCCTGTCTCAAAAACGCCCTCTATTAGCCCTGTATAATGCTTATTTAGAAACACCAACAACTGATATCAAAAATACAAAAAGCCCCTGTAAGAGTGCTTACAGGGGCTTTAATTCAAGCTTTAATCTTGGTTCTTAAGACAAGACTTAAGAAACTTCGATTGGACCACCGAATGAAGTTACTGGAGGCAGTTTGCCTTGGAACTTCTCGAAATCAACCAAACATGTGTTTGCTGACGTTGCTTGAGCAAGTTCAGACGTACCGATATCTTGAGTCAGTGTGTTTGGATCGCCGTATGTATCTAGCGCGCCCACTTTCTCGTTGATCGGACCGTACCAAGCACCTTCTTCGATACGAACAACACCAGGAGCGTAGCTATCCATTAGAACAGCACCTGCTAGTAGTTGACCACGGTCGTTAAACACACGTACTACATCGCCATCTTTGATGCCTTTCTTCTTAGCATCTACTGGGTTGATGTAGATTGGCTCACGGCCTTGTACCGCGTAAGTCGCACGCCACTCTTCAGATTCACACATCTGAGAGTGAAGACGCTTGTCTGGGTGACAAGATTGTAGCCAGTACGGGTGCTTGTCAGAGCCTGGACCACCGTGTGAACGTTCAGATTTCTCGAACCACATTGGGTGTTCTTGACAGTGCTCGTAACCCATGTTGCCAACAGTACGGCTTGTGATTTCGATGAAACCAGAAGGCGTGCCTAGTGCGTTGATCTCTGGATCTTCACGGAATGAAGCGTGACGAGTCCATGGCTTACCTTTGCCGAAGTCTAGGAAACCTTTTTCCCAGAACTCAGCAAACTCAGGCATTTCGAAGCTACCTTCGTTTGATGCGCGACATTCGTCGTACAGAGATTTAACCCACTGCATTTCGTCCATACCACGCGTGTAATCGTCGTAACGACCCCAACGCTTAGTTAGGCTAGACATGATCTCGAAGTCAGTCTTAGACTGGAACAGAGGATCCACTAGCTTGTGCATTGCGATCAAACCACGGCCAGAGTACGCACCGTAACCATCAATATCGTTACGTTCCCACTGAGTACAAGCTGGAAGAACAATATCAGAGTGACGACAAGTTGCAGTCCAAGCGAAATCAACAGCCACTACAGTTTGTAGGCTCTTGAATGCTTTACGCATCTTGTTGCGATCTTGGTGGTGGTGCCACGGGTTGTTACCACTGAATACCATCATCTTGATGTCAGGCAGTGTCACTGTTGCGCCGTTTGCTTTGATCTTCTTACCTGGCTCTAACAGGCTATCTACCCAACGAGCAACAGGGATTACGCGGCTGTAACCGTTGTAATCAGTGTTAGTGTGCTTAGGCGATTGACCTTTGTCGATGTTCAGCGGGAATGAACCCGGAGCAGCGAAGCCAGTTGAAGATACACCGATACCAGAGTAGTGGTGACCGTAAGAGATACCACCGCCTGGAAGACCAATTTGGCCAACCATTGCTGCGATAACTGCACACATCCAGTAAGGCTGTTCACCGTGCTCTTGACGTTGGATACTCCAACCAACAAGAATCTGTGTACGACCGTTAACCAGCATCTTAGCGAAGTCACGAATAGAGTCCGCGCTTGCGCCACAGATAGCAGAAGCCCATTCTGGCGTCTTCTCAACTCTGTCTTTCGTTTCACCTTGAACGTACTTGATGAAATCTTCAAAACCTAGACAGTAAGTTTCGATGAACTTCTTGTCGTATAGGCCTTCGTTGTAAAGAACGTGAGCAACACCAAGCATGAACGCCACATCAGTTTGTGGGTTGATGTACATTTGCTCGTTTTCTAGGTAACGACCTGTTTTGTTTTTAACAGGGTCAACAGAAACAACGTTGATCTCTTTCTTAGCAACTTTCTCTTTCAGCTGTTCTAGATATGCAAACGACTCGTGAGTCTCACATGTCCAACCTACTTGAAGGTTTTTCACTGGATCGTTACCCCAAAGAACAATATTGTCACTGTTTTCTAAGATAAGTTCCCAAGATGTGCCTTGTGCATAAACTTCGGTCGAACCTAACACATAAGGCATGATCGTTTGACCAGCACCTGTTGAGTAGTCACCGATTTTCTTCACAGAGTAACCGTGAAGTGCCATTGCACGTTGCATGTGGTTAGTACAGCTATGGAACTGACCTGTTTGTCTCCAACCAGTTTGACCTGTGTGAAGCGCCCATGGACCGTAATCTTTCTGTACGCGCTCTAGCTCGCGGTAAACAAGGTCTAGTGCCTCATCCCAAGTCACACGAATAAAGCGGTTGTTACCACGCGTGTCTGCGCTGTACTTATGCTTCTTCAACCAATCTAGGCGAACCATTGGGTAACGCACACGTGATGGGCTGTAGATAATACCTTTAATACCTTTCAGCATCTCTGTTGGGTGCTGATCGATTTCTAGAGGTTTAATTTCTTGTACTTTACCCGCGTAAACGCGAGCTCGGAATGCACCCCAGTGAGAACCAGAGACTTTCCACGCGCCGTCTGTTTCTGCAGCAGACGCTGATGCCGACGCCAATAAGCTTGGACCGATAACCGATGCCGCACTTGTAGTAGCGACACCTTTCAGAAAACTTCTTCTTGTAATTGCCATTGTGTTACTCCAATTGACGTCTTATTAGTGATGGCCTTCAGAAAAATCTGATGAGTGCTTCTGTAGATACTTAAGAACAAGTGCTTCTGTATCTGTATCGAAGTTAACGAACGCAATCATACCATCTAGCATGCCTACCCAACCGTTAGCGCTGAAGTGAGCTTCATCTGGCTGTGAGTGACACGTTGAACAGTTAGATTGGTACGCTTGACCCGCTGCGTTCCAGATTGGATCGAAGTTATCAACCATAGACTCTTTCTTCATCCAAAGTGCTAGGTTAACTTCTTCCCATGGAAGGCCAGTAAGCTCATCTTCTTTCTTCTCACCAACAGTGATAACGTCACTTTGAGATACTTCTTTCGTCAAGATTGCAGTTGAGATGTTCATACCGAAGTCTTCTTGGATTACACGTCCGAAGCCTTTCGCTTTACGCCAACCGTCGATTTGAATCTTGATCATGTCGCCTTTTTCGTCGATAACCGCAACTTTACTTGCAGGGCTTAGTAGACCCGCTTCAACTGTTGCTGTTTCATCTGTGTACATTGGTAGGTGACGAATAGAGATCACGTCAGAACCATTTGCGTAAGATGTGCTGCTTGCTACATTTTCTAGCTCGCCAACAATACCGCTCGCTGATGCCATATCTAATGGAAGGTTGTGAGCAATACCTTTGTGACAGTCAACACAGCTTTGATCACGCTCTGCCGCGTTCTTCATCTGGATACGCGCTGTTGGGCGCATGTTTTCGAAATCCATTGAATCGTAGTTGTGGCAGTTTTTACACTCTAGAGATTTGTTCGAAGAGAAACGATCCCATTCGTGTTTAGCCAGTTCGATACGACGAGCTTCGAATTTCTCAGGCGTATCTAGGTCACCAAATACTTGAGCGAAGACTTCTTTAGATGCTTGCATCTTACGAGCAATTTTTGCTGTCCATTCATGTGGAACGTGACAGTCAGGACAAGTAGCACGTACACCAGAAGTGTTTTTCCAGTGAACCGTTTCTTGTAGTTCTACGTATACGTTGTCACGCATGGTGTGACAGCTTACACAGAATTCTTCTGTATTTGTGTGCTCTAGAGCTGTGTTAAAACCGCCCCAGAAAATAACACCGGCGATAAAGCCACCCATGGTTAGTACACCAAGACTGATGTGTACTGCTGGGCGAGTCATTGTGCGCCATAATTTAACTAAAAATGATTTCATGTTTAGCTCTCTTAAAAATTAGTTCTAATAAAAATGTGATAGCAAGAGGGCATTACATGCCGCCGTGTGCACCTGGAGGACCTAATACAAACACTTGCAGTGCCCAAACTAGAAAGCCGTAGCCTCCTACAAAAGCCACACTTAATATTGGAAAGAGAACCACTGCAATGAAGAGGAATGACTTCCACTCCAACGAGCGTTTTTCGCCAGTTTCAATTTTATTAACATCACTCATACATTTTGCCTATTTTGTATTTAGTAATTTCGAGTAGCTCATTCTAAGGAGCTAAAGTTCTTGAGTATCTAACAACAAATTTTAGACCATACACAAAGTAGGGTTCAATCAAATCTCTTGTTATAACCCTTGCTAATCAATACTTTTTTGAGGTCATCCAAACTTGTTTTCAGTTAAACAAACTTATTAAAAAGTATTAACAAATGTGAAGAATTAAGTATATTTCACAAATGTTAAAAACCAACACTCGCGCAACTATTTGACAACCAATTTTAACTTTTTACCTACTAAGTAGTAGCCAAAAAAGCCTCAAACAACCACTATTTTGTGTTTTGTTTGTTAAATAATTGATCGTTTTTCGAATCAATGACTTTGCAGTTGAAATGCATCATTTGGCACTTTCAGATATGATATAAGCCTTATTAAAAGGAAGCATTATGCGAGACGTTATTGATATATCTTGGTGGCAATTATTGTTTTTCAGTTCACTTCTCTTGCTACCAATTGTAATCAACCACAAGCTAAAACTTGGCCTTGGCAAAGAGGCTTCTATCAGCATCATTCGCATGACTGTTCAGCTATTTCTGGTTGGCCTCTACCTAGAATACCTGTTCACTTTGAATAGCTTGTGGGTCAATTTACTATGGTTATTTACGATGATTATCGTTGGGGCAAGCTCGATTGTTGAAAAATCCAAGTTACCGCGAAACCTCTTGTTAGTCCCTGTCGCTGTGAGCCTAGCGGTAACCTGTGTACCCATTGTCTTGTTTATCTGCTTATTCATCATTAAACCAACACCGGTTTTTAACGCGCAGTACTTAATCCCTATTGCAGGGATGCTGTTAGGTAATAGCTTAAGCAGTAACATCGTGGCATTACAGAACTTGTTCGGTGCTTTTGAAACGCAGAAATCAGAGTACGAAGCGGCTATCGCTTTAGGTGCCTCTCCTTCCTATGCTGCAGCGCCTTTTGTGCGTAATGCGATACAGAAAGCGATGTCTCCTATTATGGCCTCAATGGCAACCACAGGCTTGGTAACGCTACCAGGAATGATGACAGGACAAATCTTAGGGGGTGCTTCACCAATGATCGCAATTAAGTATCAGCTGATGATCATGTTGGCTATTTTCGTGATGATGAGCTGCTCCTTAGCGCTTGCACTTCACCTATCGTTAAAGACTTCTCTGACCAAAGAAGGGCGAGTTCTCGCTCAAATACAGCCTTCAAAATAACCTCCCGACTCATCTTAGATCTGGTTACTCACTGAATTTGATACAGGTTATCCACAGAAATTGTGGATAACCAAATCAATATAGATCCTTTTTTGTCCATTTCGGCTCGCGCAAAGATCATTGCCATTGATCCTTGGGTGATTTCAAAGACATATACACACGTGCAGAACTGCGTTGTTAAGCGTTCAAATGATAATTTAAGAATTCAACGAGTAAGTTTTCCACAAATAAAAAACGGCCTGCAATGCAGGCCGTCTTGTAAATGTCATAAGTCAGTTCAATGTTTCCACTCTGAGCTTTAACTAATCTTGTCACTGAGCTAGTCACACAAGCTTTGTTGATCCGCCATCTTTATTAATCGCGTAAATAAATCAACCAATACCACATGCCAACAAAGATACCGCCGCCGATGATGTTACCGATAGTAACGGGCAGCAAGTTGTTCATCAGAAAGTCCATCATGTTTAGGTCAACATAGTCTGCTGGATTAGCCCCTGTCATTGTCCAGAATTCAGTTGGAGCAAATGTTTTGATACCGATAGCTAAAGGAACTTGGAACATATTCGCAATACAGTGCTCAAAGCCCGATGATACAAACATCGCGACAGGTAAAATCAGTACTGCAATTTTGTCAGTCAGTGTTCGTCCACTAAACGTCATCCATACCGCGATACAAACCAATACGTTACACATGATGCCGAGCGCGATAGCTTGGATAAAATCATGGTGCATCTTATGTTGAGAGATCGCCATTGCATTCAAACCCACTTGGCCTTGGTCGAACATGTACTGTTTGGTCAGTAACATACAAGCCACCAGCAGCAATGCGCCAATCAAGTTACCTACATAAACCGTAGCCCAGTTCTTAACGAGCGTGCGCCAAGTAATCTTGCCACTTGCACGAGCAACCAGAGTCAGCACCGAACTGGTAAATAGCTCACCACCGGTAACAACAACGAGAATTAAGCCCAAGCTAAATGCAAGGCCACCTAGGACGCGAGTAATACCCCAAGGTAAATCACCAGCTCCAGTGGTTACAATTGTGTAGAACACAAACGCAATACCGATATGTATGCCAGCTGAAATCGCTAGGAGAAAAGATTTGGTTGGATCTTTGGTTGCTTTACCTACGCCAATATCTGCAGCGCGCTCAGCCATTTGTGGCGGTAATAATGAGTCAAATTGGTTCAGATTCATGATGATTTACATTTTGAAACATGTCGTCGGGAGCGCGATAATCCTCTCTTTCATTTCTGAATTCAAGAGCTATTTTAGGCACAAAATAGCTCTCACAGCCTTGTTGAAAGCAAATAGTCCGAGTTATTCCAAATTCATACGACTTTAGTAGTAAAAAGAAAACTCTGCTGAATGATTAGTTATCAGCATAGAAAATAACACATCTATAAATATCAACAAGTTACGTTAAAAATCAAAGAATAACGTACACTAAAATGGCTCACAGAGCGCTTTTATTTCTAGATTTTGACATAGATCAACAGAACGTAAAAAAACGCCCTAAGGCGCTTTTAACTCAATCACAAATAAAGAAATTAGTGATGCTAAACCGAAGGTTCAATCACTTCTTCTGATGATTGTTCTAGGGTTGAATCCTCTAGAGTAGATTCAACAGCTGGGGACATCACATCAGAGTCACTTTCGTTGGCCACTTTGCCACCTAAGCTTTTCAAACTATCCACTAACTCTTCTAAGCTTTTAATGTGAGCATCACTCTTGGTAATCTGCTCACCGAGCAACTCACTGTGCTTGGTTGCTTCAGACAGTTGCTGCGCTTGCTTCTGGTTTTCAGACTCCAGCTTAGCTAATTGCTCAGTCAAAGTTTTAATCTCTGACTTTAATGACGCCGTCATGTCTGAGCCTTTTAGCGCTTTAACACTCGCTACAATTTTTTGAGACTGAAGACGCAATACAACATCACGGTGATCTTCATCATTAACCACTCGTGAAATGCTCAATAACTGGTTCTCTGCATTCAAAACCGACTGTTCGAACTGGTCGCCTTTTACGCTCGCCAGCACTTTGACTTCATGAGCAACACTGCGTACGTGGTTTAATTCGAACTCCGCAGCGTGAACTGCGTCTTCAATGATAGACTTTTCACGGGGACTGGCTTTCACTTGGCTTTCTGCCAAAGCAATTTGAGATGCCGCTTTAGCAAACGTCAGTGGAACAACGTCATCGAAATCTTCATCTTCCAAGAACTCTAATTCGTTCTTCAAAGGTTCGATGTATTTCTTATGCGCCACTTTAACTTCTAGTAAGCGAGCATTGTTAAGAAATTCCACCTGCGCTTCTTGAGCGTCTTCAAGCTCATCGACCAGCACATACTCGAACAACTCGCTGTATTCTGAATACAAACGTTTGTAGCTCGAGGTAAACATGGTATCTGCGCCAAGAAACTTCAGGTAATCCATTTGGACAATCGAATCCGCGAGTACTCGATCAGCCTTCTTCTTTAACACTAAGATCGAGTCATAGTTTGATTTGATCAAAGCGATTTTTTCATCGAAGGCTTCAGCGTAAGTTAGGCTCGAAAAAATGGAGTAACTCTTGGTTATCCGAGTTTCGTCTTTAAGTAAGTCCGCATAAATGCTTTCAGCATCATCCCATGCGTCTAATAGTTCATTGTAATTCTCTGGTGCATAGAGAGACAATTGAGCATGGTCTTCAAGCTTAACTTCCCATTCGGAGTAAACGCTTTGGACAGACTGAAATGAACGGACCTCTATTGTCGATTCATTATTGTTGTTTGTGGTTTGGTTCGCGTCTGTCTGCTCTGAGGGTGTACTTTGACAACCTGAGATAGCAAATAGCATACTGATCGTTAATGCTACTTTGTTCGCTCTCACTTATGCATATCCTTTTTATACAATATTCGCTCAATGCAAATTATTTCTAGTCACAATATATTACAACCACTTAGCAATAAACATCACTGATGATTTAAGTGGGTGCAAATCACCCAATATAACCAAAATAAACTCATCACTCGATGATTAATCAATCAATTTGGTATCACTTATCAATTCTCTTTATTTGCTATTGCCTGAGCCGAGAATGCGCACTAAGGTGAAGGTAGAGAACGTTATGAATATATAGGTCAATTATGAAGTACAACGCTGAACATATTGCTGATTTAAACCTCCTTCTTCAATTTGATGTAAGTAGTGCAGCTACTGGAATTAAAGTCCATCAAGAGGCTGCTCAAGAAACTCAAGACGCTGTTAAGCGCCTATTCGAAAAAAACCTTTGTACTCAGCCAGACGGCGGTTACCTAACAGATGAAGGTATCGAGATGGCAGAGCGCGCAGACAAGCTTCTTCGCGTACTAAACTAAAGCTCCATTGTTCTAGTAAAAACTCCACTTGCTTCGGCCGTGGAGTTTTTTCATTTTTGGGCAAAGCTTTGTTAGGCTTATTGTAAATTCGTCATTTGCAGTTGTGAGGAACACATGGCTTCTATATTTATTGTCGGTGCAGGATGGGTAGGTGCACCTTTATCTGAACATTTAGAAAAACATGGTAACCGAGTAGTGGTCACGAAAACGACCCAAGCGGGAGCAGATGCCATTGGTAGCGAACAAATTCCATGTGAAGTGTTTAGCTTTGATTCATCCGATCCACAACAGACTATCGGGCGACTCTATTCATTGTTACTCGAAAACAACACTGAAATTGTGATTGGCAGCTTCCCTCCTGGCTTTAGAAAAGGAGCAGGACAAGAGTATGCCGACTACTGGCAGCAACTCACCAATGCATGCCAAAAGGCCAACATTAAAAAGCTCATTATGGTTAGTTCAACTACGGTATACCCAACTAAGCCGGGTGTGCTGAACGAGCTGGATGCATCACTCCCTCTTTCGACCTCAGATAACGAGCACGCGTCTTTATTTTCCGATAACGCACGAATCATGCTGCAAGCTGAACAGTCAGTGATTGATTCCGGTATCGACTACACCATTCTTCGCTTTAGTGGCTTAATCGGCCCAAGCCGTCACCCATCACGCTTCGCAAGCAAGTTAAAACAAGTCAGCACTCAAGCTCCAGCCAACATGCTGCACCTTGATGATGCAATTGGTGCTGTCGATTTCGCTATCAGTCAACTGCACAATGAAATAGTTAACGTGACCACACCAAATACAGTCAGTAAGGCGGAGTTTTATGCCGCGGCACTGAAAAGCGCCAACAGCAGTGAGCCTCTGCCCGCTGTTGTTGATACCCCAGACAAGTTAATCTCTTCGAAGAAGATTCTCGACTTAGGTTATTCATTTAAATTCGAATCCACACTGGACGCACTTCATGACTGAACAATCTATTGCTAACAAAAATCCCAACATAAAACTGCATCGCTCAGTCGACACCCTTTGGAACTTTATGTCGATGGGTCACAAGGTTACGCCTTCCGACTGTATCTTTGTATTGTGTAGCAACGATACTCGCGTAGCTGAATATGCAGCCGAGCTTTATCACCAACAGATCGCGCCTTACATCGTTTTTTCTGGCGGTGTGGGGCGCTTTACCGAAAGAAGCTTTGAACGCTCAGAAGCAGAAACATTCGCTTCTATCGCACGAGATTATGGCGTGCCTGACTCTGACATTATCATAGAGAAACACGCAACAAATACTGGGGAAAATGTACGATTCACTCATGAGTTGCTGACAGAAAAAGGGTTATCGCCGAAGAGGCTAACCTTAGTTCAGAAGCCCTTCATGGAGAAACGTACCTACGCAACCTTCTGTAAACAATGGCCTGACGAAACTTCCGAGATTACCGTGACGTCGCGATGGCAAACTTGGGATGATTACTTTAACGAAGAGTTGCCGTTAGATATGGTGTTAGGCGCATTAATTGCTGATTACGAGCGAATCAAATTCTACCCAGCCCAAGGCTTTCAAATTGAGATGCCGATCCCCGACGACGTTGACCACGCCTATCAAGCATTGAAGAAGCTCGGTTTCGAATAAGCAAAAGTTAGACTTTGAACAAAGTAAAAGCTCGGCAGGAAATAAAACAAAAGCTCGGCTTGGAAGAAAGCAAAACACAGGCCCAATAAACAAAAACGGTGACACTTGGTCACCGTTTTTCGTTCTTTCGCGTTAGCAAATAGAGCTGCTTATTTACCTAACGCTTCTTTGTAGTGCAGACGGCAAACAGAAACGTATTTGTCGTTACCGCCAATAGCCACTTGGTCGCCCTCAGCAATCGCCACACCGTGCTCGTCGGTACGAATTACCATGTTCGCTTTACGGCCACAGTGACAAATTGTTTTAAGCTCAACAAGTTTATCTGCCCAAGACAGTAAGTAACGGCTACCCTCAAACAGTTCACCCAGGAAATCGGTACGTAGGCCGTAACAAAGTACAGGGATGTGCAGCTTATCAACCACTTCTGTTAATTGGTACACCTGCTCCTTCGATAAAAATTGGCACTCATCGATCAAAACACAATGACGCTTTTCTTCCTCATTGAGCTTTTTGATCGCATCAAACATGTTGGTGTCATTTTTAAACAGCTGAGCTTCAGATTGCAGACCAATTCGTGAGCTCACTTTACCGATACCATAGCGATCGTCCAAAGCTGCCGTAAAGATCACTGGCGTCATGCCACGTTCTTGGTAGTTGAATGAAGATTGAAGAAGCGTTGTTGATTTACCCGCATTCATTGCCGAGTAATAAAAATACATCTGAGCCACAGAAATATTCCTGTTAATTAAAAGTTGAACATAGAAAAGGTGAAAATAGAGAATTCGTGCTAGAAAAAAGGGCTGAAAATCAGCCCTTTTTATAAGATTTACTTACGACGCCAAGTCGTGCCTTCTGGGCCATCTTCCAGAACAATACCCAACTCGTTTAGCTTATCACGTGCAAGGTCGGCATTTGCCCAATCCTTTGAAGCACGAGAGTCGTTACGCAGTTTGATCAACGCTTCGATTTCAGCCACTTCGTCGTCGTTACCTGCCGCATCACCTTGTAGGAAGGCTTCTGGCTCTTGGTGAAGAATACCGATGATGTCTGCTAGTTCACGCATCAATGCACCCAGTCCGCTTGCTTTTTCAATGCTTTCAGGCTTGATACGGTTGATTTCACGAGCCATTTCAAACAGTACTGAATAAGCTTCAGGTGTGTTGAAATCATCGTTCATCGCTGTAGAGAATCGAGTCACGTACTCTTCGCCACCGGCAGGAGCGGCTGTAAGGTCTAGGCCACGAAGTGACGTGTATAGACGCTCTAGTGATGCGCGAGCTTGGTTTAGGTTATCTTCGCTGTAGTTTAGCTGGCTACGGTAGTGACCAGACATTAGGAAGTAACGTACCGTTTCAGCATCGTAATGTGCTAGCACGTCACGGATAGTGAAGAAGTTACCTAGTGACTTAGACATCTTCTCTTTGTCTACCATCACCATACCACTGTGCATCCAAGTATTTACATACTGAGTGCCGTGCGCGCAGCAAGACTGTGCGATTTCGTTTTCGTGGTGAGGGAACTGCAGATCTGAACCACCACCGTGGATATCGAAGTGGTTACCAAGAATAGACGAGTTCATTGCTGAACATTCGATGTGCCAACCTGGACGACCCGGGCCCCATGGCGATTCCCATGTAGGTTCACCTGGCTTAGACATCTTCCAAAGAACGAAGTCTAGTGGGCTGCGTTTTGCAGATTCAACATCAACGCGAGCACCCGCTTGAAGCTGATCAAGGTCTTGCTTTGAAAGCTTACCGTATTCGTCGAATTTCTTTACTTCAAACATCACGTCGCCGTTGCTTGCAACGTATGCGAAACCACGTTCAATCAGCTTTTCAACAAGCTCGATGATTTCAGTGATGTATTCTGTCGCACGAGGCTCAACATCTGGACGCTTCATGTTCAATGCATCAAAGTCAGCGTGCATCTCACCGATTAAACGCTCAGTCAGAGAGTCACAAGACTCACCGTTTTCGTTAGCGCGCTTGATGATTTTGTCATCGATATCTGTGATGTTACGAACGAAATTCAAATCGTAACCAAGGTAACGAAGGTAACGAGTTACTACGTCGAAAGAAACGAACGTACGACCATGACCAATATGACAGAGATCGTATATGGTTACCCCACAGACATACATGCCGACTTTGCCAGCTGTAATTGGTTTGAATTCCTCTTTCTGTCTTGTGAGCGTGTTATATATCTTCAGCATGATCTCTATCTATTTTATGGATTAATCAAAATAAGCTCGCAGTATAACAAGTCATACCTTAATAGGTAATCCCTAAAAGCAGGAATTACCTCAAACATCCGAGTTAAGTTAATGATTTGGTGATTTGAAAGTCTGCCAACATGCGCTAGAATTCGAACTTCATATTAAAAAGACAGTAAGGTAACAATCATGATCATCCTTCACACAAATTTTGGTGATATCAAAGTTCAACTTAACGAAGAAAAAGCACCAGAAACAAGCGCAAACTTTCTACAGTATTGCCGTGACGGTTTCTACGACAACACACTATTCCACCGTGTTATCGATGGTTTCATGATTCAAGGCGGCGGCATGACTTCTGGCCTTAAAGAAAAGGCAACTCGTGCAACGATCAAGAACGAAGCAAACAACGGTCTAGCGAACAAAGTTGGTACGCTAGCAATGGCTCGTACTATGGAACCGCATTCAGCCAGCTCTCAGTTCTTCATCAACGTTAACGACAACTCTTTCCTAAACTTCCGTAGCGAAAGCCTAGACGGTTGGGGCTACTGTGTATTCGCAGAAGTTGTTGAAGGCATGGACATCGTAAACAAGATTAAAGGTGTTAGCACTGGTTCTATGGGTATGCACCAAGATGTACCTCTAGAAGAAGTGATCATCACTGGTACTACAATCGAAGCTTAATTCATCGCTTTCGGTTAGTATTGATGAGCCGATAAAATCAGGATATAGGGAGCGAATCGCTCCCTTTTTTTAGACCTATGAAAACATATTTTATATCAGATCTGCACCTTTCTCCGTCACGAGAAGACATCACAGACTGCTTCTTAACCTTTATGAAGAAAGAAGCCGTAGAAGCGGATGCACTTTACGTATTAGGTGACCTTTTCGAATTCTGGATTGGTGACGATGATAAGAGTGAATTCGCGACTTCTATCCGCCAAGCGTTTATCGACTTAGTGAAAACAGGCGTGCCTTGTTACTTTACTCAAGGGAACCGCGACTTCTTAGTCGGCAAAAAATTTGCTAAGCAAACGGGCGTACAACTTCTCGACGAAGTTTCTACGATCGATATCTACGGGCAAAAAGCGGTAGTATTGCATGGAGACACTCTATGTACTGAAGATGTAAAGTACCTCGCCTTTCGCGAAAAAGTGCATCAGCCATGGTTACAATGGGTCTTCAACCGAATTCCATTTTTCATCAAGAAGAAAATTGTTTCAAAGGTTCAATCAGATATCAAAGATGACAAGCAGACCAAGTCTCTCGACATCATGGATGTGACACAGCAAGAAGTCGAAGATGTGATGGAACGAAACAATGTCGATCTGATGATCCACGGCCATACTCACCGCCCAGACATCCATACATTTAATGCTAACAATTGCACTAAAACCCGTATCGTACTTGGCGATTGGTATACGCAAGGCTCAGTGCTGGTGTTCACGCCGCAAAGTTTTGAACTACAGAATCGAGCGTTTAGCAATAGCTTTTAACATCACGCTTAAACTTTCACTTTGATTATTATTGTCGGTCAGACTTTCTTAGAAAGTGTATGGTAATTTCTAGTGAATTAGCTATTATCTCTCTACCAGAAATAAACCGAACACAGTACCAAGTTGAAATATTCATACGTAGCGCGTCAACCAATACTCGACACAGGCAAGAAAACCATAGGTTACGAGTTGCTATTCAGGGATGGTCCTAAGAACACTTTCCCTGAAGTAGAGCCGGAGCTCGCTACTAGCCGTTTGCTTTCCGATCACTTCTTATCGACCCACTATAATACGTTGGGTGATAAGCTTGGGTTCGTGAACTTCCCATATGCAAGCCTAATCAACTTAGTCCCTACTCTGTTCCCCAAAGAAAGCCTCGTTGTTGAGGTTCTTGAAGACTGCGAACCAACAGACGAATTACTTGAAGCAATCAAAACCATCTTTGACGCGGGTTATACCATTGCGCTAGACGACTTTGTGCCAAGTAAAGCTTGGAAGCGCTTCTTACCCTACGTTTCAATTATCAAGTTCGATATCCGTTTAACGCCAATTGCCAAAGCAGCGATGTTTATGAACTCTCTCAAAGGGCTAGATATCAAGTTCCTTGCTGAGAAAGTAGAAACGTACGAAGAATACCAAGAAGCGAAAAAAGCAGGCTTCACCTACTTTCAAGGTTATTTCTTTAGCAAGCCAGAGATGATCCAAACGCGTGCGCTCAACCCGGCATTCCTGACGACCGTTCAGCTGTTAAAAGAGATTACGCACGACCCTATCGACTTTGGTGAAGTAGAGCGTTTGATTACGCTCGATGTGACCATGTCGTATAAGCTACTTACCTACGTAAACTCCGCTGGCGGTTCACCAACAACGATTCGTTCATTCCGCCAAGCGCTTATTTACCTTGGTGAACAGAAACTGCGTAAGTTCGTTTCACTGGTGGCTATCGCATCCGCGAAAGAAGATAAGCCGGACTCACTTTATGGCTTAGCGGTAATACGCGCACGTCAGTGTGAACTCTTGGTTGAGAAGATGAATGTTAAGGTTGAGCCTGGACAAGCCTTTTTGACCGGTATGTTCTCTCTGTTGGACTCACTCTTTGACCAACCATTGAAACAAGTACTCGATTCAGTGCCGATCGACATCGAGATCAAACAAGCCTTGATTCAACGTAAAGGTGTGTTAGGTGCGATTTTGGCCATGGTTATTGCTTATGAACAAGCCCGATGGGACGAAGCAACGCGCATTCGTAAACTTCTCAAGCTCAGTGAGGCTCAACTAGGCCAAGCTTACGATGAAGCAACGACTTGGGCACAAGAGCTATTGTCTCCAGCCTTGAAATAGTAAACTTCGCGCTAACACTTTGATAATTTCAATAACTTCAACAGAAACCAAACTTTGGTGAGCGATCGTTTCTTGGTAAACTCCCACGCATTCACTTATGGCCTCTTAATAGAGGCCATTTTTACAGGATCTGACTATGTCTTTATGCCCATGCGGTAGCAAAAATACTTACCAACAGTGCTGTGAATCAGCGCACCTTCACCACAGTGCTGTTGAAACGCCTGAACAGTTGATGCGCTCTCGTTATTCAGCGCACGTGTTGGGTTTAGTTGACTATGTTGTTGCGACTTACCACCCTAGCTGCAACGCAGAAGCGCAAAGAGAAGGTATTGCCGAATCTATCAACAGTGATTGGGCAGGACTAGAAGTCATCGATACTGCGGTAGGCTCGCACCAAGACGAAGGCTTTGTTGAGTTTAAAGCTTACTTCAATGAAGAAGGCGCACAATACTGCATGCAAGAACGCTCTCGCTTTATACGTGAAGACGGTCTTTGGTACTACATTGATGGTACCTTCCCAGAGCAGGAACAAACTACACAACCAGAAATTGACCCACGCTTAAATCAAACCGTTGAGAGCTTTAAAATCGGCCGTAATGATCCGTGTATTTGTGGCAGTGGTAAGAAATACAAGAAGTGCTGCGGGTAACTCGTTCGACTAAGAAGTCAGATTAAGAGAAGAGATTCCTGATGTCGCTTAGGCTCCTCGGAATGACGCAAAGTCAGAGGTTAGAAAAGTGACGTAGGGCTTAGAAATCTTGAAATCTTGAAATCTTGAAATCTTGAAAATTAAAAAACTAAAAAGCCCCGTAAACATGTTTGTTTGCGGGGCTTTTGTCTGTCTTTTACGCGGTTCTATTAATCTAAAGAGAGCTTACTTATGACGCTCTTTCAGCTTATTTACCACATCATCCATCGATAAGCCTTGGTCTTGAAGAAGAACCATTAGGTGGTAAATCAAATCTGCTGATTCACACACTAACTCCGCCTTATCGCCCGACGTCGCCGCAAGCGCGACTTCAACGCCTTCTTCGCCCACTTTTTGCGAAATACGCTTGGTGCCACGGGCATATAGACTGGCAGTATAAGAAGATTCAGGATCGGCGTCCTTGCGGGCAGCCAATAGCTGCTCAAGCTGATGAAGCCACACCATCTGAGACTCTTCTTGCTTGTCTCCATCCCAACACGTTGTTGTACCTGTGTGGCACGTTGGACCAATGGGATTAACTTTAACCAGTAAGGTGTCGCTGTCACAGTCCAAGGCGATGTTTTGCAGTTGCAATACATTGCCCGACGTTTCACCTTTCGTCCAAAGACGCTCTTTTGTGCGAGAGAAAAACGTCACATTGCCAGTTTCACCCGTTTTCTCAAGTGCGGCTGGGTTCATGTATCCCATCATTAGCACTTGGCTTGACTGGTAATCTTGAACAATCGCTGGCACTAAGCCATCTACTTTTTCCCAGTTAATACGCTCTGACAATGCGCCTACTTCTGTTTTTGATAAGCTTACGGGTTCAAAACTCATAGTCGCACCTCTACATCTTGTTGTTTTAAATACTGTTTAAGTTCACCAATATTGATGACTTGTTTGTGGAATACCGAAGCCGCAAGTGCTCCATCCACGTTGGTCTTTTTATAAGCTTCAGCAAAGTGCTCCATTGCACCAGCGCCACCAGAGGCAATCAATGGCACATTACACACTTCACGCACCATGTTTAACTGATCGATATCATAGCCGTTACGAACGCCATCTTGGTTCATCATGTTTAACACAATCTCACCTGCGCCACGCTTCTGTACTTCCTGCACCCAATCTTTGGTTTCCCATTTGGTTGCTTTAGTACGCGCTTCATCGCCTGTAAATTGGTAAACCTGATATTTACCGGTTTCTTTGTCGAAGTATGAATCGATACCGACAACGATACACTGAACGCCAAACTTATCAGCAAGGTCAGTAATCAGCTGTGGATTAGCCAATGCCGGTGAGTTGATTGACACTTTATCCGCACCAAACTCAAGAATGCGCGCTGCATCTTCTGCTGATTTAATACCACCAGCGACACAGAAAGGGATATCGATCACTTCAGCTACGCGTTTCACCCAGCTTTTATCGACCACACGGCCATCACTTGATGCGGTGATGTCATAAAATACCAATTCATCGGCGCCCTCTTCTGCATAGCGTTGTGCTAGCGGAACGATGTCACCAATAATTTCGTGGTTACGGAACTGAACGCCCTTAACCACTTGTCCGTCACGGACATCCAAACAAGGGATTATGCGCTTTGCCAACATGCAAATGCCTCCTCTGCGGTAAACTTGCCATCAAGTAGCGCACGACCCACAATCACACCCGCAACACCGCTGCCTTTAAGCGCTTCGATATCAGCTAGGCTGCCAATGCCGCCCGATGATTGGAATTGCACTTGTGGGTACTGCTTACAAAGATCAACATAGAGCTCTACGTTTGATCCTTCTAGCGTGCCGTCACGTGAAATATCGGTACACAGCACGTGTTTAAGGCCAACCGTGAGGTAGTCTTCAATCAGCGCTTCAATAGTCACACCTGAATCTTCTTGCCAACCTGAAATCGCCACTTTACGTGTGCCGCTTTCATCAATGTTGATGTCTAGAGCCAGCACGATTTTTTCCGCGCCATACTTCTCCATCCAACCTTTCACCAACTCAGGTTGCTTAACGGCTGTAGAACCAACCACAACGCGCTGTGCGCCAGCTTCTAGCAGATCAACGACATCTTGTTCGTTACGCACGCCACCACCAATCTGGATGTTCGCAGGCGTGCTAGCAAGGAGCTTAGCAATCAAGTCTAACTGACGAGCCGTTGTGTCTTTTGCGCCCGTTAAGTCAACAAGGTGCAGCCAGCCAGCGCCAGCTTGGTGGTACAGATTAAACTGCTCTGCTGGGTCTACTTTGTATTCTGTTACTTGCCCGTAGTCTCCTTGGAATAAGCGAACTACTTGGCCTTCAATTAAATCTAACGCGGGAATAATCATTTACATTCCTTATATGGCAACGTTAGCCGCTGCCTAATCCTTATTACAATTCCAAGAAGTTCTGAATCAGCTTAGAGCCAGCTTTCGAAGATCGCTCTGGGTGGAACTGAACACCATAATAATTGCCACTTTGAACCGCCGCAGTGAACGGATTACCGTAATCACATTGTGCGATTGTGTAGTCGCCCACTGGCATTGCGAAGCTATGAACAAAGTAGAAGTATTCGCCTTCTTCAATGTCTTTAAATAGCGGGTGATTAGGCGTTGCTGTTACTGTGTTCCAACCCATGTGTGGTAATGGTAAGTCGCCCGTTTCAAGTAAACGAACTTCGCCATCACACAAACCTAGGCATTCAACTAACTCATCAGCCTTTTGACCTTTCTCTTGAGACAGTTTGCCTAACAGCTGCATACCTAAACAGATACCCAGCAGAGGCTTCTCTACTTGCTTCACAAGGGTAACAAGGTCACGCTCTTGCAGGTTCTTCATTGCCTCACTTGCTGTACCTACACCGGGTAGGAATAGCTTGTCGGCAGCAAGAACAACTTCTGGTTCTTTTGAAATTTCAACTGCGTAGCCCAGACGTTCAATCGCAAACTTCACCGATGAAACGTTGGCACAACCAGTATCAATAATAACGACTTTTTGCTCTTTCATACCGAACCCTTACAGAACGCCTTTGCTGCTTGGTAACTCGTTACCTTCAACTTTGATTGCTTGGCGAAGAGTACGGCCAAACGCTTTGAACAGGCTCTCAATGATGTGGTGATCATTATTGCCATCAGAAGAAAGGTGTAGCGTACAAGCCAATGTATCAGTTAGAGAACGGAAGAAGTGAACCACCATCTCGGTTGAAAGATCACCCACTTGCTCACGGCTGAACTTAGCATCGAACTTCAGGTATGGACGACCAGAAAGGTCTAACGCACACTGAGCCAAACACTCATCCATTGGTAGGCTGAAACCAAAACGGCCAATACCACGTTTGTCGCCTAGTGCATCTTTCAATGCTTGGCCTAAAGCCAGAGCGGTATCTTCGACTGTGTGGTGATCATCAATATGCAGGTCGCCCTTCACAGTCAGGTTCATTTGGAAACCACCGTGTGTCGCGATTTGATCAAGCATGTGGTCGAAGAAACCCATGCCGGTATCGATCTTGTTGCCACCGGTTTCATCAAGGTTTACTGCAACCTTGATATCGGTTTCTTTAGTAGTACGAACTACTTCAGCAATACGCGCATTAACCGTCAGATCTTTAACGATTTGTGGCCAGTTAAGCGTGCCTTCAGTTTCCGCATCCGGGCCATATTGAATACCGCGGATAGCCATGTTCTCTGCCAGTTGAAGATCCGTCATTCGGTCGCCAATCACAACAGAGTGTTGGAAATCGACTTTACCGCCTTGTAGGTACTCTTTAACCATACCCAGTTTAGGCTTACGGCAAGAGCAGTTGTCTTCGTCAAAGTGAGGGCAAATAAGCACGTCGTCAAACTTAACGCCTTGAGATTCGAAGAACTCCATCATCATATTGTGTGGTGCATCGAAATCTTCTTGTGGGTAGCTATCGGTACCTAGACCATCTTGGTTAGTCACCATCACTAGACGGTAACCAGCGTCTTGCAGTGCAAGTAGGCTAGGAATTACTCGCGGTTCGAATTTTAGCTTGTCTAAACGATCTACTTGAAAGTCAACTGGCGGCTCTACAATTAAGGTGCCGTCACGGTCTATAAAAAGTATTTTCTGTTGTTTACTCACTTGAACTTCCTTTTAATTTTAAATCTGGTGGCCTAGCTAAAATCAAACGCTAACCCAAAATATTGGTTTCACTTGCCAATCTGCGATTAATCAACTCAAACTGGCAAATGTTATTACTGGTAAGCCTTTCGTTACTGATAAAAGTTACGAATGAATCCAAGTGTCTTTTCGCACTCTTCGCGGTTACCAATACTAATACGAACACAGTCTTCAATAGGTGAATTACGCAAAATAATGCCCGTATCCCAAGCCGCTTTAAATAACTCATCGCCGTTCGGGAATTTCACCAGTAAGTAGTTACCCCAGCCATCAAAAACCGTCACTTGAGGCATACCTAATAGACCCGCCTGCAAATACGCTCGGTTAGCACTTAAATCTAGAACTTGGAACTTAGCTCGCGCTAGTCCTTGCTCTGAGAGAGCTTGAACGGCAATGTCAGCAACAGGGATTGGCACAGGATAAGGAGCGATCACTTTCAACAGTACATCGATAAGCTCTTTATTCGCTAGCGTAAAGCCACAACGTAAGCCCGCCAAAGCAAAGGCCTTCGACAAGGTGCGCAGAATCGCTAGGTTTGGATATTGCTCAAGCAAATCAACGGTTGACGCTTCTGGACAAAAATCGATATACGCTTCATCCATCACCACAATCGCTTTGTCTTGTGTCATTTCAAGCAGCTTGATGATGTCTTTACGATCAACTAAATTACCGGTTGGGTTATTTGGGCTACAAACAAACACCACTTTTACGTTGTCGAGCTGAGCTTCGATAGCTGGAAGATCCAATTGCCATTCAGAAGTAAGAGGCACAACTTTACGCTCAACACCAATCGTCTCTGCACTGATTGCGTACATACCGTAAGTAGGTGGGCAGTAAAGAATAGCGTCTTCGTTCGGCTCACAGAAAGCACGAATCAATAACTCAATGCCTTCGTCAGCACCACGAGTCGTCAGTGTTTGCTCTGATTTCACGCCTGCGTATTGAGCGTAAGCATCAATCAGCTCTTTTGGCTGACATTCGCTGTAACGGTTAAGACGAGACAAGTTCAGGTTGTACTCGTTATCAAACGGAGATTCGTTGGCGTTTAGCCATACATCACCAGTACCGCCTATGCGTCTTGCAGACAAGTAAGGTGTTAGAGCCTGAACTTGTTTTCTTGCTAACTTTTCCATGCCCTACCCTTATTTCGCTTTATTTAACTTTTCAACTCGGATAGTCACAGCGCGTTTGTGTGCATCCAAACCTTCGGCTTCCGCCATTGTTACTACTGTTGGCGCTAGGCCTTTCAACCCATCGGCTGTTAGCTCCTGCACCGTCATTCGCTTAGAGAAATCAGCCAAACCTAGGCTTGAATACGTCTTGGTATAACCGTAAGTCGGAAGAACGTGGTTTGTGCCGGATGCGTAGTCACCTGCAGATTCTGGAGACCAGTCACCAAGGAAAATTGAGCCTGCATTATCTAGCAATGGCAGCAATTCACGTGGGTTCTTGGTTTGAACGATCAAGTGCTCAGGACCGTAGAAATTCGAAATCGCAATCGCTTGAGTGATCGATTCAGCAATGATGATTAAGCTTGAAGCCAATGCTTGCTGAGCGATGTTCGCACGAGACAGTTCTTTCAGTTGCTTTTGAACCGCTTCTGTTACTTGGTCTGCAACCACTGGAGATGGAGTTACCAATACTACTTGAGAGTCAGGCCCGTGTTCCGCTTGGCTCAACAAATCCGCTGCAATGAAGTCTGCATCAGCCGTTTCATCAGCAATCACTAACACTTCAGATGGGCCAGCTGGCATATCAATAGCTGCTCCGCGGAAGTCATTACTCACTTGGCGCTTTGCTTCCGTAACGTAGGCATTACCTGGGCCGAAGATCTTATCGACTTTAGCCACACTCTCGGTACCGTAAGCCATTGCTGCAACCGCTTGACCACCACCAACGTTGTAAACTTCGTCGATCTTACAAAGCTTAGCGACATACAAGATTTCATCAGCGATTGGCGGAGGTGAACAAAGCACAACCTTACGACAACCTGCGATTTGAGCAGGAACACCTAACATAAGAACCGTTGACGGTAGTGGCGCACTGCCACCGGGAATATAAAGGCCAACAGTATTAATCGCGCGCGTCACTTGCTCACACACAACACCAGGCTGTGTCTCAACCTTAATTGGCTGCGGCTTTTGAGCTTCGTGAAACTTAGCAATGTTGCTATAAGCTTGCTCTAACGCTTGCTTCATCTCTGGTGTTAGACGAGCACACGCCTCTTCAATCTCACCCGAACTGACTCGGATAGATTCTGGAGTTACACCATCAAACTTTGCAGTCAGCTTTTTAAGCGCGGCATCGCCTTCATTTCGTACTTTTGCAATAACATCAGAAACAGTCGCTGTGATGTTTGCACCTTCAGTAATAGCTGGACGCTCTAATACCGAGTCTTGCTGTGATTCACTTAAAGATTGCCAAACAACGGTTCTCATCGTCACTACCCCATCATTTTTTCGATTGGTAATACTAGAATCGAGCTTGCACCCAACTCTTTCAGCTGTTCCATTGTTTCCCAGAACAAGTTCTCTGTACTTACTAGGTGCACGGCAACTTTGTCTTTGTCTGTAGATAGAGGAAGAACCGTTGGATCTTCAGCACCAGGCAGTAGTGCTTTGATTTGCTCTAGTTGAGAGGTTGGCGCGTGAAGCATGATGTACTTCGACTCTTTCGCTTGTTGAACACCCTGCATACGAGTCAGTAGTTTTTCAATCAGTGCGGTCTTGTCTGCGTCGAAGTCGCCAACACGTTGAATCAGTGTTGCTTTCGATTGGAAGATAGCTTCTGCTTCTTTTAGGCCGTTCGCTTCAAGCGTTGCACCTGTAGAAACTAAATCAGCGATAGCGTCTGCAAGGCCAGCGCGAGGCGCGACTTCAACCGAACCTGTTAGCATACAAGTGCTGAACTCAACACCCTGCTCGTCCATGTAGGCTTTAAGTAGTTGTGGGTAGGTTGTCGCAATACGTTTGCCCGCTAAGTCTTGTGGGCCGTTGTATTCTTCGTCTTTATTAATAGCGATTGAAAGGCGGCAACCACCGAAGTCTAAACGACGTAGTGTGCGGAACTCTGAAGGCTCTTTAAGAGCAACACGATCTAGACGAACTTCTTCTAGTTCATTTTCACCGATGAAACCAAGGTCAACTACACCATCCATGATAAGACCTGGGATGTCGTCATCACGAACGAGTAACAAGTCGATTGGCATATTTAGTGAGTGAACCACTAGGCGCTCACCCATGATATTAAATTTAACACCACATTTTTTAAGTAGGTCTTGGCACTCTTTACTTAAGCGACCTTTCTTTTGAATTGCGATTCTTAGGCGTTGTGTCTGCATTGCTGTATCCCTGTGCAAATATTTGAATTTATTGATTATTTAAAAGCGCTAAAACTAAAAAACCCTCGGGAACTTTGTCATCCCGAGGGTTTAAATCTAAATTCTTTTGACTTAACCTCCGGGAGTAATCTTGCTCCCGGGTATACGTAAATCTCCCCGAAAGACTAGATAGGGTGATGATGGTGATGAATGTTCATTACTAATTTACGCATACTTATCAGCTCTTAGGTTGTTTGCTGTCTTGTCTCCACACTAACTAAGCTGACATCCTTTTTCAACCATTTATTCGAACTTTTTTCACGAAACTTAAAATTAAATTAACAGGCACAAAAAAGGGAGGCAAACGCCTCCCTGATAGTTTACTGATTAACTTTCAATTTTAGCTTTTGCACGTCGCCATTTTGCAGCGAGAGAAGTAAGCCAATGCAAAACATACAGCAACAAACGTTAGAGACGCTGCGCCAAATGCGATGCCAATTGAAGATGTCATACCTAGAGTGATGAAACCAATGCACGATACGAACGCTACAGACAACGCGTATGGAAGCTGAGTCGAGACGTGGTCGATGTGGTTACAACGAGCACCAGTAGAAGACAGAATCGTCGTATCTGAGATTGGAGAACAGTGGTCACCAAATACTGCACCCGCTAGAACCGCACTTAGCATTGGAAGAATCAGTGCGATATCCGATGCTGCAGCCATATCACCCGCGATTGGTAGCATGATACCGAACGTACCCCAAGATGTACCTGTAGAGAACGCCATAACGCCCGCTAGAAGGAACAACATAACCGGTAACCAGTGGTAATCAATGCTGCCTGTTACTAGAGACGATAGGTAAGAACCCGTTTTCATGTCGCCGATAACAGAACCGATAGTCCATGCAAACACAAGAATCAGAATCGCGCCAAACATAGAGCTAGCACCGATCCACATTGTTCTTGCGATATCAGTCATAGATAGCTTTTGCTTGAATACTGTCGCTAGTGCTACTAGTAAGCCAATAACACCACCGTAAACAAGAGACTTACCTACATCCGTGTTTTCGAATGCGCCTAGAAGGTTGAATGCTTGGCCATCAGCAGCCAGCGCTTGGCCGCCTGTGTAAAGCATTGCAGCCACTGTCGCTACAATTAGCGATACGATTGGCATAACAAGATCAGAAACTGAACCGTTTTCGCTCTCTTCGATATCTAACTCTTCGTTTAGATCGTGAGCTTGCTTTTGATCGTTGTCACCTTCAAAGCCACGGCCTTGAGATGCTTCGATCTCATGCTCACGCATCTTACCAACGTCTAGACCGAACCATGCTACTGCGAACACCATTAGTAGTGCGAATACAGCGTAGAAGTTCATTGGGATAAGACGAACGTAAGCACCCAGTGCAGAATACTCTGTCACACCGTGTGTCACTAAGATGCCACCAATAATCGTGATGATGTAAGCACCCCAGCTAGAAGCAGGCATGATCACACACATAGGAGCAGCAGTTGAATCTAGGATATAAGCAAGCTTAGCGCGAGATACATAGAAGCGGTCTGTTACAGGACGAGAGATAGCACCAACCGCTAGGCTGTTAAAGTAGTCATCAACAAAGATGAATACACCTAAGAAAGCAGCAAGTAGTTTTGAACCACGTTTGCTCTTAACGCGAGACTGTGCCCACTCCGCGAATGCGCGAGTACCGCCAGACAGTGTTAATAATGCCGTTGTCATTCCAAGAATAATTAGGAATGCAATGATGCTCATGTTCCAAGTGTTGATGCCACCATCTTCGATGAAAACACCAGATGCTTTAGTAAACACGTAGCTAGCTGCATTACCTACTGAGTAATCAGCAAGTAGAATCGCACCCATGATGATACCGACACCCAAAGAAACCAATACACGGCGGGTAACAATAGCAAGGCTCAAAGCCACAAGGGGCGGAAGCAAAGATAAAGGTGATGTTGCAAAATCTATTAAATTCATGATCTTCAAAAACCAGTTTTTTATTTGGCTAGAGATCTACTGCAGACAAACTTGATACGGCTGACCAAGCTCATGTTGAACTAAGCGAAAGGGAAGTGAACACTTCACCCAACCCTACAGTAGCGCTCCATAGTTTAAAATTAAGACTATGGCAGTGTTGTACCTATTGAGCACAACCCCAGCAAATTGCTTAGATATACAATTTACTTCGGCAATTACACCTTTCATTCCCGTTCATTGGCATCACCCCAACGGAAGTTACTTTTTATAATTGCACCTCTACGTGCGATAACATTATTAACCGTGCAAACCAGAGTTTAACAACAAATTAACCAACACCTCGCATCAGGTAGCCGCAATTGTACTCATCAAGAGCAACAATGCAACATATCATTCCGAGAAAAATAGCTTTTTGTTAATGAACTAATCAATAGAAGAATAGTCTACATAAGTTGACTACTCCACCTGTCACATATCATTTTTTAAGATATTCTTAATAATAATTATAAATTCAATAGAAATACTGCTCTGAATTTTCAACTATTCATCTCACTTTTATATTTAAATATGTAATAGAAGAAATACTATTTGTTTTATTCCTAGGCTCTGTTTATTATTAGGAAGATTATTTAGTTTACCTTGATGGAAAATATCATGTCTGAATTAACAAAAACTCTATTAAATATCCGCAGCCTTCGTGCGTTCTCACGTGAATTAACTCTTGAGCAACTTGAAGAAGCGCTAGACAAGCTGACTATTGTTGTACAAGAGCGTCAAGAGTCTGAAGCTGAAGAGCGTGCTGCTAAAGCAGAGCAAGAAGCTAAGCTTTCTGCTATTGCTGAACAAATTGCAAAAGACGGAATTGATGTTGCCGATCTTATTGCTGCACTTTCTGGTGAAGCAAAATCTAAAACAACAAAAGCTAAACGCGCTCCTCGCCCAGCGAAATACAAATACGTAGACGCAAACGGCGACGAGAAGACTTGGACAGGTCAAGGCCGTACGCCTTCAGCTATCCAAGAACAGCTAGATGCTGGTAAATCTCTAGAAGAGTTTGCTATCTAAACATTTAGTTTACTTAGTGAGTAATCAATTACACGCTAAGCGATAGAATTAATATTTAAGTCGACCAAAGTATTATTTACGACTTCAATATATTCAGAAACAAAAAAGGCTCCTTTCGGAGCCTTTTTTATATTTGTACTATCAGTATTAGAAACCAACTGATACTGATAGTACTACTGATTAAAGAAAGTAACTTATCTTTCCCAGTACGCTTCTTCTAGGCTATCTTCTCTTTCAGGAAGGCCACGAGATAAACGTGGAGAGTGTTGAACCAACACTTCATAGCTAGCACGGTTAGAATATTTACAAACTTGTGAGAACGAAGAGTACGTCAAGAATGAATGTTGGTGTTTACTTGAGTTTGGCACGTTTTCTTTGTGGTACTTATTAGCAGCCATATCATGTAATAAAGCTGATAACGCAGCATCACCTGCACCATTGGTATTTTTGATCTTTTCTGGTCCACCCATGTATGGCGCAATGTGCGAATACACTTTAGTTGGGTTTTCACATAAATCTTTATGCGCAGGACGGCTAAATTCAAAACGGTTGAATTCCGCAATTGAACCTGGAAGTAAAGGCAGTGACGTTTCACGCTTAGCTGCATCTTCTGTATAACCAGCCATAAATAGGCCAACAGGTCCCGCAGTACATAGAACAAGGTCTACCCAGTCTAGCGCTTTATCTGATGCAGCCAGTGGATCGCTTTCACCCGTTAACGCTTCAGCTTCGTCTTCATTCATTGCAACAACCGTTACGTGTTGCTCAAGGAAATCTTTCCAGAATTCTGGATCATCTTGAATAACGAACTTAGTACCTAGTGTAAGAACGACTGGCACATCGTATTTCTTCGCGTATTCGATCGCTTTCATTGTTGCTTCAGGCATCGGGTCGCCTGGCTTACAGCGAACTAAATAAGCCGTTAAAACTAAAGCAGAAGCACTTTTGAAGATTTTTTCAGGAATGCTTTCTGGTTTTAATTGGTTCATTTGTCCTTCGCTAATTGCGAAAGTACGTTCACCGTCTTCTGTAATTAATGCAAAGCAGCGACCAATTGCGCCATCTACCCCTTGTAAATGGTTCAGATCCATTCTGCTTGATGTATTACATAAATAGCGATAACCGTAACTACCAATCTTAATATCTTGGCTCATTACACCTAACAGTGTAGAACGGTCATCCGCTAGCACTGAATAGTTGTGTAATGTGTTACCAATTGTGCCACCAGCGTATTCATTGGTAATCAGGCACTGCTCTTTTAATTCTTGATACAAAGATTCAGCGGCTGCGTCGCCAATAACCAGTGAATGTCCCTTGCTCAAACCATACTTCTCAATAAGTTCAGAACTCACCTTTGCTTCAATATCCACCAATGTTTGATCAATACCGATAATATGAGTGCGTGACATTCTTTTACTGCTTTGAGCTTGGCTCACTAGAGGATCACGAGCGTGAACCGGAAAGTAGTGCTTTGATTTACGTTGTCCAGGGAATTTCATAAGGCTAGTCTAAGTCAAGGGGAAATAGGTGGCGGATTCTACCGCGCTATATTTAACGCGGCAATCTTTCAAACTATAGCAAACGTTTGCTGAAGGTTTTTTTTATTCGCCTTCCATAAAGCTTAAATCAGGCAGCATGCCCAAATGCTCTGCGTAACGTTTTTGATTAAACTCCGCGCCGTTTTTCATAACGTCAAATACTTCAATTGCCAGTGCACATGCCATAGCCGCAATTGCTTCTTCACGTGGAGTGCCTGTCATCATTAAACGCATCAACGTCTCTTTCACTTTTACAGGTTCGCCATCTTCAAGCTGGTTTTCGATAATCTCAATCAGCTCTTCTTCTTGCATAAATTCATTTTGTTCAGACATTTTTTTATCTCAGGTCTTGGATTTCGAGCGACTATGCCACATATACTTCTGACATCCTAGCGACTCACCTCGCTCTCATGCGATTCTCTAACAAAGTCAGCGCACTATTTGTGCAAATGAAACTGTGATTCCGGTCTCGGATCTGTCACGGCGTTTCTCTTTCTGTTAGAATCTGCGACCAAGTAATAGTAACGGTGTTTAGACATGTCAGATATCAGCTCTGGAAACAGCGAAAAGAAAGTAATTGTCGGTATGTCCGGCGGTGTAGATTCGTCAGTATCGGCGTATCTTCTTCAGCAACAAGGCTATCAGGTAGAAGGCCTTTTCATGAAAAACTGGGAAGAAGATGATAACGAAGAATACTGCACGGCAGCTGAAGACCTTGCTGATGCTCAAGCGGTATGTGACAAACTAGGTATCCACCTACACACGATCAACTTCGCTGCAGAATACTGGGACAATGTATTCGAATACTTCCTTGAAGAGTACAAAGCAGGCCGCACACCGAACCCTGATATCCTTTGTAACAAAGAAATCAAGTTCAAAGCATTCTTAGAGTTTGCGGATGAAGTGCTAGACGCAGACTACATTGCGATGGGTCACTACGTTCGTCGTACTTTCCCAACTCAAGAAGAGCTTGATGCTGGCGTAAAACCAGAAATGCTACGTGGTCTAGACAGCAACAAAGACCAAAGCTATTTCCTATACACGCTAAGCTCAGATCAAGTGGCACGAAGCCTATTCCCTGTCGGTGAATTAGAAAAGCCAGAAGTGCGACGTATTGCTGAAGAGCAAGACTTGATCACAGCGAAGAAGAAAGATTCTACAGGCATCTGCTTTATCGGTGAGCGTAAGTTCACTGAATTCCTAGGCAAATACCTACCAGCACAACCGGGTAACATCGAAACACCGGAAGGCCAAGTGATTGGTCAACACCAAGGTTTGATGTACCACACGCTAGGTCAGCGCAAAGGCCTTCATATCGGTGGCACTAAAGGTGGCGGCGGTAATGAAGAGCCATGGTTTGTTGGTGAAAAAGATCTCAAGCGTAATGTTTTGATCGCAGTACAAGGTAAAGACCACCCTCTTTTGAAATCAGAAGGTTTGATCGCTTCTCAGCTTCATTGGGTAAATCGCACACCAATTACTGAAGTTATGACATGCACGGTAAAAACACGTTACCGTCAGACTGATATTCCTTGTACAATCATCCCAATTGATGATGAGAAAATTAAGGTTATTTTTGATGAACCACAGATTGCTGTGACCCCAGGTCAATCGGCAGTGTTCTACCTAGACGAAGTATGTCTTGGTGGCGGTATCATCGAAAAACGCATCTAACTAATCGAACGACAAACGATAGAAGACAACTAGGAGTTACTACGTGGCTAATACACTTTATGACCGTACTATTGCTTTCGCCGGAATTTGCCAAGCTGTGGCTTTGGTTCAACAAGTAGCGAAAGACGGCCATTGTGATAAAGATGCCTTCGAAGCTTCACTCAGTGCTATTTTAAATACCAACCCAGCGAATACAGTTGGCGTATTTGGACGTGAAGCGAACCTAAAGCTTGGCCTTGAGTGCTTAGTAAAAGGTATCGATAGTACTCCAGCTGGTAGCGACATTACTCGCTACATTATCAGCTTGATGGCTCTTGAGCGTAAGCTATCTTCTCGCAACGACTCTATGTCTCAGCTTGGTGATCGCATTCAAACTGCAGAGCGCCAAACTGAACACTTTGATCTGTTCGACGAGCAAATGATCAGCAACCTTGCGAGCATCTACCTTGATGTTGTGAGCCCAATAGGCCCTCGTATTCAGGTTTCTGGTACTCCGTCTGTACTTCAGCAGACATCGAGCCAACATAAGGTTCGCGCACTGCTTCTATCAGGGATTCGAAGCGCTGTGTTATGGCGTCAAGTTGGCGGTAAACGTCGCCACCTTATCTTCGGTCGTAAGAAGATGATCGAGCAGGCTCAAATCCTACTAGCTCGAATGTAGTTTATTAGCTCGCGCCTCGTCGCGAGCTTGTTTTTTGTATCAACACAACTCTCACGCAAACGATTGCGCAATGTGCGTGACAATTGAGATTGTTACTGGTATAAACCTCTCAAAATTTAGAAAACTCAATTCAGGAGAACACCATGGAACTGTCAGCATTGACTGCTGTTTCACCAGTAGACGGCCGTTACGGAAGTAAGACTATTGCATTACGCAGCATCTTTAGTGAGTTTGGACTACTAAAGTACCGCTCTATCGTTGAAATTCGTTGGTTACAAAAGCTTGCAGCAACTGATGCAATCAAAGAAGTACCAGCGTTCAGTGCAGAAGCTAACCAGTTTCTTGATGAACTAGCCGCTAACTTCAGCGAAGAAGATGCTCTACGTATCAAAGAGATCGAGCGCACGACTAACCACGACGTTAAAGCGGTTGAGTACTTCTTGAAAGAGAAAGTTGCGGGCGTTCCTGAGCTTCACGCAGTTAACGAATTCATTCACTTTGCATGTACTTCTGAAGACATCAACAACACCTCTCACGCGCTTATGCTTAAAGAAGCTCGTGACACAGTGATTCTTCCAGAAATCCGTAACGTAATTGATGCTATCAAAGCACTTGCGAACGAGTACCGCGATATTCCATTACTGTCTCGTACACACGGTCAGCCAGCTTCTCCTTCTACTATGGGTAAAGAGATGGCTAACGTTGCGTACCGTATGGAACGTCAATACAAGCAAATCGAAAACGTTGAGATCCTAGCGAAAATCAACGGTGCTGTAGGTAACTACAACGCACACCTTTCTGCATACCCAGAAGTTGAATGGCACCAGTTTAGCGAAGAGTTCATCACTGAATCTCTTGGCGTAACTTGGAACCCGTACACAACTCAAATCGAACCTCACGATTACATCGCTGAGCTATTCGATGCAATTGCTCGTTTCAACACTATCCTTCTAGACTTCGACCGTGACGTTTGGGGCTACATCGCTCTTGGTCACTTCAAGCAGAAGACTATTGCTGGCGAAATCGGTTCTTCGACAATGCCGCATAAAGTTAACCCAATTGACTTCGAAAACTCTGAAGGCAACCTTGGTCTAGCGAACGCAGTATTCAGCCACCTTGCACAAAAACTTCCAGTTTCTCGCTGGCAGCGTGACCTTACTGACTCTACGGTTCTTCGTAACCTAGGTGTGGGTGTTGGCTACGCAATCATTGCATACACTTCGACTCTGAAAGGTATTAGCAAGCTTGAAGTTAACCGCGCTGCGCTACTTGCTGAACTAGACAAGAACTGGGAAGTATTGGCTGAACCAGTACAAACAGTAATGCGTCGTTACGGCATCGAAAAACCATACGAGAAGCTAAAAGAGCTAACTCGTGGTAAACGTGTAGATGGCGAAGGCATGCGTGCATTCATCGATGGTCTTGAGATTCCTGCAGACGAGAAAGTTCGTCTGAAAGAGATGACTCCAGCAAACTACATCGGTCAAGCAATCGAGCTAACTGACAAGCTGTAATATTCGAATTTCGAATCGCAGAATAGACTAAGGCTTCCCATGTGGAAGCCTTTTTATTGCGTGGAACTAAATCTATCGCCACAAGAATCGTCAACATAAGAACACCAAGCCTTCTCCAATTGATCGACTCGTCTCCTACTGATTCAATTTAATCACCTAGCGACAACTGCACCTCATATCTCATACTTCATGTCTCAACACTTGTTATCTTAAACGCCAAGATCAAAAAAGACCTCCCGAAGGAAGCCTTTCAAATGTATCTTGTCGATTAGCGACTGAAGAATACGTAGCGATTACATGTTACGTAGAGAAGCAATACGCTTGTCTAGCGGCGGGTGGCTCATTAGAAGCTCAGTTAGAGACTTCTTACCGTTGATACCAAACGCCATCATAGAACCTTCTAGTTGTGGCTCATGGCTCACCTTTAGACGCTCTAGCGCTGCAATCATCTTCTCTTTACCAACCAAGTGCGCAGCACCTGAATCAGCATGGAACTCACGGTGGCGGCTGTACCACATGGTAATGAAGCTCGCTAGGAAACCAAATACCAGTTCCAGCACCATAGACACACCGAAGTACACCATCATGTTGCTGCCACCCTCTTCTTCGTTGTCATTCGACGCAACAATGTTGGCGATGAAACGAGATAGGAAGATAACGAACGTGTTCACAACACCTTGCATTAGGGTCATCGTCACCATGTCGCCGTTTGCGATGTGGCTAACTTCATGCGCTAATACCGCTTCAGCTTCGTCACGTGTCATGTTGTGCAGAAGGCCTGTTGATACCGCTACCAATGAATCGTCACGCTTAGCACCTGTTGCGAATGCGTTGATGTCTGGCGAATCGTAGATCGCCACTGTTGGCATACCAATACCAACTTGTTGAGCTTGACGGCTTACCGTCTCCATCAACCAATGTTCTGTTTCGTTACGTGGGCTTTCAATGACCATGCCGCCTACCGAGCGTAGCGCCATTTTCTTCGACATCATTAATGAAATGAATGAGCCGCCAAAACCAAATACCGCAGCCATCACCAATAAACCTGAGAGGCTACCGGGTTGCATACCTGTAACTGCGTATACAACATTAAGAACAACACTTAGTACCAATACAACCGCTAGGTTAGTTGCAAGGAACAACATTACTCGCTTCATTACTTATCTCCGCATGAAAGCTGTTTTTATAAAACTTATTGTTATAGACAAGGCAGACAGCAATAGTTTCAACCTTGAAGACTTATACTTACTTATACATATAGTCTTAGATTAAGAAAACAAGGTTAAGCATTAAATTGCAACATTTGATTACGAGACCATATCCGAATTAAATCCACTCTATTAGACCTAAGTCGTATGGTGTCGATATAACAATCCGTTTACAGTGACTTCAGATGATTTATTGGCTAGTCCATGTACAAAAAGGAAAGGATCATGGTTGAAGGTACTAACACTCAAATGGCTATCGATTTACTGTGCTGTCACCTAGGGATTACTGAAGAAGAAGCGAAAAAGCAGGTTGGAATCCTAACACCGCAAACGGCACAGACAAAAATCACAGAAACTCAGCAAGCTTTAATGGGACTGACTAAAGAACATTAGTTCTAAGCTTGTTTATTAAAAGACCGGTTGTTTATCAACTCAAGGTCTAAAGGCTTAAAATAGCAAAAGGGCTGCAATCGCAGCCCTTTTCTTATTTAGTACATAACGTGGTAATTAAAGCGCAAGCAAAGGCTGCACATCAATGTACTTACCAATGTTTTTAGACTTCGCTTTTGGGACGTAAGGGATTTCACCTAACTTAGGTGCACCTAACTTATCTTCAAGCATCGCAATAATATCTGCGTAGTGCTCAGTACCTGGATTGATACGGTTTGCGACCCAACCTACTAGGTTTAGGCCATCAGCACGAATCGCTTCTGCCGTTAATAGAGCGTGGCTCAAACAACCAAGTTTAATACCCACAGTCAGTACCACTGGCAGTTGCTCTTTTTTAACCCAGCTAGAAAGATATTCATCGTCTGAAACCGGGACTCGCCAACCACCAGCACCTTCAACTAACACGATGTCAGAGTTTTTCTTATGCTCTTCTAGCTTCGCTGATAATACCGCCTCATCAATTACAACACCATCATGCTTAGCAGCGATGTGAGGCGATGATGGTAGCAACAACGCGTATGGATTGACGTCTTCGTAAGCAATATCTTGCGTCGCCGCTTCTTGAAGATGCAGTGCATCACTATTACGTATTCCTTCAGGGGATTTTTCACTCCCTGCAGCAACTGGCTTGTAACCAATTGTTGATAAATCTTGTGCGGCCAAAGCTTGAAGAATCGCTTTTGAAACCACAGTTTTTCCCACTTCGGTATCCGTACCTGCAATGAATAATGCATCAATCATAATTGAATAACCCCTAAACAAACTTGATATGTTGCTGGTAAGAAACCTTGATGGTTCTTAAACTCTCGATATTCCCGATCAACAAGCTGCAACATGCGACGACTTGTTAAACCTTGTGAGCGACCACTTACGTGATTAGCGCCGATACCTTTAAGGTCGCGCATCAGTTCAAACGCAGTGTCGTACCAAACGGTGATGGTGGGCAAGTCTAGTTGATGAACGGTACAGCTAGATTGCGCTAACGCAATTTTTACCTTATTGATTGTAATAAAATGGTTAACGTGTTGATGTGCGTCAATTTTGGACCACGACTTTTTCAGTTCAAACAGCGACCCATCAAGCAAAGTTGAGAAAATAACACGCCCACCAGCCGCTGTAACACGCTTCATCTCTCTCAAAGGCGACGACAAATCGTCACACCATTGCAACGCAAGGCTAGAGAAAACGATGTCAAAGCACCCATCTTCAAACGGCAATTGTTCGGCATCGGCTTGTTGATATAAAGATACAGATGCACCACACCGCTTCTCTGCTGTTGCTAGCATTCCAACAGAAAGATCAGCGCAAACCACTTCGGCGCCTCGTTTTACAAGTTGCTCGGAGAAATAGCCAGTACCACAACCTAGATCCAGCACCTTAAAGCCTGACAGATCGCTGGGTAATTTATCCAGTAATCGGTGGCCAACATCGCGTTGAAATTCAGCGTGTTTGTCATAGGTTGTTGCCGCTTTACCAAAGGCTTCGGCAATCGCACTCTTATCTTGGCCAACGTAATTATGCACTACTGCTTCTTGTGACATTTACTGAGCCTCTTTATTTGATTCAAAGCTTGGATGGATACCCGGTTCAGTGCTTAAGTCGATGTTTCGTTCAATGGCTTGATGCAACGACCTGGTTAACTGGAGAATCTGTTTTGGGCTATGGTTAGCTGTTAACGTGATTCGTAATCGAGCAGTTCCAGCAGGTATGGCTGGCGGCCTTATTGCGGTCACCCAAACTTGGTTTTGCTTTAACTCTTCAGCTATTGATAATGCCGCTTGTGCTTCACCTATCACAAATGGCTTAATCGGAGTCTGAGTATCCACAAAGCCTTTCAAGCCGCTCACCTGCTCTGCATAGAGAGACCCTAACTCAGTCAGCTTTTCTCGGCGCCACTCTTGAGTTTGAGTCATCTTACAGGCATGAGATAAAGCCACCGCTTGTGAAGGTGGCATCGCCGTCGAGTACACATGATGACGAGCAAACTGAGTTAAGTAATCACCCACTTCTGACGAACAAAGAATCGCAGCGCCAGAAACGCCAAATGCTTTGCCAAAGGTCACCACCAAAATATCGGGGGAGATTTGTGCTGCACTGCAACTCCCAGCTCCTTTATCACCTAATACGCCGATACCGTGGGCATCATCAACCGCCAACCAACTGTCGTATTGATGAGTCAGGTTAGATATCTGGCTGAGAGGCGCTTGATCGCCGTCCATGCTGAATACGCCCTCAGTGACGACCAAGGATTGTAGAGATCGGCTTAATAGAGACTCTAGATGCTGCGTGTCGTTGTGTTTAAAGCGTTTCATGGTTGCATGAGAAAGCATCCCCGCTTCCATCAAAGAGGCGTGATTAAGCTTGTCTTGCAGCAGAGAGTCGTCTTTTTCGAGCAGAGAAAACAACAAGGCTTGGTTCGCACTGAAACCAGAACTAAAGAGAATCGCACGTTCAAAGCCCAACCATTCACACAGCTGAGCTTCTAAATTTCTATGAGCAGGACTAAAACCCGTGACCAATGGCGATGCCGCACTGCCAGCACCATAAAGGGAAAGCCCCGCTTGCCACGCCTCTACCAATTCAGGGTCGTTCGCCAAGCCTAGGTAATCATTACTCGAAAAATTAATAAAGCGAGAACCTTCGCAATTAAGCAAAGGACCATTACTGTTTTCGAGCACTTTAAGTTGACGAGTTAGCCCCTGCTCACGGCGTTGAACAAGGGCATCTTTGATACGGGATTTAAACAGTGGCATCGTAGAACATGTCATCTTTCGTTGGACGAGCAGCAACGCGCTCCACTACTTGATCTAACAGTTCGTTTTCTTGAATTTCATCAGGCTTCTGAGCCACTTGTTGGCTGTTGATGCCTAACTTCTTAAACAGCTGCATGTCCGTGTCTTCATCTGGGTTTGGCGTAGTCAGTAGCTTACAACCGTAGAAGATAGAGTTCGCGCCAGCCATGAAACACATCGCCTGCATCTGTTCATTCATATTCTCGCGGCCTGCAGATAGACGAACCGCAGACATTGGCATCATGATACGAGCAATCGCAATTAACTTAATGAAGTCAAAAGATTCAACATCATCGACGTTTTCCATCGGTGTGCCTTTCACTTTTACGAGCATATTGATTGGCACACTCTCAGGGTGTACAGGAAGGTTCGCTAGCTCTACCAGCAGACCTGCACGGTCATTGGTACTTTCGCCCATACCAATAATGCCACCAGAGCAGATCTTCATACCGGCATCACGCACGTGGGATAACGTATCTAAACGATCTTGGTAAGTACGAGTGGTGATGATGCTGCCGTAGAACTCAGGAGACGTATCAAGGTTGTGGTTGTAGTAATCCAAACCTGCATCCGCTAACTCGCCAGCTTGATCGGGTGTTAACATGCCTAGTGTCATACAAGTTTCTAGACCCATACCTTTCACACCTTTGATCATATCAGTCAGGTGAGGCATATCGCGTTCTTTCGGGTTTTTCCACGCCGCGCCCATACAGAAACGAGTCGAGCCTGCGTTCTTGGCTTTTTGCGCCGCATCCAAAACACGCTCTACTTCCATTAGGCGTTCTTTGTCGACATCCGTTCGGTAGTGAGCACTTTGAGGACAGTACTTACAGTCTTCAGGACAAGCACCAGTCTTAATTGATAGAAGCGTACTCACCTGCACGTGGTTGTGCTCTTGGTACTGTCTATGAACCACTTGAGCTTCAAACATTAAATCCATAAACGGTTTTTCAAGCAGCGCTGTTACTTCAGCAACTGTCCAGTCATGACGAACTTCCACGTGTCGATCCTTTTTTATTATTTGATGTTTCATCTCTATCAATAGAGATTGCATTTATGCTTGGCTAGTCTACCGACAAGCTTTAGACTGTCAACACATTGATAATATCAAAAGTTTACATCTGGTTATTTTTTAATCACACCAAGAATGGAAGTTACTATGGATCTCGCCTTTGATCGCCAGCATATCTGGCATCCCTACACATCAACGTTAACACCTCTGACCTGCTATCCAGTCACCAACGCAGACGGTGTTTACCTAGAATTAGAAGGCGGAAAACGAATTATTGATGGTATGTCATCTTGGTGGTCAACCATCCACGGCTACAATCATCCAGAGTTAAACGCTGCAGCTCACAGTCAAATCGATAAGGTTTCACACGTTATGTTTGGTGGTATCACCCACCAGCCCGCTATCGATTTATGTAAGAAGCTTTTGAATCTTGCGCCAACTAATCTTGAGCATGTATTTTTGGCCGATTCAGGTTCAGTAGCCGTAGAAGTTAGCCTAAAAATGGCGCTCCAATATTGGCACGCTAAAGGACAACCTCGTTCAAAGTTCCTCACACTGAGAGATGGCTACCACGGGGATACCTTTGCGGCGATGTCAGTGACCGACCCTGACAATTCGATGCACAGCCTCTACAAAGGCTTTTTACCGGAACACATTTTCGCTGATTCGCCAAAAACAGGCTTTTGGGATCAATGGGACGCGAACGACATCAACAGCTTTCGAGAAAAGTTGGCAGCACACCATCAAGAAGTCGCAGCGGTGATCTTAGAGCCAATCGTTCAAGGGGCTGGCGGCATGCGCATCTACCACCCTGAGTTCCTAAAACAGGTTCGCTTACTGTGTGATGAATTCAATGTATTGCTGATCTTGGATGAGATTGCGACCGGATTTGGCCGCACAGGGAAACTGTTCGCTTGTGAGCATGCCGATGTTCAACCGGACATCTTATGCGTAGGCAAAGCTTTAACTGGTGGCTATATGACATTGTCAGCGACACTTGCGAGTAAAGAAGTTGCTGACACGGTATGTGGCGGTGAAGCGGGCTGCTTTATGCACGGGCCAACCTTTATGGGTAACCCATTGGCTTGCGCAGTCGGCGCGGCAAGTTTATCCATCATCGAGCAAGGCCATTGGAAAAATCAGACTCAGCAGATTGAGCAGCTTTTCTCTGAGTTGCTACCACCGCTGCGAGAGCATGATCTTGTCAAAAACGTCCGCTGGTTGGGCGCGATTGGCGCCGTTGAAACCCACACACCTGTCGATATGGAAACCATCCAAGCGCACTTTGTAGAGCAAGGCGTTTGGATCCGTCCATTTGGTAAGCTAATTTATATGATGCCTCCATTTATCAGCGAACCTGCGCATATCGAGCAACTGGTCTCTGCAATTGATAAAGCTCTGCAACAATCTGCTTGCTTCAAGTCAAATTGATATAAATAAAGCCAAATAGAAATTCCGAAAATTTATAAGCCGATACGCCGCCTTTAGAGTGCTAAAGGTGGCTTACTCACAAGGCAAATAATCAAACAGCCAATAAAAACATCTCAAACTGATATTTTATCTATGATTCCACCCTGAAGAATCTCACAAATAAATTTAATCCTCTCCATAAAAACAATTAGCAAAAGAGTTTTACCTATCGGGTCAATAGCCGCTTAAAATACAAGCCATTTTTTGTCGGATATTATGATGAGCTTCCTCATTCGATTTCATTCTAGAATCCAATCAGCTAATTCAATTCGACTGTACTTAGATAATAAATAGTAACGAAAGCTTGTATCAACTTGGTAGAAACAGAGCTTTTCTGTTTTGTCGATCGAGCAAGACAGCAACGCAACCCGTAATCGCTGCGGAATTCACGTCAGTAAATAATTTAAAGTAAACATGAAATTAAACCAACTCAATGCACTTATCGTTGATGACTCATCGATTGTGCTATCAACCATCCGCAATATGTTGATCCATATCGGCTTTTCAGAGCGAATGATTTCAATTGCTAAATCCCCTCGCATCGCTATGACGATAACAAGCGAGACGAAGTTTGATGTGATTATCTGTGACTATAACTTTGGTAACACCATCAATGGCAAGCAGCTGTTTGAAGAGCTTAAACAATCGAATAGATTGAAAGACGATGGAATATTTATTCTAGTTACAGGTGAGAATTCCGCTTTATCGATCCGCCCTATTTTAGAACTTCGACCAGATAACTATTTATTAAAACCATTCAATCGTGAAACCTTAAAACAACGTATTACAAGCTCTCTAAAAAAGAAGCTGGTGTTGCAGAATATCTACAAGGCTGAAAGAGAGAACAACTACCAAGCGGGTTTAGAATTTTGCGAAGAGTTAGTCGCATTCCATCCAGAATATTTCGCGACGATTCAACAGTTCCGTGGAAGCTTTCTATCAAAGCTTGAACTCTACGACGAAGCTAAGCGTGTTTATGAAAAAGCGCTTGATGAAGGCAGTTTCGATTGGGCTCAAGCTGGGCTAGCGAACAGCCTTGCGAACTTAGGCCAGCTTAATGAAGCACAACGCATGATCGAAAGCTTGATTGATTCAGCGCCCACCAGCACTTTGTATCGAGACCAAGCCGCACAGGTCAATCTGATCAGCAACAAGATTCCTGCGGCGATTGCACATTTTAAGTTGGCGAGCGAACTCACCCCTGGAAACTCAGAGCGAGAGTTAGCAATCGCGAATCTATGTTTGTCGGTGAATGACTCGAGAACTGCACTGCTTCACTATCAAAACTACGTGCAGATCAACAGAGATACCTTCCGTGACAACTTGTACATGAAGTTGAATCATATTCGATTCTTGCTCTATTGCGCGTCTGATGGCATTGATAGACAAGCGAATTTGGATCAGGTCAATTACCTAATTTCTAAGATCCCGACCGAGGCAAGATCTGGACTTCAAACCGACTTGGCATTGATAGCAGCTCACATCGCGATGGAATCCAAGCAGTATCAAAAGGCGGTGACAATTTTGACCGCACTGCACGACAAGAATGACTTCAACGCATTTCCTGTGATTTATCACCATGCATGGTTGTTGGACAGAATGAGTTGTGAGAACGAATTCAAAGTCGCTGAGAATCGCTGCGGCATGTTGATCATCAAGACAGCAAACGAAACCGTTGTGTCGAGTCAGATGACGATGTGTGCTGAGATGAAAAATCGTAACACAGAAAAAATGACATGGCTTAAAGAGAAAAACATCAGCATTAAGCAAGGCCAATCAGATTATAAACTGGTGCTCGTGGCTTACTTAGACATTCATAAGCGCTGCCCGATGATCAAAAACGTCTGTATGAACATCGTGAAACTGCTTTCTGTAATTTGGCCAGATTCTATGGGTGCTAAGCAAGTGCTTACTATCATCAAGCAATGTGATGAAGTGATCACCCAGCTTTATACCATTGATGAGCTGACAAAAAACAACTATCAAAGCTACTACCGAAAGGCGCTTCTAGCGTGTAAGCAAGCAGATACTGCTGCTAACGCCAGCTTCTCTTTTATGTAACGGTTCTTTGAATTAGCTTCTCTAAATAACTGTCGCATATAAAAAGGCTTTGCCATTACAGCAAAGCCTTTTAAATAATCTATTTCGCGCGAGGCGCTAAATAATTAGATTAACCGATGTGCGTTACGCCGCCCATGTATGGCTGAAGTACTGCTGGGATAGCAATACGGCCGTCAGCTTCTTGGTTGTTCTCAAGAATAGCAACCATAGTACGACCTACAGCAAGACCAGAACCGTTTAGTGTGTGCACAAGTTCAGGTTTCTTCTCGCCTTTACGACGGAAACGAGCTTGCATACGACGTGCTTGGAAATCCCACATGTTTGAACAAGAAGAGATTTCACGGTAAGTCTCTTGTGCTGGAACCCATACTTCTAAGTCGTAAGTTTTCGCAGAACCGAAGCCCATGTCACCTGTACATAGAATCACTTTACGGTAAGGAAGCTCTAGAAGTTGAAGTACTTTCTCAGCGTGACCAGTTAGCTCTTCAAGCGCTGCCATTGAGTCTTCTGGCTTAGTGATTTGTACTAATTCAACTTTGTCGAATTGGTGCATACGGATAAGACCACGAGTGTCACGACCGTAAGAACCCGCTTCAGAACGGAAACACGGCGTGTGAGCTGTCATCTTAAGTGGCAGTTCAGCTTCATCAGTGATCGTGTCACGAACCATGTTCGTTACCGGTACTTCCGCAGTAGGGATAAGCGATAGAGTCTTAAGAGGTACGTCACTTACTTGCTCAGTTAGCGGGCTTGTGTGGAACAAGTCTTCGCCGAACTTAGGAAGTTGACCAGTACCGTAAAGGCTATCGTGGTTCACTAGATACGGTACGTACATTTCTGTGTAGCCGTGCTCATCAGTGTGAAGGTCCAGCATGAACTGAGCAATAGCACGGTGTAGACGTGCAAATTTGCCTTTCATCACGATGAAACGAGAACCCGAGATTTTAACTGCGCTAGCAAAATCAAGACCGCCAGACATTTCGCCAAGATCGACGTGATCTTTCACTTCAAAGTCGTAAGTCTTAGGTTGACCCCAACGAGAAACTTCTACGTTATCGTCTTCATCTTTACCATCTGGCACTTCTGCATCAGGTAGGTTAGGAATAGACATTGTGATCGTTTCTAGCTCAGATTGAAGATCAGCCAATGCTACTTTAGCTTGGTCTAGTTCTGCGCCTAAGTTGCCTACTTCTGCAAGGATACGCTCAGCTTCTTCATGGTCGCCTTTTGCTTTCGCTTGACCAATGGACTTCGATCGAGAGTTACGTAACGCTTGTAGCTCTTCAGTTTTCATCTGAAGGGACTTACGTTTTTCTTCAAGTTCACGAATTGTCTCTACATCAAGGGTGAAGCCTCGACGTGCTAATTTTGCCGCTGTTTCATCCAGCTCAGCTCGAAGTAATTTAGAATCCAGCATTGCTAATCCTATGCTTTAGTTATTTGAATATTCAGTAGCTTGCTACTGAATCACTGCTAAACCCCTAAAACTGGTGTTATTTCGACCAATTTATAACGATTTAATTGAAATTTTATGACTAGGTAACGATATCCAAAAAAGACTACTTTTCATAGCGTTTTTGTGGGCTTTTTGCGTCCAAATCCGCCAGATAATCTAGCTTCTCGCCAATTTTGGTCTCTAAGCCTCGTTTTGTTGGGAAATAGTATTGCTTCTCTCCCATTTCAGGAGGCAGATACTTTTCACCAGCGGCGTAGGCTCCTGGTTCGTCATGAGCATAACGGTATTCTTGCCCGTAGCCCATGTCCTTCATCAAAGTTGTCGGTGCATTTCGCAAATGATGCGGCACTTCATATTCAGGAAGATTGTGAGCATCTGTTAACGCTTGCTTCCACGCGGTGTAAACGGCGTTACTCTTTGGTGCACATGCGAGATAAACAACCGCCTGCGCAATCGCACGCTCCCCTTCAGCAGGGCCAATGCGCGTGAAGCAATCCCAAGCCGACATCGCTACCTGCATGGCGCGAGGATCAGCGTTACCGATATCTTCAGAAGCAATCGCCAGCAAGCGTCTAACGATATACAAAGGATCACAACCCGCAGCAATCATTCGTGCTGACCAGTACAAGGCCGCATCAGGGTTTGAGCCACGAATTGACTTATGAACCGCGGAGATTAGGTCGTACCAAATATCACCCTTGTTATCGAAACGAGCGACTTTCTCACCAGCCACTTCAGCCAACAACTGCAAGGTTATCGCTTTCTCGCCTTTATCGTTGTCTTCTGCCATGTCATACAGCAGTTCAAGGTAGTTAAGCGACATACGCGCGTCGCCGTTAACCAGTTCTGCAAGGCGATCTAAAACATTATCAGCAAAATCAACAGGCACATCACCTAACCCACGTTGCTTATCTTCAATCGCTTGGCGAATGACAAGAGAAATATCATCTGTGTTCAGGGACGTCAGTTTGTAGACACGCGCACGTGACAACAAAGCGTTGTTCAGTTCAAAAGATGGGTTTTCTGTCGTCGCACCAATAAAGGTCACGGTGCCATCTTCGATATGAGGCAGAAAAGCATCTTGCTGACTTTTGTTAAAGCGATGGACTTCGTCCACAAACAGGATGGTTCTGCGCCCTGCTTGCTTGTTCTCGCGCGCTTTTTCAATTGCAATACGAATGTCTTTTACGCCCGAGGTTACCGCCGATACGCGTTCCACTTCAGCATTCGCATAGTTTGCTGCAACTTCGGCTAACGTCGTTTTACCGGTGCCCGGAGGCCCCCACAAAATCATCGAGTGGATATGGCCCGCTTCCAACGCTCTGCGAAGTGGTTTACCTGGGCCTAATATATGCTGCTGACCGATGTACTGTTCGACAGTTTCCGGTCTCATACGAGCAGCAAGGGGACGAAAATCTTCGTCCCCCGCAAAATCTAAGCTGTAATTACTCAATTGCAATCTCTTGATTCGTTGATGGCATTAATGCCTATCGACGTACTACCAAACGATCTGCTTGTTTAGATCAGTTTCTTTGGTCGTCGACCTCGACACCTTCCGGTGCCACAAAAGTAAAGCGGTCTGCTGCAGGTTTACCCAAATCAACATTGCTAAAGGTAAACTCACCTTTTTGACCGTCTTGTTCAATCACATTAAAGCCCTGAACAATGCCCTTTTCGGTGATATTAATCTGGAAGTCGCCCTGATTAGAATCGACAGCAGTTGGCGTTAGCGTGAATTGGTTACCCGTTTGCGCCACATTATAATTATCCCAATCACTTTCTTGGTTACGTGTAAGCAGGACAAAAGGTGTCTGTGATGTCGCTTGCTCTTGCCAATAAATGCTCACTTGCTCAATGAACGGGCTGTAGTACCACAAGCTTTGGCCATCAGATACCAACAAGTTTTCATCAGGGAACGTGGTCTCCCAGCGGAACAGGCTTGGGCGTGCAATCTCTACCGTGCCCTCACCTTCCATAACAACATCACCATCAGGGCTGGTCACGACTTGTTTAAAGTCAGCGCTGAAGCCTGCGTTTAATGCCAAGCGGCTACTCAACTCTTCTTTCGGAGAAGCAAACACTGAGAAGCTCATAAATAAAAGTGCGAATACTTTTTTCATCAATAATCCTGTTAGAACATAAGTCGGTCATATTTTCGATTTGACCGACTGAATAGTTATGAGTTCCTACCGGAACTAATCTTTTGGTGGCGCTGGAGCTAAGACTTCTCGGTTACCGTTATGACCTGGAGCACTTACGATACCTTGAGCTTCAAGTTGCTCGACAATACGTGCAGCACGGTTGTAGCCAATCTTGAATCGACGCTGTACACCTGAAACTGAGCCACGACGTGAATGAACAACGTGTTCTACCACCTGATCAAACAGAGGATCGACCTCTTCATCACCTTCCATCTTCTCACCCGGAAGCAAGGTTTCTGGAGTTTGTTCGCCGTTAGTGATTTCATCAATATAGTTTGGCTTACCACGCGCTTTCCAGTTATTCACGACTGCGTGTACATCGTCATCAGATGCAAAGGCACCGTGAACACGAGTTGTATGGCTAGAACCAGGAGGCAAGTAAAGCATATCACCCATGCCCAATAGTGATTCCGCACCACCTTGGTCAAGGATAGTTCGTGAATCCGTTTTAGTTGATACCGTAAAGGCCACACGGGTTGGAATGTTCGCTTTAATAAGACCAGTAATAACATCCACTGATGGACGTTGCGTCGCTAGGATCAAGTGAACACCCGCCGCACGTGCTTTTTGTGCCAAACGTGCAATCAGTTCTTCAACCTTCTTACCAACCACCATGATTAGGTCGGCAAATTCATCAACGATAACCACAATGTAAGGCAGTTTCTCAAGCAATGGCGCTTCTGGGTCCATGCTGTCGCCCGGCTTCCACAGTGGATCGTGAATTGGGTGACCCGCTTCCGCTGCCATCTTAAGCTTATCGTTGTAACCTTTAATATTACGAACGCCTAACGCTGACATCAGCTTATAACGGCGTTCCATCTCGCCTACACACCAACGAAGGGCGTTCGACGCATCTTTCATGTCGGTTACCACTTCAGATAATAGATGAGGGATGCCTTCGTAAACCGATAACTCAAGCATTTTCGGGTCGATCATGATGAATCGAACATCTTCCGGTGATGCTTTGTAAAGCATACTCAGAATCATTACGTTCACACCTACCGACTTACCAGAACCGGTTGTACCAGCAACCAGAACGTGAGGCATTTTCGATAGATCAGCAATAACGGCTTCACCAGCGATGTCTTGTCCTAGAACCACTGTCGTTGGCGATTTCGCTTCTTGGAACTGAGGGCTAGCAACCACGTCTGAGAAGAATACCGTTTGGCGACTCATATTCGGCAGTTCTAAGCCAACATAAGGTTTACCCGGAATCACTTCTACGACACGTACTGCCAATGCAGAGAGCGAACGCGCTAAGTCCATAGAAAGGCCAGAAATACGGCTTACTTTCACACCTGGAGCCAGATCAAGTTCGAATCGAGTGATTACTGGACCTGGGAAAATGTCGACAACGTCTGCTTTGATCTTGTAGTCCGCTAGCTTAGATTCAACAAGACGAGCAATTGCCTCTAGCGCATCACGGTCAATAAAGGTTTCACGCTTTTCAGGGTGGAATAACAATTCAAGCGTGGGTAATGGCTCAGCAGGCTTAGGTAAATTAACATCTTGTTGAACCAAGAACGGATTCTGCGCCGCTGCCATATTCGCTTGGGCTTCAGAAACAATGCTTTGGAATGCGGCGACATCTTGATCTTGATCTTGATGCGCAGGTTCTTCTTCCGTTACTTCTTCCCAAGGAAGATCAACAGTTGGCTCTAGGTTTTGTGCTGTTGGCTGTTCAGGTTCTGAATGTTCTTCTTGATAAGGGAAAGGTTCAAACTGTTCTTCGATTAATGCTGCGTCAGCTAATTCAGCTTCAGCCTGTTCTGATTCAAGCTCTGAGCCCTGTTGGTAGCTTTGCTCTTCCGTAACATCAAACGGTGAAGGTTGTGCAGAGAAATCGTCTTCCACGGTTGCTTCTGGCTCGCCCATAGGTGAAGCGTATAAAGATTCAGGTTGAACATCTTCAGAACCAAATTCGCCATTTACTTGTGGTGAGCTATCTAATTCTGGTTCAGCACTTCTAAGGTCAGCATGAGCAGGGCCAACTTCTGGTTGTTCGTTCTGCATGTATTGTTGGTAAGCAACCTGAGAATCATGCGCGTCAACCTGATCTTGTTCTGCTAGGTCATCTTCATACATGGCCGCATTTTCTAGCTGCTCTATCGTTGCATTCAACTGTTTAGAGCGCTCAATACCTTCTTCTAGCGGTTCTTCTGGCGCTTGGTAAACAGCTGCTGCAGGGATCGTTTGCTCTGACTCAATTACCGCTTGAGGCTGAACCTGAGGTTCTTCATGAACAGGAGCTTCTTGTTTCGCAGGAGCATCGACAGGCATATGAATATTGTAATGACGCTTCGGCGATGCAGCATTGTCTCGCGCATTTGTCGCCACGTCTGCCAACTCATTGGTCGCAGAAAAACTCATCGCAGGATCTAGCGGATCATGCTCTGTTGATTCTTTGTTGCCTTCTATAGCAGGAACATCGCGGTAAGTTGGCGCTTGATGCTGCTGATGACGTTCTTCGATTAAATCGCGGTCTGCTGATTCTCTTAATTGAGGCTCAAGCAGCTCTTGGTCTTGGCCACGAGCCTTATTAACAGTAGACGTGAAAAATTTGATGGCACATTCACCCAACCATTCCACAATGCTTAGCCAAGAGATACCGGTTAATAGAGTGAAACCAGCACCCCATAAGAAAAGAAGAACCAGCGTACTACCAAGAACATTCAACGTTGGAAGTGCAAGGCTTGTTAAAACGTCACCTACCACGCCACCGGATGAAAAGTACCAGATGTCGTCAAAGTTGATATCCGCTAAACCACAACTCGTAAGAATTAGGATAGTCAGGCCAAGTAAGCGAGTGCCCCACAGCATGAAGTCGATCTGCTCGTCTTCATTACGTTTGCGGAATAAAACCCACGCAGCAACCGTCACTAAGATAGGCAGAGGGTAAGCCAAAGAGCCAAATACGAAGAAAAGCGTATCCGCCAACCAAGCACCTAGGTAGCCACCCGCATTTTGAATGTCACCACCCCACGCCGTTTGCGACCATGATGGGTCTGCAGGACTAAAAGTTAATAACGCAACGGCAAGTAGAATAGAGAAGAGAACACCGAGAATCAGACTGCACTCTTTGAGACGTTGAGAACCACTCAAACGAGGAGACTGAGGCTCTTCACTCGTTTTAATGATTGTTTCTACTTTATTACTGCTCTGCTTGAACATAAACCAACTTAATAATTAAACGGGATAAAAACATCTCGAGCGGCCAAAGCCGCTCGTTTCAATGAAACTACTGTTGATTTAACCATATCAAACAGAAAAACCCAATTCCAGAAAGCAAGAAAGCGGAACAAATGTCCGCTTTCTTTCATTTCACCAATTGTGACTAACGAGTTTTAATCACAAGTTGATTGGTTTGTTTCACTTCTTCCATTACTACGTAAGTTCGAGTGTCGTTTACGCCCGGTAGACGAAGTAACGTATCACCCAGTAGCTTACGGTAAGCACCCATATCAGATACACGTGTTTTTAGAAGATAGTCAAAATCACCCGACACTAAATGACACTCTTGGATGTCATCCAGTTTCTGCACAGCGGTGTTGAATTGTTCGAACACATCTGGCGCACCACGGTTCAACGTAATTTCAACAAACACTAAAAGTGAAGCATCAAGGTACTGTGGGTTCAGCAACGCTGTGTACCCAGTAATGTAACCTTGACGTTCTAAACGACGAACACGTTCAAGACATGGAGTTGGAGAAAGTCCTACTCGTTTTGAGAGTTCAACGTTTGAGATACGACCGTCTTTTTGCAACTCATTAAGAATGTTGCGGTCAATACGATCTAGTTCCTTGGACGGCTTCTTATAATTGTCTGCCATTTTTTATTCCACCTTATTACTTCCTTGCAAAAAAATATACTACAACTTTTTAATATTCAGTATCAAATTTTATCTAAACCTATCTATACTAGATATTAATTCGACAGAATTACCCTACACATAGATAAAACAACCAAAATAAAATGAGGAGTCAGGATGATCATTGGCGTACCTAAGGAAATCAAGAACCACGAATACCGCGTTGGTATGACCCCAGCTAGCGTGAGAGAACTAATCTCACACGGCCACCAAGTTTTTGTAGAAACCAATGCCGGTACTGGTATCGGTTTTTCAGACGATGATTACATCGCTGTAGGCGCATCCATTCTTCCTACTGCTGCTGACGTTTTCGCGAAAGCAGAGATGATTGTAAAGGTTAAAGAACCTCAAGCTGTCGAGCGAGCTATGCTTCGCGAAGGGCAAATATTATTTACCTATTTACACCTTGCACCAGATTTTCCACAAACTGAAGAGCTTATCAAGAGCAAAGCTGTCTGCGTAGCCTATGAGACTGTAACAGATAATATGGGTCGCTTGCCACTATTAGCACCAATGTCTGAAGTAGCTGGTCGTATGTCTATTCAAGCAGGTGCACAAACATTAGAGAAATCTAACGGTGGTTGTGGTCTTCTTCTTGGTGGCGTTCCAGGTGTTGAACCAGCAAAAGTTGTTGTTGTTGGTGGCGGTGTTGTAGGTGCTAACGCAGCACGTATGGCTGTAGGCCTTCGCGCTGATGTTACAATTCTTGACCGTAACGTAGATACACTGCGTCGACTTGATGAAGAATTCCAAGGTCGCGCAAAAGTGGTTTATTCTACTGAAGACGCCATTGAGAAGCATGTTCTAGAAGCAGACCTAGTAATTGGTGCAGTACTAATTCCTGGCGCAGCAGCTCCAAAATTGGTTACAAAAGAGCACATCGCTAAGATGAAGCCAGGTTCAGCAGTTGTTGATGTTGCAATCGACCAAGGCGGTTGTTTCGAGACTTCTCACGCAACCACTCACGCAGACCCAACTTACATTGTTGATGACGTAGTTCACTACTGTGTTGCAAACATGCCTGGCGCTGTTGCTCGTACTTCAACTTACGCACTAAACAATGCAACACTTCCTTACATTGTTAAGCTAGCGAACAAAGGCTACCGCGAAGCACTTCTATCTGATGAAGGCTTCCTAGAAGGTCTAAACGTTATTCACGGTAAAGTAACTTGTAAAGAAGTTGCAGAAAGCTTTGACCTTGAATACGTAGACCCAGCAGAAGCAATCGCAATGTTTAACTAATGATGTAATGACTAACTGAACGCAATAATCTTCTCGTTGAAGCGTTCAGTTAACTCATACACATTAAACAAAAAGCCAGTACGACATTATGTCGCGCTGGCTTTTTTGCATTAATGGATTTAGTTCGTAAAAACACGTAACAGTACGATTTACCACTAGCGCTCGATTTTAACCCCATGAATCAATAGATTTCTTGGCGTAATACTGCGTTCACAGAACTCTTCAATCGTAGCTTCATAACCTTGCTCTTGCAGATAGATAGCGCGATCTAAAGCCAGCCATATCTCTAATGGTCGTCTAAAGACTTGTTGAACCAAACTCAGCTTTTCCATTTCCCAGAAAAGCGCTTCGCCTTGAATCAAATAAGAGTCAAAATCAATATCTGAGCCCAGCGATAGCTCTTTCACTTCAGATGCCCAACGGCAGAAAGATTCAAAACCCTCAGCTAACTCTGATTTTTTGATGCTCGGTACAGGAATGTATTCGTCAATGTTAAGTTCAGCCTTAAGCAACTGGCTGAAGCCTAGACGATAGCTCATCTCTAGTTGACGATGTCTTTTTACTCTTTCACCACCAGTAACGGTTTCTTGAAGCGGGATTCTCAAGTCGCTCTTACTTAACGTTAATGCTGAGCTTTTCGCGATAGAAGACATCGCTTGATAGTTTTCGTCTCGAATAAGATGATAACAACAAGGAGAAATAGTGACCGCTGGTAGCCCATGTGACACTGACTTTTTAACTAGCTCAACATGAAGATCACCACAAGCATGAAGGGCCACGGCATGTTGGTACGAATTAAACACGTCATCGGCCTTGTCTGAAAACGCATCTCCTTGAACAAAATCCATCGCTAACTTCTGGTCATCCGCAATCTTTTGTCCGCTTTCGCATAACGATTGCTGCCATTCAAAGCTAGTGACTTTTTGATCCGATTGCTGAGATAGGATTCGACCAAGAAAGCCTTTACCAGAACACCATTCCAACCACTCTTTTCCATAATGGTTCTCAAGCACAGCTTCTCCCATCGAAACAATTTGTTGCAACTTTCTTCCAGGAATACCATCTCCAGTACCGCGAGCAAGCTTTAACCCGGCAAGTGTCGCTCTTTCAAACTGGATATTTTGGTTAACGGCATATAATTGAGGGAGGAAAAGAGTCAATTCATCGGCCAATAGCTGAGGCTGCTCTTTCAACGTTTGAATGCGCTGAATACTCAAGCCTTCTAACCAATCAACAAGAGGACGATTCACATTGCGCCATGGTGTTTGGTGAGTTCGACATAGATGGAAGGGCTCTGAACGCCAGTAAATCTGGTGCTCTAGCAAAAATGAATCGAGTATTTTAAATCGTGAATGCATGCTTCCCCCTATGATGCGTGGATTGTAGGGGTAAGAGGTCGAAATGGAAAGGCCCGATAAAGAAAACGAAAACTAAAAGCCCAAAAGAAAAACGGCCTGCAAATACAGGCCGAATAAGAATCAAAATTTACACGATGAGATTAACGAACTGGCAGTTCGATATCTTTAAACATCTCTTCGATCTCTTCGTTCGATTTCAAAGAAATAGCTTGCTCAACCACAGGGCGAGTTAAGTGCGGTGCAAAACGCTCCATGAAATCAAACATGTAAGAACGCAAGAAGGTGCCTTTTCTAAAACCAATGCTGGTTGTGCTCGCACCAAATAGATGGCTCGCATCAATCGCAACCAAATCAGTATCTTGCTCGTGGTCAATAGCCATACTTGCAATTACACCAACACCAATGCCCATACGAACGTAGGTTTTGATTACGTCTGCATCGGTCGCAGTAAACACAACACGCGGTGTTAAACCTACTTTGTTAAACGCGGTATCAAGCTCAGAACGGCCAGTGAAACCAAATACATAAGTCACGAGAGAGTAAGCCGCAAGATCTTCGATCGTGATATTACGCTTCTGTGCCAGGGGATGATCTTTGGTCACGACGATCGAACGGTTCCAGTGGTAACAAGGCAGCATAATCGCATCTTGGTAAAGGTGTAGCGCTTCCGTTGCAATCGCAAAATTCGCTGTACCTTTAGCGACGGCTTCTGACATTTGGCTTGGCGTACCTTGGTGCATGTGAAGCGATACTTTTGGATAGCGCGCCGTGAAACCTTTAATCACATCAGGCAGTGCATAACGAGCTTGAGTATGAGTCGTTGAAATATTCAATGTACCCATCTCTGGATGAGTGTGCTCACCCGCTACCGCTTTAATACTTTCAACGCGTGCCAAAATCTCTTGAGAGATACGAATGATATCCTCACCCGCTTGGGTAACCTGCGTTAGATGCTTGCCGCTACGCTCAAAAATCTGAATGCCTAGTTCGTCTTCAAGTAATCTAACTTGCTTACTAATGCCAGGCTGAGATGTGTACAAACTCTCTGCTGTAGCTGAAACATTTAGGTTATGGTTTACAACCTCAACAATGTACTTCAGTTGCTGTAACTTCATATCTAACCTCGTAATCCTTTACTCATTTCTGTGCTAACTTATTTGCAAAGAGAGCGTTATAGTCGCGTGTAATATAATTAATAGTTATAACGCTTCGAACACAAAAATGACAGGAAAATTGAGTTTTTCTAGCTTAACAAACAAAAACATCACTAACGCTTTGCAACCCAACCCTCATTCTCATACATTAGTTGGTAAGTTTTGATTGCCGATTTCGCTCAACAAGAGATAATCAGAAATTGCAATTTACGAGTGCCGATACACAATGGAATCGTGTATCCTCTCCAGTTAGCTATAGAAAATAATAAGCAGACTCAAATATATGAATATTGGTTTAATAATCGTCTTAGTAGCCGTTCTTTTGGTGTTAGTTTTAGGCTACAACATCATGCTTCAATATAAAGTTAAGGTAGAAACAGCGAAGAAACAGGAAGCTTCTCGTTATCTAACCATTATTGACGGTACAGAAGAACTGATTGGCAACGCTCATCACATGCCGTTTAGCCAAGATCTTCTTGTATGCTTAAACAATCGAATTCTTGATGCATTAGAAAACATGTATCAACTCGATCCAAAAAATAAGCAGCTTGCCCAACGCATTGAAAGCGTAAAACAACAAATCACTCAGCTAAAAGAGAACTACAAAGGTGGCGAGAGTACCGCTTTCCGCGTACCAAGTAGTGACAAGCAAGCGATCATGATGCTTAAGTTAGTTAAACGCCTGCGTGATACGGTGCGCAACGAGCACAATAAAGGCCGTTTCGAGACTCAAGCTTATGTGGTTGAAAATGCTCGCCTAGAAACAATTCAAATCCGTATTAACATTGAAAATGTTATCAAACGTGCAAACGATTCGATTTCTCGCGGACAACCGGGAACAGCGATTCAGCTATTACGCAAAGGTATTGATGCTTTGGCGACTAAGAACGACTCGTACTCTAATCAAGCCAAAGAAAAGCTTCAACAGATGCTTAACGAGCTTGACCAGAAACGCCAAGACAAAAACGCTCAAGATTTGCAGCAGATGGAATCTAAAGAACGAGAAGACGATATGGATGCCCTCTTCGGTCAGAAGAAGAAATGGTAACAGTCTAACTCAACACTTAAAGGCCGCCTTATTTACATTAAATAGGCGGCCTTTTTTGTAGCTGTTGAATTTCCTTTCTCTGTATAGGGAGATCTCTTGAGCTGTGATAAAATCCCCGCATTATCAACAAACTTTCCCTGACCATGTATCAAGAATTACTCGCTCCAATCCACTCTTTTCTTAAAGCCGAAACGCCAGATTCATGGATAGATGAAGCCAAAAAGCCAGAAAATCTTCACATCATTCTACGCGATCACATGCTGTGTGAACTTAAGGCGGCACAGAGTGCTTTATTCCTTATTCGCAAGTACGCCGTCGATAAAGAAAGCGCGAAGCAACTGAATGAATGGATTTTGCCATACGAGCAATTTGCTTACCGTCGTATCGGAGACTTAGAGTCTCTGCGTGGTAAAAGCAACGTATCCAAGCAAATCACAGCGAAAGAAGGCTGTAATTACGGTGCTGACCTAATCGATAAGATGGTTTTACTGATCAAAGAAGAGCTGCATCACTTCTACCAAGTCATGGAGTTGATGGAGAAGAAAGGCGTGACTTACCAGCCAATCGAGGCGGGTCGTTACGCTAAGGGCTTGATCAAACAAGTTAAGACTTACGAGCCTGATGCTCTGGTTGATAAGCTTATCATCGGTGCGTTTATTGAAGCTCGCTCTTGTGAGCGCTTCGCTAAATTGGCTCCTTTCTTGGAAGAAGACATGGAGAAGTTTTACGTGTCTCTACTTCGTTCAGAAGCTCGCCACTACCAAGATTACCTTGAGCTAGCAGAACAGATCGCAGGGAAAGATATTTCAGAGCGTATTTCGCATTTTGCTCAAGTAGAAGCTGATCTTATCACTTCAGAAGACAGCGACTTCAAATTCCATAGTGGTGCTCCGGTTTAGGCTCCACACAGAGCATTCAGTCCAGTTTAGACTAATCCAGACTAAAAAAATTAAGGCCAGCAATTTGCTGGCCTTCTTTATTTATATCTCAATCCAAATATAGACTTAAGCAAGCGTACCGTTGATCTCTGCAAGTACAGCAGCAGGGTCTATCGCTTGCGTAATCGGACGACCAATAACAAGGTAGTCTGAACCTGATTCAATCGCTTTAGAAGGCGTCATGATGCGCTTCTGGTCACCAACATCTGCGCCGACAGGACGAATACCTGGAGTAACTAGCTTGAACTCTTGACCAAGTGCACCTTTAAGCAAAGAAGCCTCTTGTGCAGAACATACAACACCGTCTAAGCCAGAGTTTTTCGTTAGAGAAGCCAAGCGCATCACGTGTTGTTGTGGTTCAAGATCCAGACCGATACCCGCTAAGTCAGATTGCTCCATACTGGTGAGTACCGTTACACCGATTAACAGTGGACGATCTTTGCCATAAGGTTCTAAGATTTCGCGAGAAGCCGTCATCATACGCTCACCGCCACTTGCGTGTACGTTCACCATCCAAACACCCAGTTCAGCGGCAGCACGGACTGCTTTTGAACATGTGTTCGGGATGTCGTGGAATTTAAGGTCTAAAAATACTGAGAAACCACGCTTATGTAATTCACGAACAAATTCAGGGCCAAACAGGGTAAACATCTCTTTGCCCACTTTTAGGCGGCAAGATGCTGGGTCAATTCGATCGACAAAGGCTAACGCATCCGCTTGATTATCATAATCCAAGGCTACAATGATTTTTTGGTCGTTCATTTCATCTCCTAACGCAGTTAACTTTCTAAAAATTTCTAATCACCTAAGCAGGTGATAAATAACAGTCATAAAAATGCAGCCCGAAAGCTGCAATTAATAATTTGGTCTTAAAGTGACCACAAATCTATTCACCATCAAGCCCACGAATAGGCTTGATCGTCCCCCACCCTTTACATGAAGGGCAGTGCCAATACAAAGAGTGTGTCGAGAAACCACACTGACGACAACGGTAATGAGGCTTAACCTTAAGCTGTTCACCAACCATAGATTGAAGTGTGGTTAAGCTGTCTTTTGCTCGGCCTTCTTCTGCTTCCGCTAGGTGGTAATCGATTAATCGATAAAAACCTTTCATGGTTGGATTTTTAACAAGCTGCTTTGTCAGTAACTCTTGAGCAGAGCCTACATCTTCATGGTGAGCAACCAATTGCGCCAGCATCAGTTCGGCAGATACACCGGCTTTCTTCTGAATACACGCTTTGAGGAACTCGACCAATTGAGCTTCTTGTCCAAGCTTGTGGTAACACTCAGCAAGGGTTGGCAACACCTCACTGATAAAATCGATATCTTGTTCAAGTACCGATTCAAGACAATCAATTGTCTTTTGGTAATCTTCGTTCGCTAAGTGGAACTTCCCTAGTGCGATACTTGCGCGAACACATTTAGGGTCTTCAGAAAGCGCCTTCTTAAAATGCTGAAGCGCTTTAGAACGATTACCATCGGCTTGTTCTTGCATTGCAAGCTCACACCAGAAATGCGCGACTGTGGCACGCATCTTCATTTTTTTCTTGCCGAGCTTAACTAAGATATTTCCGTAATGGATAGCCTTGTTCCACTCACGGGTCTGCTGATAAATAGCCACCAACTGCTGTAAAGCGCCCTCTTTATGGTCAGGTTCTTCTACAAGTTGTTCAAAGATTTTTTCAGCGCGATCAAGGAAGCCAGAGACCATGTAGTCTTTAGCTAATTGTTGCAGTGCGAGATTTTTCTGATCGAGGGTAAGCCCCGAACGAGAGATGAGATTTTGGTGAATACGAATAGCGCGGTCGACTTCGCCTCTTGAGCGGAACAAGTTGCCCAAAGCCAAGTGAGTATCGATGGTTTCATTGTCTACTTGAAGCAGTTCAATAAAGTGATCAACCGCTTTGTCAGATTGATCTGACAGTAATAGGTTCAAACCCGTCACGTATTGACGGGAGATCTGGTGTGATTGCTTTTGTTTTTCTTGCTGAGCGTTACGATTACCCATATACCAGCCATAAGCGGCTGCGATGGGCAAAAGTAAGAACAGTAACTCTAACATCAAATATAGCCTTTAAGCTTTAGTATCAGCAGGGACCTGCTTTGATTGCTTATTGAGTTGCTTCTTCAAGCGATGAATTTTTAGCTGAGACCGCATGTGCATATTACCAAAGACTAACCAAGCAAGGGCGAAGCCTGAAACGAATACAACACCTAATAAACTTGATAGGTGGAAGTCACCTTGCGCTAGCAGATAGTTGAAATTCACAGTTGTTTGGTTTTGAGAGCCTAAAGCCAGTGCAATTAGGAAAAGTGCGATAACGGCGACTATTTTTATAATTTTCATAGTTCATCACTCATTGGTTGGTTAGCTGTACGATTATGCAGGAAAATTACTAATCAGACCACCATATTATGGTCATAAAAAAGCGGCATACATTATAGTATGCCGCTTTTCTTAATTCCGATAAGTAGGCTACATTCCTGAGTTTACTCGTTCACGCAGCTCTTTACCTGGTTTGAAGTGAGGAACGTATTTACCTTCTAACTCAACCTTGTCACCAGTCTTTGGGTTACGTCCAACACGAGGCTCACGATAATGCAGAGAAAAGCTGCCAAAACCGCGAATTTCGATTCGATCACCACTTTCTAGTGTTGAAGCCATATGCTCTAAAATGTCTTTTACAGCGTCTTCAATTTCTTTTGCAGAAAGATGCGTTTGCTCAGCGCACAGTCTCTCAATCAATTCAGACTTAGTCATAGTTACCCTCGTTGGTTTTCTTTTTAGAAATTATAGACCTATCGGAAAAATAAGCAAAAAAAAAGGAGCCTTACGGCTCCTTTCTTGGCTAGATAGCTATAATTCTCTTAATGAGAAGCTATTATTCGCCTTTAGCAGCTTTGAATGCGTCTGCCATTGCGTTACCGAACGCGCCTTCTTCAGACTTGTTCAGTGAAGCCATTGCTTCTTGCTCATCAGCTTCATCTTTAGCTTTGATAGATAGGTTGATTACGCGGTTCTTACGGTCTACACCAGTGAACTTCGCTTCAACGCTGTCGCCAACGCTTAGGATTAGAGATGCATCTTCGATACGGTCGCGAGAAACTTCAGAAGCGCGGATGTAACCTTCAACGCCTTCGATTAGCTCGATAGTTGCGCCTTTCGCGTCAACTGCAGTAACAGTACCGTTTACAAGAACACCTTTCTTGTTGTCAGCAACGTATGCGTTGAACGGGTCGTTTTCCATTTGCTTAACGCCAAGAGAAATACGCTCACGCTCTGCATCTACTGCTAGAACAACAGCAGAGATTTCGTCGCCTTTCTTGTATTCACGTACAGCTTCTTCGCCGGCAGCGTTCCAAGAAATGTCAGATAGGTGTACAAGACCGTCGATACCGCCTTCTAGACCGATGAAGATACCAAAGTCAGTGATAGACTTGATCTTACCAGTAACTTTGTCGCCCTTAGCTTGCATTTCTGCAAATGACTGCCATGGGTTAGCTTTACACTGTTTCAGACCTAGAGAGATACGACGACGTTCTTCGTCGATATCAAGAACCATAACCTCAACTTCGTCGCCAACATTAACAACTTTAGAAGGGTGGATGTTCTTGTTAGTCCAATCCATTTCAGAAACGTGTACTAGACCTTCAACGCCTTCTTCGATTTCAACGAAGCAGCCGTAGTCAGTTAGGTTTGTAACACGACCAGAAAGCTTGTGACCTTCTGGGTAACGCTTAGCGATTGCTACCCATGGATCTTCGCCTAGTTGCTTAAGACCTAGTGAAACACGAGTGCGCTCACGATCGAACTTAAGAACTTTAACTAGGATTTCGTCACCAACGTTAACGATCTCTGATGGGTGCTTAACGCGCTTCCAAGCCATATCTGTGATATGTAGAAGACCGTCAACACCGCCAAGGTCAACGAATGCACCGTAGTCAGTAAGGTTCTTAACGATACCTTTAACTTCAGTACCTTCTTGTAGAGTTTCAAGAAGTTCGTCACGCTCAACACTGTTTTCAGATTCGATAACAGCACGACGAGAAACAACAACGTTGTTACGCTTCTGGTCTAGCTTGATTACTTTGAACTCTAGCTCTTTGTTTTCTAGGTGAGCAGTGTCACGGATAGGACGTACGTCTACTAGAGAACCAGGAAGGAAAGCACGGATACCGTTAAGTTCAACAGTGAAACCGCCTTTAACTTTACCGTTGATGATACCAACAACAGTTTCAGCTTCTTCGCAAGCTTTCTCAAGTACGATCCAAGCTTCGTGACGCTTAGCTTTCTCACGAGAAAGTTGAGTTTCACCGAAACCATCTTCAACAGCGTCTAGAGCTACGTCTACTTCAGCACCAACTTCAACTTCAAGTTCGCCAGCAGCGTTCTTGAATTGTTCAGCAGGGATAGCAGATTCAGACTTAAGACCAGCGTCTACAAGAACGAAACCGTTCTCGATAGCTACTACAGTACCTTTAACGATGCTGCCTTGTTGGAATTCAGTTTCAGATAGAAACTCTTCAAAGAGTTGAGCAAAAGATTCAGTCATTATTTAATCTTCAATAATTAAACGTCCATGGGTATCCTACCGCATGGGGTTGATAAATTCGCCGGTCATCATCCTTGCGACCAACGTTCGTACTAGCTCGGCGAAATTACCCAGCCAGTTTCGATTCAATATAGTGTAGTGCTTTTTCTACTACCTGCTCAATATTCATTGAGGTGGAATCAAGCACTAGAGCATCCTCTGCAGGGCGAAGTGGCGCCACTGGGCGATTACGATCTCGGTCGTCTCGCTCTTGGATCTCGCTCAAAAGGTCGTCAAATTTAACATCTAACCCCTTCTGTTGCAACTGTTTAAGGCGGCGACTCGCACGCTCTTCAGCACTTGCATCTAAAAATATTTTCGCTTCAGCTTCAGGAAACACAACCGTTCCCATGTCACGGCCATCTGCAACCAAACCAGGCGCAGCGCTGAATGCACGTTGACGACGAAGCAGTGCTTCGCGAACGCGAGGTAAAGCAGCAACTTTTGAAGCCGCCATGCCAGTCTCTTCTTTACGAAGTTCACCAGACACATCTTCACCTTCTAGGATAACCTTAACTAAGTCGCCTTCAGCAATAAACTGCACGTCTAAGTGTGTAGCAAGCGGTACTAAAGCATCCTCTGATTCAGTATCCACACCATGGTGAATTGCCGCTAAAGCCAATACGCGATAGATCGCGCCTGAGTCTAGAAGATGAAAGCCTAGCTTATCTGCTAGCAACATACACAGGGTACCTTTACCTGCACCACTTGGTCCATCAACCGTAATCACTGGGCTTTGAGAAGGCATCTTTTACTCCACGTTTTGTCGTAAGTTTTATTCTGTACTAGCGATTCGCCACTACTTTATAGGCGGCATATTATAGAGAAAAATTGGAACTCGAGCGAGGTAAATCTCAGATAATTCCGTGTTGATGATGCATAAACCAATGCAACTATCTCAATATCCGTTTGCTTAGGTTAATAAGACACGCACGCGCTTTTCGATAGCGCACTTTTCGATAGATAGAAAAAAGCCTCGCAATAGGCAAGGCTCATGATTTTTCATTTTGTAGAGCAAACAAGAATTCGCTCAAAGAAGCTTAACCAATAATAGCTCGAACCGCTTCTAGGTCTTCAGGCGTATCAACACCAGCCGCAGGTGCTTCCGCCGCAACGTCTACGTGGATTTTTTCACCGTACCAAAGTACTCGTAATTGCTCTAGGCACTCAATACGTTCAAGAGTGCTTGGTTCCCAATTAATGTAGGTATTGATAAAACCCGCTCGGTAAGCATAGATACCAATATGACGAAGCAAAGGAGATTCCGCTGCAGTACCGTTGTTCGCGTAAGCATCGCGATCCCAAGGGATGGTTGCTCGGCTAAAATACAAGGCGTAACCGTCTTTATCGGTTACAACTTTAACGGCATTAGGGTTAAACACTTCATCAGCATGAGTAATTTCCACACCTAACGTTGCCATCGGGGCTGTACTGTTAGCAAGATTGTTGGCAACCTGATTAATGATTGAAGGTGGGGTAAGTGGCTCATCACCTTGAACATTCACGATAATATGATCATCAGGAATATTCATAACTTCAATCACTTCAGCTAGGCGTTCAGTGCCCGATTCGTGATTCGGTGATGTCATACAAACGGTCGCGCCAAATGCTTTAGCCGCTTTTTCAACTCGAGCGTCGTCGGTAGCGATAATAACGTTATCGGCACCCGCTTTCATTGACTGTTCGTATACCCATTGAATCATCGGCTTTCCACCAATGTCAGCAAGTGGCTTCCCTGGTAAACGGCTCGATTGGTATCTTGCAGGTATAACAACCGTATAAGACATTACTTACCCTCATCCATAGAAACGGTGCGAGCTTCAGGTTCTAAAAGAACAGGAATACCCTCTTTAATTGGGTAAGCAAGGCGATCAATTTTACAAACAAGCTCTTGCTTATCCTTGTCAAAAGTTAGTTTACCTTTACATACAGGGCAAGCAACGATCTCAAGTAGACGGTGATCCATAGTATTCCATAACCTCTTTTATTCTTTTTAAAATTTGCTGTTGCGAATCTTCATCAAACTGCGCAGAAACTGGAAGATACCACCAGTTATCTTGCGCATATTCTTCGCATTTTACAGCGTCTTTTTCTGTCATAATCAGATTCATACCTTTATTAGCTAAGGCATGAAGTTCATCTTTATCAAAATCTTGATGATCGGCGAAACCCTGTGTGAATACCACATCACCATCAAGATCTTCCAATGTTTTAAAAAAGCGCGGTGGGTGGCCAATACCGGCAAAAGCAACCAGCTTCTGTAATTCTGCCACAGACCTTTTCTGACCAGTCTTTAGGTTAACCGCTTGGCTTGGAAGCAAAGACATCGAGAACTCTCGCCCATGCGCTTTACCGCCATTGTTAACCAAAAAGTCGACTTCATCTAAACGAGAAACCGGCTCTCGTAATGGACCTAAAGGAATCAAACTCTCACTACCAAAGCGTCTTGCGCCGTCGATAACTGCAAATTCAATGTCGCGTTCAAGCGCGTAATGCTGAAGGCCATCGTCAGTGATAATCACATCAACGCCTTTGCTCAGCAATGCTTTCACTGCGTTAGCTCGCACAGGGTCGACTGCGACTGGCGCACCAGTTCGCTTACGAATCAAGCGAGGTTCATCACCCGAATGCTCAGCTGGGGTATTTTCATCCAACACCAACGGATAGCTTGGTGCTTTTGCACCGTAGCCACGAGATACGACTCCGGGTTTAAAGCCGTGAGCCTGAAGCATCTCAACTAACCAAATCACAACCGGTGTTTTACCATTTCCACCAGCAGTAATATTGCCCACAACAATAACAGGTAAAGGCGGGCGGTAGGTCTCTTTATTCCCTGAGAGATAAGCGTCACGACGCCGACTACTGATCATTTTGAACAGCAGACTCAGTGGCCACAAAAGCGGCCAGAGAAGATATTTCAACGGGTGATTGTTAAACCAAATCTTTTCGATCACAACAAGACCTAATTTATCCGCTGAACTGAATTCGGTGTAATTGTGCATAAGCACCATCATGCGCGATTAGCTCAGCATGTGCGCCCCTTTCTACAATATGTCCATCATCAACCACTAGAATCTCATCAGCTTGCTCGATGGTAGAGAGTCTGTGTGCGATAACTAATACTGTTTTGTCTTTCTGCAGTTCTTCTAGTGCAGATTGAATCGCTCTCTCTGACTCAGTATCCAGTGCAGACGTCGCCTCATCAAGAATCAGCACAGGCGCATCTCTTAATAAAGCACGTGCAATCGCAATACGTTGTCTTTGACCACCAGAAAGGCTTGCGCCATTTTCACCAACAACGGTATCGATGCCATTTTCCATGCCTTCGATAAACTCACTTGCATGAGCAAGCTTAGCCGCGTATTCGATCTGTTCACGTGAATACTGTTCTTCTGCTGCGTAAGCGATGTTGTTAGCCACCGTATCGTTAAACAGATGTACATTTTGAGAAACGAGCGCAAAGTGCTCACGCAGATTTCTCAATTCGTAATCACGAATGTCGTGGCCATCAAGCTCAATTGAACCAGAGTCTACGTCATAAAAACGAGTGAATAGGTTAGCAATGGTACTCTTACCCGAGCCAGATCGCCCAACAAGCGCAACCGTTTTACCTTTCGGTATATTGAAGCTGATCTTATCAAGTGCTGGTTTCTCTGCACCGTCATAAGTAAACGTGACATCTTTAACAGCCACTTCACCCATTACAGTTTCAGGTTTCAACGTCCCTTTGTTTTGCTCGGTATCTAGATCCATCAAGCCAAATAGAGTCGTACTCGCAGCCATACCACGTTGGAATTCAGACGTTACGTTAGTTAACGCCTTTAGCGGACGTAATAGACCAAACATTGCAGAGAAGACAACGGTAAACGTACCAGCAGTAAGCTCGGCTTTAATAGAATCGACACTAGCAAGGAATAGAACAACAACAATCGCAACTGATGCGATCATTTGAATAATCGGGTTAGCGGCCGCTTGAGCAGTGATTAACTTCATGCTTTGTTGGCGCATTTGGTTACTAACTTTATCAAAGCGGTGTTTTTCTAGATCTTGACCACCGTAAGTTAGAACCACTTTATGCCCTTTCAGCATTTGTTCAGCTGAAGAAGCAACGTGACCCATGCTAGTTTGCATGTTCTTAGAGATCTTTCTGAATCGCTTCGATACGATACTGATCGCCCACGCAACCAAAGGCGCTACAGCAAATAACACCAAAGATAACTGCCAACTATTCCAGAACATCAGCGTCAACAAGCCTATAATACTTGCACCTTCACGGACAATACTGACTAACGCTTTACTGGTTGCTGCAGACACTTGCTCTGAATCGTAAGTAATTCGAGATAGCAATGCGCCTGTCTGTTCTTTATCGAAGAAAGAAACAGGCATGTGCATGAAATGGCTGAAAATCTTACGACGAATTTCCATCACCACATTGCCAGAGACCCAACTCAAGCAATAGGTTGAAACAAAGCCACTGACGCCACGAACGAACATCATGGCAAAGATAATAAGTGGAAGTGTACGTAAAAAGTCAGATTCAGCATTACCAAAGCCTTCATCAAGTAACGGCTTTAGTAAGGAAATCATATAGGTATCAGAAACGGCATTTATAATAAGCGCAATTACCGCAACACCTAGGCCGGCCTTATATAATCGAATATAAGTCCAAAGTCTTTTAAATGTGACCCAGGTAGTTTCATCTGTTTGTGTTGACATAGAATCGCTTAATTTTCTCACAATAATCTATCTATTCTACTCCCTTACGGAGCATCTGCCTATACCACTGCCCGCCTTGTTGTTCTCTAATCGCATGATATTGCCAACCTTCTTTGCTAAGAGTGATGGTTATTTGTCCGCTTTCTCCAGTATCTAGCCAAGTACTCCCCGCTTCCTGATAACGTTCAATAACAAACTCACTCGGCATTCCCCACTGGTTGCCTTTGGCAAGAGAAGCTATCGCCAGCTGAGGAGACACCGCCTCAATAAACGACTTAATCGATGACGAATCGCTGCCATGATGCGGAACCAACATAACATCACTCCTTAGCTGTTCTCCTTCACGAGCAAGTAACCACTCACTTACCAGTTCAATATCACCAGTGAGCAACATTGAGAAATCAGCACTATGATCTGAGATCTTGACCACACACGAATGTGGGTTATACGCCCTCTTTACTTGCTTAGGCGGCCACAACACCTCAAAAACAACATCTTGCCAGTTCCAAACCTCTCCAATAGTACATGTTTGAATATTAGACGGGGCTTGAGTGATAGATTGGCGTTCTTGAATAATGTTCTGACTGGTTCTTATCCACTTTGGCGTATAGTTCTCAAGTAATGCCGGATAACCACCAGCATGGTCAGAATCGAAATGACTCACAATCACGCCTTCTAATTCATAAATCCCCCGATGATTCAAAGTAGGAATCAACAAAGACTCAACAACCGAGCCTCCTGGCCACGCATTGCCAAGATCATAAACAACAATCTGATTGTTCTTTTCCAAGACCAAAGACAACCCATGCCCAACATCCAAGATATCAATAGTTAGTTTGTCTTGCTGGGGTTTGCTGAACTCCCACCACAGCACAAACACTGCAGTTACCAATATCGATAATGTTCGCTTGAAATACCGACTAACAAAGCTCAAAAACAAGATAAGGAATACTGATAATGCAATCGTCTGATTATCGACTTGGATCCAAAATCGCTCAGAGAAAGGAAGACTAAATACGAGAGGCTCAAGCGATAAGTCGACTAACTTCCACAGCTGACTGACCAAATCATTGTCTAGCGCTGTTATACCAACCACGCCAGACACTGACTCCGATATTAAGCTTAGAAACATTGCCAGAAACAACAGCGGGATCGTCACCATCGATACCCAAGGCAAAAGGAACAAGTTGTAGAAAACAGAGACTAAACTGACTCCTTTGAAAAACAACATCGAGGAAGGCGCGATAAGGAATGTCAGCATCAGTTGAAGCTTAATAAGTTGGAGTGCGTAGTCGATAAATGTAAAGCTTGAAGCTGAGCGCTGAGTATTACAGGCGATATAGAAAACAGCGCCCAATGCACCAAAGGACAACCAAAAACTGCTCGACAAAGCTGAAAACGGCCAAATAAGCAGAACCACGCACACACTTAAAGTAACATACCGAAGCAAACTGATATTTTGCCCACGCCACAAAAAATAACTCGCGATAACGCACATCACCAAAGCTCTCAAAGTTGGCAGCGTGAATCCAGCAAACCAACTATAGAAATACGCCAAGCCGAGCCCGAATATTGTAGGTAACCAAAGAAATGAAGGGGAAAGTAACCTTAATATCTTGCCAATCTGATAGCCGATACCAAAGGCAATCCCAATATGCAGCCCCGAAATAGCCATCAAGTGAATCAGGCCACTGCTTTTAAGCATATCCCACCGCTGAGGCGGAATAAGGTCTCGATATCCAAAACTCAAAGCGATAATGAGATCTTGATTTGCCAGCAGACTTAATCTTTCAAGGCTGGCTTCAAACCATTGGGCGCGTAAGTTGGTGCTAGAATGAATTCGGTACTTGGTATCTGCTCTGTAAGTTGCATTGGCAACCACGCCAGCACTAAACAAGTACTTTTCTCGGTCAAAGCCGGCTTCGTTGAGTTTGCCCCATATCGGCTTTATTGAGGCCGATAAATAGACATCATCTCCAAGCGTTAGCTTGAAAGGAGTAAACAAACGCAATTTTATCAATTGAGGAAAGATTAATTTTTCGCCGCCAATTGATCTGACTACTATTACGCTTTCAAAACCGTGGCTATTTTCACTAAAAAGGCTAACAACCGACGCATTTATGGTAGTATTCTGCCCTGATTGGAATAAGCGACTCGTTTGTATTTCAATCGCATTCCCTAGGCAGATAACTAGTATCAATGCTGTTACTGGACCTCTTGCACTCCGGAAAACGCTATACTTTGTTGGTGCTAGCAGTAACAACAGCATCAATGGTGCCCAAACCCAATGTGGCATCACAGGCCAGAAGCTGGCAGACACAACTGTCGCAGCAAATGAAATCAAGAACCAAGTGTTAAACAAGAGAGTAGCTTCCTCCTATGCCAAGAAAGTTTATCAAACGATTTATGCCTGACCATGATCTAATCAAGCGTCAGAAAGCATTGAAAGTTTTTGGCAATGTTTTGTACAACCCCAACTTATGGTGCCTTAATCGTCGCTCTGCGGCTGGCGCGTTTGCTGTTGGGTTATTCATGGCGTTTGTCCCTCTACCAAGTCAAATGATTATGTCTGCAGGCCTTGCTGTTGCATGTGGCGTTAACCTGCCTTTAGCTGTCGCACTTGTTTGGATCAGTAACCCGGTTACCATGCCTGTTCTCTTCTACTTTGCTTATAAAGTCGGGGCGTTTGTTATGCATGTGCCACCGCAAGCCTTCCATTTCGAATTGTCTTGGGACTTCATCTTGGCGCAAATGAGCACTATAGGGCCTCCGTTCTTATTGGGTTGTCTGATTTGTGGCGTGGTTTCAGCAATGATTGGCTACTTTGGTATTCGCGGTTTATGGCGCTACTCAGTAGTAAGAAGTTGGAAGAAGCGACAAGCAAGGCACTGAACGCCATTTCTTGTTATTCAATTTAACCTTGTATGCGCTTCACTTAAAACGTACACAAGTTAAAATCGGATGAGCTACTTACCTCTGCAAGATTGGCATGTAACGAAAGTCGTAAAGAACACGAATTGAATTCAATAAAAAAGGATCCCACTGGGATCCTTTTTTGTATCGACTGAAAACTGACGGCCTGTTATTTAGGCGAATGCTATTTAGAACTCAGCACTGAGGCTGGATTCAACTTCGCCGCGCGTGATGCTGGGTACCATGTCGCCAGTAAACTCAGCACAATCGCAGTGCCGGAAACCACAACAACATCCGTCATATCAAGTTGTGATGGCAAGAAGTCGACAAAATAGATATCACCGGACAAGAACTGGTGATCGACCAACTTTTCAAGTCCTTTGATTAGTGTCGTGAGATTAAGAGCGACTAGCACACCTATTGCACTGCCCACTAAACTGCCTAACACGCCTGAGAATACGCCCTGCCAAACAAAGATGCGCTTCACAAGGCCGTCTGATGCACCCATGGTTCTTAAAATCGCGATCTCTGATGCTCTGTCTTTTACTGCCATCATTAGCGTCGAGACAATATTGAAACAAGCCACACCAATAACCAGTACCATCACCAGATACATGATGGTACGAACGAGTTGGATATCTCGATACAAGAAACCAAACTTCTGCTGCCAGCTTCGTAGATACACATACACATCAAGCTGATTGCCCACTTCACGCACAATAGAGTTCGCGTTCAGCACATCGGTCACTTTCAAAGAAACCCCAGTTACCGCCTCACCTAAGTTGGCGTAGACCTGAGCATCACCAATCGGGATTAGCGCCAAACTGTGATCTATCTGACCATTAAGCGTCAGCAAGCCAACCACTTTCACTCGAACACGTTTTGGTGCCTGAACCTTCACAGAACCGTTTACCGTCGGAATCATCAAAGTCAGATAATCACCGACTTTCGCACCCAGCACATTCGCTACACCAGAACCCAAAATGATCTGTTGTTGCCCTGCCTTAAACTCGCTCCAAGCTTGCTTATCGATAAAACTCGATAGGCTTGATACCTGTTGTTCTAGCTGCGGATCAACGCCGCGAACTTCAATTGCTTTGAGTTCTTTGCCCTTTTCAGCAAGCGCAGTAATTTTCACATAAGGCGCAGCAGCAACGACTTTATCGTGCTTAACCGACTCCTCAATCACGTGCTCCCAACGAGTCACAGGCTCATTCACGCCTTCAAATTCACCATGAGGAATGACAGAAAGTACTCGTGATTGAAGCTCTCGCTCAAAGCCATTCATCGCAGATAAGCCGATAATGATCACCGCGACACCAACCGCAATACCAATCGTCGAAGACAATGAGATGAACGACACCATCTTGTCTCGTTGTTTCGCACGGCTAAATCGGCCGCCTATCAATAGAGATAAAGAGGAAAACACTTAACTCTCCTCTTTTTCTACGTTGACCAGTAAACCATCTTGCATGTGAAGTTGGCGATCCATCTTACCGGCAAGTTCACCATCGTGAGTCACGACCAAAAAGGCAGTATCGTATTCACGGTTCAGTTCACGCATTAAGTCGTAAATAGACAGTGCGGTGTTATGGTCAAGGTTACCGGTTGGTTCATCCGCCAACACTAGCGCAGGCTTATTCACCAATGCACGAGCAATCGCCACACGTTGCCTCTCGCCACCAGAAAGCTCTGAAGGTCGGTGGTCCACGCGGTGACTCAATCCAACTTTGTCCAACAAACGTTGTGCTTCTTGCTTTGCTTTAGCGGGCTTTTCGCCGCCAATCAATAACGGCATCGCCACGTTTTCTAAAGCTGAAAAGTCAGATAGAAGATGATGGAACTGATACACAAAGCCAAGATGCTGGTTGCGAAGCTTCGCCTGCTTATTCGAACTCAAAGATGCTAAATCTTGACCAAGAAAACTCACACTGCCCGCAGAAGCATCGTCTAATGCGCCTAAGATATGCAGTAAGGTACTTTTGCCCGAGCCAGAGGTACCGATGATTGCTACTAGCTCACCCTTTTCGATGTCAAAGCTGACTCCCTTGAGCACCTCAGTATCTAACGAGCCTTCACGGTACGTTTTACGGATATCATTACATTGAAGAAAATTACTCATAACGAAGGGCCTCAGCAGGTTTCACAGACGATGCACGATAAGAAGGGAATACAGTGGCAATCAGGCTAAGTGCAATAGCCAGAACCACAACAACAGCGATTTGAATTGGGTTAATCAAAATAGGTAACTGACCACCAAACGAGAATAGAGCAACACCCATCGCTTCTAAAATCGGGTTAAGGTTCATTGCCAGAACAACACCTAGTGCGCCGCCGGATAGTGCGCCAATCACGCCACTACTCGCGCCCTGAACCATAAAGATGCCCATCACTTGGCCGTCAGTCATGCCCTGAGTTTTAAGTATCGCGACCTCAGATTGTTTCTCCATCACCACCATAATCAGCGCAGAGATAATATTAAATGCAGCAACCCCGATGATCAGACCAAGCATTAGGCCCATCATGTTTTTCTCCATACGAACCGCTTGGAACAGCTCGCCACGTTGGTCACGCCAATCGCTCCACAACCATCCATCAGGTAAGGGTTGGTTCGATAGTTCCGCGACTTCAAATGGGTCTTCAAAAAACAGTCGCCAACCTGAAATGGTGTCTGACTTATAACGCATCAAACGCCCAGCATCTTGGATATCCGTCACCATAAGTTGGGCATCAATATCCGAGCCCGTATTAAAGATACCAGCTACGGTGAAATTACGTTGGCTAGGAATACGCCCCAATGGTGTGTATTGACTCGCGCTGGTCACCATTAGACGAACTTTGTCGCCCATCGATACTTTTAGGTTTCTCGCCAGAGTATGACCAAGAAACAGCTGATATTGCCCAGCTTGAAGTGAAGACAAGCGACCCGCGATTAAGTGGTCTTGAAGTGGATCATCAGAATTGGGTTGGATGCCAATCAAAAGGCCAGCAGAAAGCTGAGCAGGGCTCTGAATCACTGCCTCACTGCGAACAATCGGTTCAACATGACCATTAAGCGAAATTTGTTCTGCGAAGCTTGGGGCTTTTTCAGAAAGTGAGGTCGTGCCTCCTTGTTCATAAACCACAGCCTGAGGAAGAACGCCGAGAATTCGGTCTTTTAATTGCGCTTCGAATCCATTCATTACCGATAAAACAGTAATCAAAGACAGCACACCAATGGTGATACCTGCCGTCGACATGTAAGAAACAAAACGGCTAAAGCGATCACCTGAACGGCCTTTCAAATAACGCAGGCCAACAAACATTGAAATAGGATGAAACATACTTTGAACCATCAAAAAGGGATGCGGGTTAATGTAACGGGTATTGCTGTTACTGTGTAGGGGGTAATTGAAAATATAGAGTGAATTAACTCAATTAGTTAGGCCTGAAAAACAGAACCCTGTCAAAACACCAAATTTCAAACAACTATTTGATAGTTTCAATTAACTGACCTTGATTACTGCGGCCACATAGCGATAATCAATAGATCACTTCAAGGAACTAACGCATGACAGAACAAGAGTTTTTCACCGTTCACCATAGCCTTACCGCTAATATTGAACCAATGGACAGCGGCTTCACTTTACCTTCTCAAATTCAATTCGAATCTGAGATCCCAGCACCATTTGTGGTGGCAAGTGAATTTAGCCAATTGGATCTGTTAGCTGACAGCGCTCGAGCGGAACTGAAAAACAGCGACTTGAAGAATGTCACCAGTTTATTGGATGCACAAAACTCAAAATTAAACCTCTTGTTGAGCTTTATGTTATCGCAGCAAGATGATGAGAAATTTCGCACTCACACCTATTCATTTGGTGCGAGTCAGTTTTCCTGCTTTTCAAAAGCAGACATCGAACCGGGTCGCTTAGTAAAAGCCAAACTTTTTCTAGAGCACCCAGCTGCAGCCATTTATTGCTACGCAGAAGTATTTGCTAGCGAGGCGAAAGACTCAGGTTTCGAAATCAAATTTAAATACGCTCATCTTCGCGATACCGACCAAGACCTGCTAATTAAAGCGGCACTTTATCAACAACAGAAACTCTTGCGTCAACGCTCTCTAGACCGAGATAACAAGTAAATTAACATGACCAAAAAATCCATATTTACACTACCTAAACTTAAAGGTGCCGGTGACAAAAAGCACATCGGTAACCTAGTCGGTTCGTCTCTCGCTCTTGCCATTGCCAAACTCGCAGAGCAACACAACAGCCATACCGTCTTGGCTGTACCCGACCCACAAGTGGCGCTTAAGCTTCAATCTGAAATTGAACAGTTTACGGCACATGAAGTCGCATTATTCCCTGACTGGGAAACGCTGCCATACGATAGCTTCTCGCCGCACCAAGAGATCATCTCAGATCGTATCGCACGCCTTTACGCACTGCCAACACTAAAAGATGGCATCACGATCGTTCCGATCAGCACGTTATTGCAACGCCAGTCACCGCGTGACTTTTTGCTACAACACACGTTAATGGTGAAAACGGGCGATCTCTACTCTTTAGAGAAACTGCGTCTACAGCTTGAAAAGTCAGGCTATCGTTACGTTGACCAAGTGTTTGGCCCCGGTGAATACGCAAGCCGTGGCTCTATTCTCGATCTGTTCCCAATGGGCAGTAAAGACCCGTATCGAATCGATTTTTTCGATGACGAAATCGACACTATTCGTACTTTCGATCCTGAAAACCAGCGTTCTATCGAAGACATCTCTGAGATCCGCCTGCTGCCTGCTCACGAATTCCCGACCTCGGAAACAGCGATTGAAGATTTCCGTATTCGTTGGCGCCAACAGTTTGATGCGCGCCGCGAACCAGAATCGGTTTATATGCAGGTTTCTAAGGGTACTTGGCCTGCTGGTATCGAGTACTGGCAACCGCTGTTCTTCGATCACACAGAAACCTTGTTTGATTACGTTGCCGATGAAGCGCAACTGCTGATTCTAGGTGATGTCGAGACTGCAGTAGACTCATTCCTAACGGACGTTGCTCATCGATACGAACAGCGCGGTGTTGACCCATTACGGCCACTTCTCACGCCTGAACAACTGTGGTTGAAGAAAGACGAGCTGTTCGCTCACTTCAAACAGAAGCCACAAGTTAACCTGAGTCTAGATTCGATTGAAGAGAAAGCAGGCCGCACCAACTTGCCTGTCGTGTCATTACCTGACCTCAGCGTTCAGCATCAAAATAAAGAACCTTTAGCTAACCTAAGAAAGTTCACAGAAGCCTTCGACGGCAAAGTAGTATTTTCGGTTGAATCAGAAGGTCGTCGTGAAGCGCTGAGTGAACTGCTTCGTGGTATTAAAGTACGACCAAGCGAAGTTGAAAACCTCGATGCCTCAATTAAAGGCAAAGACAAGTTCAGCCTCATCCTTGGCTCTGCTGAACACGGTTTTATCCATGAAGAGCAAAACATCGCCCTTATCTGTGAAAGCGACCTGTTGGGTGATCGCGTTGTTCAGCGCCGTAAGAAAGACAAAAAAAGTGTTAACAGCGACACTGTCATTCGTCACTTAGCCGAACTTAAACCAGGTCAACCTGTAGTGCACATTGACCACGGTATTGGTCGCTACATCGGCTTGCAGACACTCGAAGCCGGTGGCATGAAAACCGAATACGTGACACTTGAGTACCAAAACGATGCCAAGCTGTACGTGCCCGTTGCGTCTTTGAACCTTATTGGACGTTACTCTGGTGGCGCCGAAGAGTCTGCACCGCTACACAAACTAGGTGGTGAGGCGTGGCAAAAAGCGCGTAAGCGTGCCGCTGAAAAAGTACGTGACGTTGCTGCAGAGCTGCTGGATGTTTACGCCAAGCGTGAGCTTAAACCTGGCTATAAATTTGTTTTAGATCGCGGGCAATACGCAACCTTCAAATCTGGCTTCCCGTTTGAAGAAACCGATGACCAAGCGATGGCCATCAATGCTGTTATGTCTGATATGTGCCAAGCCAAAGCCATGGACCGTTTGGTGTGTGGTGATGTTGGCTTTGGTAAAACCGAAGTCGCGATGCGTGCAGCATTCGTTTGTACCGACAACAGCAAACAAGTAGCGGTTTTAGTTCCTACTACTCTACTTGCTCAGCAACACTTCGAAAACTTCCGTGACCGTTTCGCCAACTTGCCGATTCGTGTTGAGGTTCTATCCCGATTCAAATCAGCTAAAGAGCAAAAACTAATCATGCAAGATGTCGCCGACGGTAAAGTGGATATCCTAGTCGGGACTCACAAGCTGCTTTCGAGCGATATTAAGTTTAAAGACCTTGGCCTGCTGGTTGTCGATGAAGAACACAGATTTGGTGTACGTCAGAAAGAGAAAGTGAAAGCGATGCGTGCGGATGTCGATATTCTAACGCTTACTGCGACACCGATCCCGCGAACGCTGAACATGGCAATGAGTGGCATGCGTGACCTTTCGATCATCGCTACACCACCCGCACGACGCTTGGCAATTAAAACCTTCGTTCGCGAGAGTGATGATGCCATCGTCAGAGAAGCGGTGCTGCGTGAAATCATGCGTGGTGGCCAGGTTTACTTCCTACACAACCAAGTCGACACGATTGAGAAAACAGCAGAGTCATTGCAAAAGCTGATTCCAGAGGCGCGCGTGACTGTAGCTCATGGCCAGATGAGAGAGCGCGAACTGGAACGCATCATGAATGACTTCTACCACCAGCGCTTCAACTTACTGGTGTGTACAACCATCATTGAAACCGGTATCGACGTACCAACGGCAAATACCATCTTGATGGACAGAGCCGATAACCTTGGTTTAGCACAGCTGCACCAATTACGTGGTCGTGTAGGTCGTTCGCACCACCAAGCTTATGCTTACTTGTTAACGCCACACCCTAAAGCAATGACCAAAGATGCGATCAAGCGATTGGATGCGATAGCTTCGCTCGAAGACTTGGGCGCAGGCTTTACCCTAGCAACTCACGATTTAGAGATTCGTGGTGCGGGTGAGCTGTTGGGTGATGAACAGAGTGGTCAAATCCAGTCGGTTGGTTTCACCTTGTACATGGAGATGCTTGAACAAGCGGTTGAAGCGTTGAAAGAAGGTCGAGAGCCTTCGCTTGATGATCTATTGCGTGAACAAACTGAAATTGAGATGCGTCTGCCTGCACTATTGCCAGACGACTATATTCCAGACATCAACACGCGTTTATCAACATACAAACGTATTGCGAGTGTGAGTGACACCGACGAATTGGCAGAGTTGAAAGTCGAGCTGATTGATCGCTTCGGCCTTCTGCCTGATGCAACCAAGAACTTGTTATCAGTTTCTGAGCTAAAATTAGCCGCAGCGTCTATCAAAGCGAAGAAAATTGAAGCCCACGATAAGGGTGGATTCTTAGAATTCTACCCGGATGCTGACATAAACCCGACCTACCTTGTTAAACTGTTGCAATCTCAACCGCAAAAGTTTTCAATGGAAGGACCAACAAAGTTCAAGTTTACGATACCATTGGTCGACAGACGGAAGCGAATTCAATTTGTTAGTGATTTATTGGGCGAATTCAGACAAAACTTGCTGCCTTCAGCATAAGACCCAATCCACTTGCACATATAAATTATCCAGCCGGTAGTTCGGCTGGAAGACGGAGTAAAAATGAAAAGACTGATCCCACTGCTACTATTGTTCGTCTCACTGCCAAGTTTGGCGCAGAGACAATTTGATATAGAAGTGATCATTTTTAAGCGCGCTGTTGATGCAGAGAAGGTGAACGAATCTTGGCCAAATACACAGCCTAAGATTTCACTTGAACGCGTTGGTTCATTTCAAGATACCCAATACCGAGAAAAGAAAGGCGTTCAAATGCTACCTTACTCGGAATACAAGTTAACGCCTCAGAAAGACAAGCTACGTAAACACGCTGGCTTTGAAGTTCTGATGCATACCGCTTGGCGTCAAGGCGACCAAGGTAAGAGCTCGGCACCTGTTTTCCATATTCAAGCAGGTAAAGATTTCTCTAAACAGTTTAATGCTGATGGCTCTGAAAAAGGCGCAATCACTGCAGGCAGCGCTGATGGGTTCCAAGAAGAGACCATTGATAAGCCACTCTACGAATTAGACGGCAAGCTGCAAATCTACGTTCAGCACTACCTATACGCTGAAACGACATTAGATTTAAAAGCGCCAAGCGTTCGTGAAGTGACTCTACAAGAGCAACAAATTGAGCTAGATTCACCAGTAAGTGGCGCAGAAAGCAACGTCCAGGTAGGCAATCTAACTGAAATTTCTCCGACGGTTGAAGTCCAAGAGTTCCTTAAGAGCTACCGCATGGACCAAAAACGTCGTATGCGCAGTACAGAAACTCATTACCTTGACCACCCACTTCTTGGAATGGTGATTCAAGTTAGACGTGTAGCGCAGTAAATTACTTGCCGATTCGGCTATAATTATATAAATAATTCAATCCGCCCTCCTAGTGAGGGCGTTTTATTAAGTGCTATCTATCTTTATTCTGTACTGACTCTCTTTGCTCAGTACTTACACGTTACTTGGTACGCTCTATGAGCCCTGAATTTCAGATCAACACACAAAATCTTAGCCTTAAAATCATTGAGGCCTCAGATGCTCAAGAATTTTCTCAGCTGGTTAAGTCCTCCCCTAGCTTGCTGCCATGGGTCGACTGGTGTCATAAAGAGTTTTCTATCGTCGAGGCCGAGAAATTTATTCTGGCAACTCGCCTGAACTGGGTGAAAGCCGATGCGTTTGGCTTTGGCATCTTTGAACGAAAAAGCGATAAGTTAGTCGGTATGGTTGCCATTAATGAGCTTTACCACACCTTTAATATGGCGAGTTTAGGTTATTGGGTCGGTGATGACTTTCAAAGGAGAGGGATCGCCAAAGAAGCGATGTTCGCCCTATTTGAATTTTGTTTCGCGCAACTCAAGTTAACGCGTTTGGAGATTGTCTGCGATACCGAGAACCTACCCAGCCAAAAGTTGATCGAGAAGTGTGGCGCTGAGCGAGAAACCATTGCCCAGAATCGATTTCTGTTTAACGGTAAGCCGAAAGATGGCGTGGTTTATTCTGTGCTACCTCCAACGTCTTAACAGCAGAAATGAGTTCAACACCTGCGATAATCCATAATCGACACGATCAAAAAAGAGCTCCGAAGAGCTCTTTTTTATTATCAGCGTAATGCTCTGAGAAGGCTTACCTGATTAGTGAAGCTTTAGGTTTGGACGAAGTACACGGTTAATACGACCAACCAGCATCATCAGTGATGTTTTGATTAAGCCGTGAAGCGCCATCTGGTGCATGCGGTACAAAGAGATGTAAACCACACGAGCAATACGACCTTCGACCATCATCGAGCCTTTCGTCAGGTTACCCATCAAGCTACCTACCGTAGAGAAACGGCTAAGTGAAACTAGCGAGCCTTTGTCTTTGTAGATGTAGTCTTTCAGGTCACGACCGTTCAACTTAGCAATGATGTTGCTGAACGCACAGCTTGCCATTTGGTGAGCCGCTTGTGCACGTGGCGGAACGAATGAACCGTCTGCTTGTGTACATTGCGCCAAGTCACCGATTGCAAAGATGTTGTCATCCAGTGTTGTTTGCAGCGTGTTCTTCACAACCAACTGGTTGATACGGTTGGTTTCAAGACCACCGATATCTTTCATGAAATCTGGTGCTTTGATACCTGCTGCCCATACCATGATTTGAGCTGGGATCTTGTCACCATCTTTGGTTGTTAGGCCGTCAGAATCCGCCTGAGTCACCATCGTATTCGTACGAACGTTCACACCAAGCTTGGTTAGCTCAGAGTGTGCTGCACTTGAAATACGAGGAGGTAGAGCTGGAAGAATACGCTCACCCGCTTCAACTAGGTTTACGTTCAGCTTGCTTGAATCTAGGTCGCCGAAGCCGTAAGTACGAAGTTCTTTAACGGCGTTGTGTAGCTCTGCAGAAAGCTCTACACCAGTTGCACCAGCACCAACAATCGCGATGTCTACCGTGCCTTGACCGTTCTTAGCGTGAAGCTTTAAGAACTGATTGTTCATTTCTGTACGAAAACGGTGTGCTTGCTCTGGGCTATCAAGGAAAATACAGTTGTCACGAACGCCTGGAGTGTTGAAGTCGTTTGACGTTGAGCCTAGCGCCATCACTAGAATATCGTATTCAAGTTCACGGCTTGGCATCAGCAGTTCACCGTGCTCGTCTGTAAGCTCGCTTAGTGCAATCACTTTACGCTCACGATCGATGTCGTTCAGGCTGCCCATTTGGAAATCGAAGTAATGGTTTTTTGCGTGCGCACGGTAGCTTAATGCATCAACACCTTCATCCAGTGAGCCCGTTGCTACTTCATGAAGTAATGGTTTCCATAGGTGGCTTGCTTTACGGTCTACCAGAGTAATCTGGGCACGTTTCTTACGACCTAAAGTGCGGCCTAGCTTAGTTGCTAGTTCTAAACCACCAGCACCGCCGCCTACTACGATAATTTTTGTCACAATGACAATCCTCTACAAAATGAATAAATGGGGTTCGGCTCGATTACTCCAACCGATAAATTCTATGTATCTACTCGGCCTTGAATGCGAAGGCTGTTACAAATTGGGTTACCGCGAAAAAGAATAACGACAGCTCACCGAGTAGTTAGAGGGGTTACAAACAACAAATAATGGTTTGTTGCTTTGCTCACGTGGATAAAAAAGGTGACTACCTGAGAGGCAGAACACAAATTATGGGCAAGTTTTTTCACTCGCTCTCAATTTTTTTTGATATTTGTCAAAATATTTTGCTTGGGAACATTATATATAGCAAAAAGATGACCGCAACAAAAAAATCCTTACCCTCAATGAGGATTCGCGACTAATTAGTTAACGTTTGCGCAAACTGATCTATAAATGCACAAACCGACCGATAAAACATATACAACTACTTTATCAATACCAATCTCTAAGATTCAGATGTGAAAAAGCAGCACTCATTGAGCACTGCTTTTATAAAACATCTGGATTGATTAAGCGTTTTTGAACGCTTTCATTGCTTGAAGATGTTGAGAGATCTTTTTGAATTTATGACTCTCTTTCTCATCCCAGATTACATCATAGTAATCTTCTAGCGCGGCAGCTGTTTTGGTATTGTCGTGAATTTCATCTTCACGAGAAAGCACCACTAAACAGCGTCCTTTGTTTTTCATGCGGTACTGAGCAACACATTTAGTTGCGATGTCTTCGTACTCTTCTGGACGGTCAATTCGACCTACCATGTTGTTCTCAGGGTGCAGATTAGGGTTGAACACCACCTGCTTAATCCCACATAAGAAACCAATACGCTCAGACCAAAAACCACCTAAACCTACACCACAAATAATGGGATGCGGATCATCGGATTGCTCTATCACTTTATGCACTTCTTTTAGCAGATGCTGCATATCGTGTTTTGGATGCAAAGTACTGTAGTTGATGAAACGAACGTCATCATCAATGAATTGCAACTGCAGTATTTTTTCGTGATTGCCCGGGCTTGTTGAGTCGAAGCCATGTAGATAGATAATCATTGTACCTCCCCCGTTGAATATTGGTACGTTTTGATCAATCTAACACGAAAAACAAGGTTTTAAAGGTAACAGCTGAGAAATTATATTTTTCACCTCCTAAACGTGATCCTAGCTACATAAAGTGTGACTCAGAGCCTCCGCTTCACGCAGATAACTTTCATCACCCCAAAGCTGATGAGCAAGTAAATACCATAGCATCGCCATCATCTGGCTTCTTGGTAACCATGCTTCTACGCCGTCAAGCCAAGGCTGAACATCATGGATGCCTCGCAGCTGACAGTACTTCTCAACCGCTTCTGTGATTGGCGCGCCAGCAACCGCAATGGTTAATGTTAAATCGAGCCTAGGGTCTGCGAGCGCAGCGTATTCCCAATCAATAATCTTAATGCAGTCACTGTTTCTCACTAGGTTATAACCACCTAAGTCAAAATGGCACAAAGACAGGTCAACATTGGTAATACTCGGAGCCACGCGCCACTCTTGATAAATCTGCGTGCAGGCTTCGGTCTTATGAATCGCATCAAGCTGCAGCCAGTAATGGTCGACTCGCGCCGTGAAACTGAATGGTTGCAGTGGTAATCGCGCAGTATTAACCAGGTGAACAGATATCAGCGTTTTCAACAGGTCATCAAGTTCTAGATCTTCGTAAAGTGTCTCACCCGCAATCCATTCAACCAACAAGCCTTGCTCATTCACTACCATTGGGCTTGGCCCAATACCGAGTCGCTCAATGGCAGACAGCACTTGGTACTCTTCATGACGAGAGATGAAGAACGCTTTGGTGATAGGTGTGGTTGGCCGCCAAACATACGCAGTGCCATCGGCTAACACCAACTTCCAACATCGATTGGTCAACCCGCCGGTCAGCGTTTGAGCTCTAACAGGTGGCTCAGAAAAGTAACCATCAAGCGAACTCAAACTGGTATCAAGAAGCTTAGCTTCAGACCAAGAAAAAATTGCCATATTTACTCCCTATAAACGTCTTCATTCCCTACAAAAAAGACACTGACCAAAAGCCAGTGTCTCTTCATAAACAGCACATCATGCACTGCATTGGCGTGTGACCAAGCTATACGCTGTCAAAATTCAGCGCTGCCAATACTAGACGCTGTCAAAACTGGCTGCGTTTAGTTGGCAAGTAAGCAAAATTAAAGGCCTAGTAGGCTCTTAGATTGTTGCTTACGGATTTCAGTCTCGTCAGCCCATTCAATCAAGCCAGACTCAAGGTCCATTAGACGCATCGTCATTTTGTAGTAAACGTCTTCGTCACTACCCGCTTTCTTAACGATGCTTGATAGGTTGCCGTACAGCATGTACTGAGCACCAACCATTTTACCGAATTGAATCGCTGAACTTTGATTTACAAGCTCATCGTTGTTTTGGAAGTTCAATTGGTCACGAACAGACTCTACACGGTCCATATCAACGAAACGGAACTTACCAGAATTCAGCATCTTAGTACTGATAGTGTCAGTGATTGACTCAGTATCGATGTGCTCACTTGTTTTGTTCTTGATTCGCTCTACAAACACGATTGGACGCTGTTCACGAGTAATGTAAGACACAGAACCAGACGCCATCATGCTATCGACCATTTCACCCGCAATCGTTTGAAGGTCAGTTGAACCGAAATCGATTGTCGTGGTTTCTACTGCTTGTGCATCACCGTAGCTTACCTTGTTTGAACAACCACCTAAAATAACCGCTAAACCTAGTAGCGCAATGACACTCTTTTTCATTTTGTTTCCTCAACTTATCACTGAGCGGGGTTACCCACACTCTTAAATTCTTGTATTTACGAATCATGAGACCCGTTTAATCTAACTTACTGCTCTCGGAACTGGACTCTGAACTGAGTCGCTTTCGGGTTTACCGACACTTCCGACAACGAAATACTTTCAAAACCACGAACAATCGCTTGCTTCCAAGGACCTTGTTTAAGGTTGACCTCAAGCCCGGCATCGTCGTACCAGTAAAAACGATAAAGAATATGTTGATCGCCTTTATAGTTACTGTTTAAACGAACGATTCCTCGCGTATGACCGTCGACCAGATCGGTGCGAATATCTTCAACCTGTAAACGGCTGCCCAATACCTTGTCACCAAAGAAAACGTTCTGAGTCAGACTATCGACCCTTACGCCAGCTGTATTATCAGCACAACCAGCCAGAGCCATAACCGCTGCTAAGCTCACTAACCACTTTTTCATTACAGCCTCCCTAGCTGTTTATGCCACATTGTTGCATTGTTTCCTTGTCGAGAAATCCACACCAAGGTGGTCTGCCCTTCTCGAATATCAAAGTCGTAAGTTTTAGCGCCCGCTTCCAACGTATATTGACCGCTATTTGCTACAAACGTACTGCTCTTAATCTCTGCAGGTAATGATTGCCAACTGCGAGTGTCTGGTTGCTCTGTCAGTGTGTTCCACACGTTGAACAGAATATTACCGACATCATCGCCTTTGGTTGCTTCTTTTCGAATGCGATCTTTCGCGACTACACGTAGCGCTTGGCGAATAACAATGCTTGTCATACGTTCCGATAGATCGTTCTGCGCCATCGCGTTTACATCAGTGATCAAATGTTCTTGTAGCGGCTGTCCGCTGATTCGCAAGGCAGAAAAACGCTCTACGTTTTGACTTGGGTAATATGGCAGCGCAAGAGAGTATATTGCCCCCTGATCGCGACTGTCATAAACAGGCAAATCCAGTCGCCAACTGTCCATAGCTTGCACAGCGCTCTGCTCTTGAAGAACAATCACTCGCCCTTCACCTGCACTAAGTTTAGAAGATTGCTTATAGCGTTTTTCTAATGTTGCTAAATCTTGTCGCATCCCTAAACGAGCGGCTGTTGCCATGGTTCTATCGATGATTTCTTGGTTATCTGGCATCACAGCCAAAGCACGACGATAGTCAACGTAGGCGCTGTTTAAATCATTTGACGCTTCATAAAGCAGACCAGACAAGAACATCAGATACGCATTCTGTACTGACTGCAGTTTCTTACCCGCATCAGGGTAATTGGCAAGGATGCTACCCACATTGGCAGACAAGCCTTGCTTCTTCGCATCGCTGGCTGCTTTGTCTAACTCAGCCTCGCGTTGCTTCTTCGCTTGTTCTTGAACTTGGTTGGCGCGACGCATTTCGATCACCGCACCTTCTAAATCGTTTTTCTTGAGGTAATTTAAACCGAGATACAGATGAAGAAAGCCCAACTCGTAATCGGCTGGCACATACTCGGTAATATTGTCATTCACAGCCAACGCACCCACACTGGTTGCACTGTCTGAGATTGAGATCACGGCTTTGCGTTGCTGCTCAGTAACCGCCTGATCAGCCACTTCAAACGAAGCCTTACTCTCAGGGTATTTTTGATCCAGCAGATTAATTCTGCCTCTTTCAAAGTTATCAAGGATGTCGCCTGCCGCGTAATCTGGTAGCTCTTGCTGAGCCTCTGAATAATCTCCAGATTTAACGGCTTGGTAGATCGCTTTGTTTTGTGCGCTGTAATGACTGAACAGGCTTCCTGCAGACATACTCGCACAACCTACGGTCAACGCCGATAACAGGGCAATGGAAGCGAATCTAAACTGTTGCTTCACTTATCGTCTCCGTGCATGTTTAAAATGCCTACTTTATTAGGGTCTGCTGACCTTTAATGGTCTCATTATCAAAACGAAACGCGTTGTAAAAAGGATCTCAAGCCAGTTGAAACCCTACTGATTTAGCCTCTGCCTAGGCGATGCCGATGTTCAGACAACAGATAGAACTTAAAGTTGGCATACAAACTACAAATTTTCCAACTAACTACTTGTGTTAACCCACTAATGAGCGGGTTTAAACTAGCTCATTAGCTTTCATTAACTCGTTAGCTTTTTATTAGCTCATTAATAGGGGGCCAAGTGGACGGCCGCCAACCAAGTGCATGTGAATATGATAAACCTCTTGGCCACCGTGAGAGTTACAGTTCACGATAAGACGATAGCCATCTTCTGCAATGCCCTCTTCTTTTGCTAACTTGCGAGCAACAGTAAACATGCGCCCCATCATCGCTTCATCTTGGACTTCAACATCGTTAGTTGTCGGAATCAGCTTGTTTGGGATGATTAGGATATGGCTTGGCGCGCGAGGGTTAATATCGCGAAATGCGGTTACTAAATCGTCTTGGTATAGTAGATCTGCTGGGATTTCTTTGTTGATGATCTTAGTAAAAATGGTTTCTTCAGCCATGTTTCTCTCCGATAAAACATTTATTTTTTAATGCTTTGAGTATGCGCTATGCCGCATCAAACCACAATAAATCTGCTTTAAAGCATAATAAAAAACACCGTTCAAATCAAAAAAAACGAGCCTTAGCTCTCAAGAATGGCATGTTGGTTATAACTGAGCGCTATTTTTGACGTGTGCGTCATAAAATGCGTAAGCCGAGCTCAATAGAATGCTGATAATTTTGTTAGTTTTACTTTGACCTGACATTAGGTCTGCATTTTTATTTAGGGAGAAAGCCATGAAGGGATCTGTGATCAAGCGTATGTACGCTGGTTTCGCACTGATCATCATCATGTTCGCAGTCACGATAACCATCATGATGAACAGCATGAATCAGATACACAGCAATTTTGAGAGTGTCTCAGAAACCTCATTACCACTTGTCGCGCTTTCAAATCAAACGAGTGTTCAATTGCTTTCTGCTGATAAGTCATTCAAAGATTTCTTAACCACACAAAACGCTGAACGCATGTCTGCAATGCGTACAGAATTTGCTGCATCACAAAACTCGTTTTCAGAAGTTCTCGGTAGTTTAGAAGCGGCAAGCCAAAACAATGCTTCACTTGTTGAACGTATCGCGCAATTAAGAGCAATGGAAGAACGCTACTTCGCCGAAGCTGACGAAGCGATGAACAACTACGTCGCGATGTTCGAAGCACAAGAACAAGTACAAAAAGCGTCTCGTGACTTCCAACGCTTACATTCAGAATTAACCGTTGGTATGAAAGAGTACGTTGCCGACCAAAAAAGCATCTCTGTAAAAGTGATGGCAAAGAGCTACTTCATCAAACTGCAAGACGCAGAAGTTATTACCTCTGATGCACTTGCTAGCTCTGATGTTGCCTTCGTTCAAAAAGCCCTTAACCAAAACAAAAAGGCCGTTACTCATCTTAACTACGCTTATCGAGGTCTATCAACACAACTACCAGCACTTAAAAATGTCTTCGATGAGTCGGTTCAGAAGTTCACCAAAGACGTTGGTCAGAAAGGTGGCGTACTAGACAAACACAACAACTACCTACAAGCCAAACAAGCGTTGTACGTGAACATCGCTAACCTAGCTCTAGAAGTTGACCAAGCGATGGCTGTTTTGGACTCATTCAACGTGACCGCTGAAGAGCAACTTAACTCATCACTCGCTGACGCAAGCAGCATCTACGACAAAGGCCTATTCAACGCGATTGCCATTGGCATTGTTGTGACTGTGTTCGCTGCTGCGATTGGTTACCACATTGCACACAGCGTACGAGAGCCATTAACTCGCATCCTCGGTACATTAGAAGGTCTAACTGAAGGTGATATGACTCAGCGTATCGATATTCGCTACGACAACGAATTCAGCCGCGTGAGCCGTCACATCAACACCTTGGCTGACAACCTGCACAATATCCTTGTGAAGTTGAATGATGCTTCAGATGACTTAACTAAGACTGCAAGCGTCAACCAGAAGACGTCATCTGAAACGCAGGCTCAATTGAACAGCCAACGTGAGCAAACCGCGACTGTTGCGACCGCAATGACAGAGATGTCTCATTCTGTACAAGAAGTGGCGAACAGCGCGCAAAGCTCACTCACCATGGTTCAACAAGTAGAATCGGCTTCTGAGTCTGGTCGTCAGATCATGAACACCAACATCAGCACCATTAATCAGCTTGAAGTTCGCCTTACTGAATCAGTGGGCGCTGTAGGCGAGCTACAACAGATGAGTAGCCAGATTGGTTCAATTCTTGACGTTATTCGTGGTATTGCTGAACAGACCAACCTACTTGCACTTAATGCGGCAATCGAAGCAGCGCGTGCAGGTGAACAAGGTCGTGGTTTTGCAGTCGTTGCCGATGAAGTACGAGTGCTAGCACAGAAGACCACTCAATCGACCTCTGAAATCGAGACTATGATCAGCAATCTGCAATCAAGCTCGAAAACTGCAAGTAACGTAATTGAAAGCTGTATGAGCGATATGGACATGTCGGTTCAACAAGCTTCAAGTGCAAACAGTGCGATGGAAGAGATCCAAGCCTTGATTCTAGAGATCAGCCACATGAGTACACACATCTCTCAAGCAGCCGCTGAGCAGAGTGAAACGTCTGGTGATATTGCACGCAACATCGAAGACATCAACCACATCGCAGATAAGAGTTACCAAGCGATGTCTTCAATTGCGGAGGCAAGCCAAAACCTAACAATTTTGGCGAATCAGCAAGGTGATTTAGTACATCAATTCAAACTATAGATAAATGAAGAATCGATAGATATTTAGTGAGATTGTTGAGACTTCTTACCCAATAGTGGTGACTAATTGAGCTAGGGCAACTTTTATCAAGGGTTGCCCTTGTTTTTTATGAGCTTTGTCATTATATGATTATTAAGGCTTGCTGCTTCCCGTTTTTTCTTTCACCTTTATGAGCGAGCCGCTATTAAGGAATTTATATGGCTGTTCATGTTGGCATTATCGATCAAGACCCTATTCGCTTGCTCACCCCTTTACTTGATAACCGAACGGTCAGCACTCACATCGTGTTTATCGGCGACAAGAATCAAGTCAGTATGTACAAACGTTTAGACAGCGTTTTACAGAAGCGCGACATTACCAGTGAGTTTTTCGAAATTCCGACCATCGTAAACACATCTGTAATCAAAGAATCTATCCAAACTCTTGCCGAAGACCTCAAAGCTCGCGGTCAAGAAGTGAAGCTCAACGCGAGTTGTGGCCTGCGTCACCGCCTACTTTCGGTGTACGAAGTATTCCGTACTTACCACTGGCCAATCTTCGTGGTTGAACCAAACAGTGACAAGCTGTGCTGGTTGTACCCGAACGGAAAAGAAGACGCACAAGTTCAAGACCGCATTACTATCGACGACTACCTAACGGTATTTGGGGCTCGTGGCGAGTTCAGCGATGTTCAGCTATCTCCGCAACTTGATCAGAAACTTTATGAACTGGGTGAACGTTGGGCAAGTAACGCGCTAGAATTGGGCCCAGGCCTTGCGACATTAAACTACCTTGCAACGACCTGCCGTAAAGAACAGAAGCTTGATGTTGGTCTCTCTGAGAAGCAACAAGGTTACCGTGAACTGAACATGCTGTTGAGCGATTTAGTTGAAGCGAAGATTGCGACTTACGACAATGGTATTTTAACTTTTGCTAATGAAGACGCACGCCGCTTCTCAAACGGTGAATGGCTGGAGACTCTGGTTCACAGCACAGTGAAACAAATCCAAGATGACATGCCGACCATTCAAGATCGTTCTTTGAATGTTCAGGTATACCGTCAACTGGGTGAACGTGAGGTTCGTAACGAGCTTGATGTTGCCTCTGTGGTGAACAATAAGCTGCACATCATCGAATGTAAGACCAAAGGCATGCGTGATGATGGTGATGACACCTTGTACAAACTGGAATCGCTTAGAGACCTGCTAGGTGGCCTACAAGCACGTGCAATGTTAGTGAGCTTCCGTCCTCTTCGCCATAACGACATCACACGAGCTGAAGATCTTGGCCTTGCATTGATTGGCCCTGACGAATTGAAAGATCTTAAAACACACCTAACGGCATGGTTTACAGCTGCGGGTGGCAGTGAAGATCTAGAGTACTAAAAACCAATAAGCTCATGAGAGCTCAATGCTCTTAAGCAGATTGTTAAAAAGGCGAATGACGATTAATACCAATTAAAGTAAAA
>NZ_JBFRSC010000038.1:0-56661 GCF_041473335.1 Vibrio sp. 10N.222.55.C7
TTTTATCTAACGATAAAACGTTTTGATATTCATCAACGAGTGCCCACACAGATTGATAGGTTTAAATTGTTAAAGAGCGCTAGCGTTTTGTGATTCACATCTCATTCGCTAGGGGTGCGTACTATACCTGCACCACTTTGAGAGTCAAGGGTTATTTTCAAACTCTTTTTCTCTACCGATTTCGCTGTGTGACTTTCGTCTCACTCCGTGTCGGTGAGGCGGCATTATAGAGAGATTGAGATGGAGCACAAGGGCTTTTTGAAATAAAAGTTTTGTTCGCCTAAAAAGCCACCAGATCCGCATTTTTCGAATAAAAACTAAACATTTGAGACGTATCACAGCAATACATTGGAAAAATGGAAGCCATGAACGTAAGATTCATGTGTCTATTTTGTTAATGGTAGATGCGTCTATTTCGTTTATTAATATGTAGTATTCCGATATGAACTCAAAAAAATCGATGTTGTTAATTGTCGCACTGGCTGTATTAGGCGGCATTGTTTTCTCTCAGGTAGATATATCGCCTGCAATTACCTTTATCCTTGGTGTCTTGGCTTCCGCTTTTGTTGTTAACTTTTCAAGCACCGACTCAAAATCAGATTCAGAACCTAAGGCTTCAACCAAAACACTTTATGTGGGTAACCTTCCATACAAAGCGAACGAATCACATGTACGTGAATTATTCTCAGAGCATGGTGAAGTATTTGCAGTACGTTTAATGAAAGACAAACGTACTGGTAAAAGAAGAGGCTTTGGATTTGTTGTTATGGCAAGTAATGATGTGAATCATGCAATCTCTGCACTTAACGATAAAGATTACATGCAACGCACTTTAAAAGTACGTGTTGCAAATGATCCTAAACATCCTGAAGCGGACGAATCTGAACTGAGCTAAACCCTAACTGCTTTAACATACTATTTAGTGCACTTTCTTTTTTAGGAAGTGCACTACAAAAAACTTCACGTACTCCCCCTTCTTTATTAACGCTTTCCAAACCCAACAAATCTTGAACCCGCTTAGCTATCGCTTTACCAGAATCTATCAGCACTACACTTTCACCTAGTACTTGTTGAATCTCTGATTTGATCAATGGGAAATGAGTACATCCTAATACAGCCACATCAATTGTGTTGATCATCGGCTGAAGGATTTGCTGTAACTCTTCAAGGCTAATCTCCTCGCCTCTGAGTTTATCTTCGGCCATATCCACCAGCCGAGTAGAACCCAACAGCTCTACTCTTTTATTACTCGAGAAGTTTTTGATGAGCTCGTGTGTGTATTCACGAGTAATCGTCGCGGGAGTCGCAATAAGGCCAACCGCTTTATTAGCCAGTAACGAAGCAGGTTTGATTGCCGGGACTACGCCGACAATAGGGATAAGGTTATTAGCGCGAAGTGTCGGCAGGACTATCGTACTGGCCGTATTACAAGCTATCACCACGATATCAATAGCGTGACTCGCCACAAAACTGGCGACGATACTTTGGACTCGCTGAATGAGGACTTGCTGATCGAGCTCACCATAAGGGTAAGCCTCGTTATCGAATACATAGATATAGTTGTGATTGGGTAGTAACTGGCTTATCTCTTTATATACAGACAGACCGCCAACTCCAGAATCAAAGACCAATATGTTTTTTTGTATGCTTTCCGACACAACCATTACCTGTAATAAGTTCCACAGCAATGATACCCCTTCACCTAGTTTTCGCCAATCATCACTCTACATAATGCAAGCTCGGTAGCGTTGATGCCCAAAGCGCTCACCCTGCTCTACATTTTCTAGCTCTATCTTAAGCTTACCTTTAAAGCATGGCGCTGACGTGACTAAGGTATGGAACTCACCATCTTCTCCACATGGGTCGACGTGACTTGGCAAACTGTCTATTAGTTCAGGCGTGTATTCTTTCCCGCAATAGCTCATGTCTAATGCATCGCTATCAACTGTGACGAGAAAGGTTTCGATTCCTCTATTTATGATTTCTTGAGCCAGAGTTTGGCTACTCTCTCCCAGTAGAGGAAATACACACTCCCAGCCCGCAGGTTCTATATAACTTCTTCGGTAGTCAGCAATACCATTGCAAAACATATCGCCGAATGCCACGGCATCAATAGATAAACCCGATCCTTTAAGCGCCGTAACAATCGTACTTTGATAGATCTCGTTACTTGGGAAGACTTCCGGCAGCTCAATCGTTATTAATGGCAAGCCGAACAATGTTGCCTGCATTCCGACAACCTCGATTGACGTGACTTGGAAAGGAACCTCATCACCAACATACGTAGTATAGAGAGCAACAACTTCATACTCGGTGCTTTCAAGTAGACGTTCTAGGGTTAATGTAGAGTCTTTGCCTGACGACCAACTTATGACGACTTTCTTTTTCATTGATATACCCAATAAGAAAAAACCGCCCGAAGGCGGTTTAGGTGATAATTAGAATTGGTAAGTAGCATTCACGTAATATGTACGCTCTGGTGATGGGTATCCACCAGCAGTCTCGTACTCTTCGTCAGTTAAGTTATCCACTCGACCATTTAAAGTAAGGTTTTCATTCGCATAGTAGTTCACTGAAACATCAAACAAGCTATACGCTGCGAGATCTTCAGAGAAGTCCGGTCTCTCACCTACATATTGGAAACCTAATGAAACATCAACATCATCGAAACTAGCCACTGCATTATACTTGTAAATCTTCTTAGCTCGGCGTATCAGTTGCTCACCAGATTGATCTTCTGGGTCTTGGAAATTAGCGCTCACTTGGTGGTTAATAAAGCTAGTATCAAATCCAACGACCATTTCCACACCACGTAATTGGCTTTCGCCATCGGTATTGTAGTACTTACTTGTCGCGTAGTTGTAATCAATTAAGTCTTCGACGTTCGTGTCATAGCCAGTAATCGACCAATCAACATCCTTGATTAAGCCACCAAAAGTCAGTTCAAATGAATCTGCCTTTTCAGCTTCTAACTGTGCATTACCGTAGTAGCTATATAGTTGATACAAGTTAGGTGCTTTGAAAGATGTGCCATAAGCTGCTTTTACAACAAGCCACTCAGCATAACGATAGCCTAACCCTGTGTTGTAAGTAGTTTCTGTACCAAACTGCTCATTGTCATCAACACGAAGACTCAGTTCTCCGAACACTTTATCCGCATCTGCGTTTAATGCAGCGAAGTACGCAACATTCGTTCTGTCGTATTCAGTATTCGAAGGCTTAACAATATAAGCCTCATCACGCCAATCTACACCACCACTAAGAGTCAGTGACGACGTTAGTTTGTATGAATTCACCCATTGAACATTTAGCTGTTCAAGCTCATCAGATGTTGCTGACGCTGAGTTCTTGCCTAAAGACTGTTCGTAGTTCCAGTTATCTTGATTCTGATAGTTAACTAAGAAATCAGACTTAAGTTCACTGCCACTATATTTAACACCAGTAGCAAAGGTCGAATTTTGAACTTCAGCTTCTTTGTAAGAATGGTCTGTACCAAATGAACCATCGTACTGAGAAATGGTTTCAAACATACGGAAATTCGCGAAGCCACTCCATTGCTGATCAAAATTATGAACATAACCAATTAGAGCATTGCGTGATTCAAAACCATGGCGATCACCATCATTAACACCTGGTAATGGATGAACGTTGTATCCCTCATCGGAATCGTAACCAACAGATACGTTCAAGTGACCATTTTCACCGACCTTAGTACCACTAACAAAGCTCAGCTCTTGGTAATCTAAGCTTCCTAAACCTGCACTAACTGCCGTTTTTTCATTGTCAGAGTTTGCAACAGTAATAATGTTGATAACACCGCCGATAGCTTCTGAGCCATACATAGCGGCACGAGCTCCTCGAACGTATTCCACTCGGTCAACGAATGTAATTGGTAACTGGCTAAAATCGACACCACCCTTTGCAGCTCGCGCAAAACGAATACCATCAATGAGAACAAGCACTTGATCAGAGTTAGCACCACGAACAAAGATCGAAGCTTGCTGTCCTCGGCCTCCATTTTGTGAAACCTGAATACCCGTCAATCGTCTAAACACATCTGTTAGAGACTTAGCTTGAATTCGATCGATATCTTGGCGTGTTACTACTTCAACTTGAGCGACAACACTTTCCGTGCTTTGCTCAAAACGGTTAGCCGTAACCACCATGGTTTCGTCGGCAGATGCTTGTTGGGCGTGTAAATTGGAGATAGGTGAAAGCAGCGATGCTACAGCAACCGCTAAAAGGGATTTGTTCATGTTGTGATCCTAAATCGCGTAAAGTCCTACCAAACCACATCTTATGACTTGGCCGCTGGCAGGTATTCGGACTCAAGAGCACAACCCTTATGGTTACCTAATATTCGACTTCCCACAAAAAGCTATTTGCAGTGTCTTATGAATACTCGTTCTCTTTTACCGCTGCGCGTCAGTTCTGGATTTACACCAGATTCCCTCTTCAGCCATCTATACATCTAAATGACACCAGCTTGCCGAAGATAGTATTGACCTATGAATCATTTGTCTAGTCTAAGATAGTTATAAGCTATAGTTTTCATGGTCGATTTACATTGAATGGCTCTCAACACTGGACAAGCGCCTGTGATTGAATAAAATCTGCGCTCTTGATTTAAAAGCACGACAGCAAAAGGCATAACAATGGCGAATTTAGATGTAAACCCGCAACGCTACCAAGAACAACTGGCAGAAAAGACAGAGCGTCTTACAGAAATGTTCTCAGAATATGATGTGCCTGAACTGGAAGTGTATGAATCTCCAGAACAACACTACCGCATGCGTGCTGAGTTCCGCGTGTGGCATGAAGGTGACGATATGTATTACGTCATGTTCAATCAAGAGACTAAAGAAAAATACCGCGTAGACCAGTTCCCTGCAGCTAGCCGTCTTATCAATGACCTAATGCCTCTATTAACAGATGCAATGAAGGACAACCACTCTCTGCGCCACAAGCTATTCCAAGTAGACTTCCTTTCTACGTTAAGCGGCGAAATTTTGGTGTCATTGCTTTACCACCGTCAATTAGGTGAACAGTGGATTCAAGATGCTAAAGCACTTAAGCAGCAATTAAACGATGAAGGTTTTAACCTAAACCTGATTGGCCGTGCGCGTAAGATGAAAATCGTACTGGACCGCGACTACGTAATTGAAAAGCTAGATGTGAATGGTGATAGCTACATCTACCAACAAGTAGAGAACAGCTTTACTCAACCCAACGGCAAAGTGGCAGAGAAAATGTTGGAATGGGCTGTCGATTGTACTCAAGACAGCAAAGGCGACTTACTTGAGCTTTACTGTGGTAACGGTAACTTCTCATTAGCGCTAGCACAAAACTTCGAGCGTGTACTGGCAACTGAACTGGCGAAACCGTCAGTAGAATCTGCGCAATACAACATCGCTGCGAACAACATTGAAAATGTTCAGATCATCCGTATGTCTGCAGAAGATTTTACTGTAGCAATGGAAGGCAAGCGTGAGTTCCGTCGTCTACAGCAAGCGAACATCGATCTTAAGAGCTACAACTGCAACACTATCTTTGTTGATCCACCGCGTTCAGGTATGGATGTTGATACTTGTAAGATGGTTCAAGGCTACGAGCGTATCATGTACATCTCTTGTAACCCTGAAACATTGAAAGAGAACCTAGACATCCTAAGCGAAACGCACGACATCACTCGTTTTGCTCTGTTTGACCAGTTCCCTTACACGCACCACATGGAAGCTGGCGTATTCCTAGAGCGTAAAGCGTAAGTATCGCTTTCAGGTCTAAGCCAAACAGCAGATACAAAAAAACGAGCCCATTGGCTCGTTTTTTTAATTTCTAAATCAGCTTAAGCAGTTTTGCCGATAAAGCCGAGTTTCTTACCTACCCATGCAAGAAGCAACATCGCGACAATAATCGCAAAGAAGTTTGAGCCAGCATCAGGGTGTTGTGCCTTCACAAAAGCCGAGTGGCCAAATGCACCTACAAAGAAACAAGCCAAACCTACTAGTGGAATATCTTCAGATACTGGGTTAGTTAGGTACTCTTGGTAAAGTGCTTGTACAGCCAAGACTAAAGCAATCAGTGGGAAAATAGAGAAGCCCACTTCGCTCATTGTTACCCAAGATAACAGAGCATCACCACACACACCGGCAATAACAGCAAGTACGAGTGTCTTTCTTTCTGAACCACGGTTTACAGTATTATTTTCATTCGACATTATTCAATCCCGCCTTTTAATCGGTTACGTTCACGTTCTTTACGATACCAAAAAGCCCCTTTGGCCATCATTCGCAATTGCATGATCAAGCGTTCAGCCAGTTCATCTCGCTGACGTCGATCTAAATCTAATGCTTCTGCCCCTGAGTTGAAGACCAAGATAACGGAGGCTTCAGCTTGAGTAAAAGCTTCGTCTCGTGTCATGCCAGTCGTTATCAAATATTCGGTTAACTCAGCAGAGAAGTGCTGTATCTCACGAGCTACCGCTGCACGAAACTCAAATGAAGTTCCTGAGCGCTCTCGCAATAACAGTCTGAATACGTTAGGGCTGCTTTCAATGAATTCCATAAAGGTTTCAACCGATGTACGAATCACACTGCCTTCTTTTACTATGCGTTGCCTAGCTTGACGCATTAACTGGCGCAGCAGTAAGCCACCTTCATCAACCATGGTTAAGCCAAGCTCATCCATGTCTTTGAAGTGACGATAAAAGGAAGTCGGTGCTATTCCAGCCTCACGAGCGACTTCTCTCAAGCTTAGATTGGAAAAACTACGATCGGCGCTGAGTTGGCTAAATGCTGCATCGATTAAGCTGCGACGAGTTTTTTCTTTTTGCTGTGCGCGAATGCCCATTGGTTTCATACTTTATCAATTTCTTCTTTTACAGCCTAAACAGGCATGTCTAATACTCTATTCAATATAACGCGAATCACTTATTTATATAAGGCACTCTGGTTATATAAGACACTAAACATACCTCTTTGTTCACGTACCGAAGTAAATACGTTCGAAGAAAAAATTTCAATATCCACGCTGTCATTTGGAGACATACGACATACCAAATATTATTTTTTCGATAACACTGCGTGATCCCACCGACTCTCTGATGCCCTTTTCATGTACCCGAGAACAGAATCGGTTAAAATCTCGCTAAAGCAATGTTAATCAAATATAACAAGGAAGATATCTATGCCGCACTCCAACCACTTTGATGTAATCGTAATTGGTAGTGGCCCCGGAGGAGAAGGGGCAGCGATGGGATTAACCAAAGCCGGGTTGAACGTTGCAATCATTGAGAAAGAGAGCAGCGTTGGTGGTGGTTGTACTCACTGGGGAACAATTCCTTCAAAAGCACTGCGTCATGCCGTAAGTCGTATTATCGAATTCAACAGTAATCCGCTGTTTTGTCAGAACAACAAAAGCATACACTCAACGTTTTCTAACATTTTGGGGCATGCCAAATCGGTTATCGACAAGCAGACTCGATTACGCCAAGGCTTCTACGACCGCAACCAGTGCACGTTGGTCTTTGGTACTGCACGTTTTATCGATACCAACACTGTCTCGGTAATGCAAAGCGATGGCACTGAAGAACATTACAGTGCAGACAAATTTGTTATCGCGACAGGCTCTCGCCCTTACCAACCAGATAACGTCGACTTCCTGCATGAACGTATCTACGACAGTGACTCGATTCTTTCTCTTAAACACGACCCGCAACACATCATCATCTATGGTGCTGGCGTTATTGGTTGTGAATACGCGTCGATTTTCCGCGGTTTGGGTGTAAAAACCGATCTTATCAATACTCGTGACCGTCTGTTGTCATTCCTAGACAATGAAACCTCAGATGCACTTTCTTATCACTTCTGGAACAGCGGTGTCGTGATTCGCAACGATGAAACCTTTGAGAAAATTGAAGGCACTGATGATGGCGTGATCATTCACCTAGAGTCAGGTAAAAAGATGCGCGCTGATTGCCTACTGTATGCCAATGGCCGAACGGGTAATACCGATAAACTGAACCTTGGTGCTGTTGGCTTAGAAGCGGACTCGCGTGGGCAAGTCTCAGTAAATACCAATTACCAAACCAATGTTGACCATGTTTACGCTGTCGGTGATGTGATTGGCTACCCTAGCCTAGCAAGCGCGGCTTATGACCAAGGTCGATTTGTGGCTCAAGCAATTGTGAAAGGTGAAGCTGAACGCCACCTTATCGAAGACATTCCAACCGGCATCTACACCATCCCGGAGATCAGTTCTGTTGGTAAAACCGAGCAAGAACTTACCGCAGCTAAAGTACCGTATGAAGTAGGACGTTCTTCATTCAAACACCTAGCTCGTGCTCAAATTGCGGGTAAAGACATTGGTAGCTTGAAGATTCTGTTCCATCGCGAAACCAAAGAGATTTTAGGTATCCACGTGTTTGGTGAGCGTGCCGCTGAAATCATCCATATCGGACAAGCGATCATGGAACAGAAAGGTGAAGCAAATACCATCGAGTACTTTGTGAATACAACCTTTAACTATCCAACGATGGCGGAAGCTTATCGTGTTGCAGCACTCAACGGGCTTAACCGTTTATTCTAGATAAAGAACCAATAGGAGTATTTGACCACCCATAGGCCAAATACATAAACAGCAAGCCACGCGCTTGCTGTTTTTATTTAAAACACTGAATATTAAGGCATTGATAGTAATTAGATCATGATGTTCTAAATACCCCTTTACCTGTACAGCCTCATTTACTCTCCACAAACAGAGCCCTCAGAGCTAAGCGAGAAACTCCCCTTTCTTCCACTGAGAAACAAACAACACACCAAGACCAATTCCGCGCATTGCCATAAAGCTCAGCATCGCTAACCACAGTGCATGGTTCTCTAAACCTGATGCTAAATAGAAAATCGCGAAGAAACTACAGGTCGCAACAAACATACTATTGCGCATATCCTTGCCCTTGGTTGCTCCAACAAAAATACCATCCAACAAGAAGCACCACATAGACACCAATGGCATTGCGACTAACCACGGTAAATACACCTCGGCTTGGTTCTTCACGTCAGGAATGGTAGTGATCATATTAATCAAACTCGAGCCAGCGAGTGCGAACGCTATGGTCAGTACCAAACAAATATTAAAGCTCCAGAAGAAAGTACCAATCAATGACTGGTTCAGTTCATCTTTGTCTTTCGCGCCTATCGCCTTACCGACCATCGCTTCCATTGCGTAGGCAAAGCCATCCATCCCATAAGAGATGATCATCAAGAAACTCATCAACACTGCATTGGCCGCAACAACATCATCGCCAAAGCTTGCACCTTGGAAAGTCATGAAAGTGAAAGTCGCTTGTAGATACAATGAACGAAGAAAGATATCGCGATTCAATTTCACGAAACGACTCAAACCTTGGCTGGTTTTCTTAAGCAGATCCCATGGCGATGGTAACTGCTTCTTCGCCCAGATTCGGTAAACACAAATCAAGCCAAATGTTAGACCGGCATAATCAGCCATTACAGATGCCAATGCTGCACCTTCCACTTGCCATCCTAAGCCGATAACAAAAACAATATCCAAAACGATATTGGTGATATTGGTGATGATCACCATCCACATGGGCGCTTTGGCATTTTGAGTCCCGAGTAACCAACCTAGAATCACAAAGTTAGTTAGCGCAGCAGGCGCACTCCAAGCGCGGATTGAGAAATATTGCTGACCATAGTGCTTAACTTGATCACTGGCGCTACTCAATGAGAAAACTAAATCGGCGACTAGACTGTGTAAAAGCAAAAAGACACCAGCAAACCCTAAAGCCATGGTCACGCCTTGCACAAAGACTAAACCAAGTTGGTTGCCATCATTCGCACCATAAGATTGTGCGGCTAGCCCTGTTGTCGACATGCGCAGGAAACCAAGCAACCAAAAGGTCACGCTGATCATTGTGCCGCCCAGCGCCACACCACCTAAATACCAAGAGTGCTCGAGGTGACCGATAACCGCCGCATCGACTAAGCCCAGCAGTGGAACAGTAATATTAGAGAGAACCATCGGGATCGCGAGCAGCAGCACTTTTTTGTGCATCGCCTGATTGGATAGCGTTTGAAAAATAGTTTGGGGATTAAATAGCTTCACGATCACCTCTTAGATTAGAGGCGATAGTTTAACCTAGTGGGTGGGCTTTCACTATGTTGTGGAATTTTACTTATACCGGCTATGTACTCAGTTACTCGAAATACAGAACCACTAGGGTTACCACTTAACGAGCACTAACTGCGGCGTTAAACGCTTTTTGACCTGAGAGATCTTACAAAGAAGCCGCTGCCACAATTTCCAACGATTGCATTGTTGGTCTAGGGGAGAAAACGCTTTTACCCATTGTGCCCATGGCAGCCAATTAAGAACGCTGTCTATTGGTGAAGACAACCCATGAGCATACTTTCCTGAACCAAGCTTTTGTCCCAACGTACTTGAGCTTTTATCTCCAGCTAAGACTAAACACGCATGTGCATGAGTAAAGTAGCGGCTCAAAGACTGAATGAAGTTCGCGGTCTGTTGTTCATTACAATCCAGCAAAGCATGTTCACACACCACCATCACCGAGGCTTGTTCTGGAATATTAAGTTCATCCAACCAAGTTAGGTCATCGACAGAGCCACACTCTAAGCGATAGCGTTCATTTTTGTGGAACAAGCGTTGTCGCCAAAGCAGATTCTCGGTTACACCTAACTCAACCCAATGACAGCGGCCATTATCTAAACGGTAGAAACGGGTATCGAGCCCTGCTCCCACGTTAATAATCCAAGCATCTGGGTTATGAGATAAAAACTGTTGAACTTGAGAATCACAAAGTTGAGTCAGTGTCGCGTAAAGGAGTTGCTGTTGGTCGAGTTCACCGGTAAGACATTCTGGTGCGAGCTGGCAACGCTTGCAGGCTTGAGCTGCGATAGGATCATAAACGAGACCATCATCAGCTAGGCTTTCACGGCTACGAAACCAAAGATGCTGAACGAGGTTCGTCGGAACTTGGAATTCTTGATGTGCAGACCCTTGTTCAGAAGAAGCCTTTTGAACAGAGGAGCGCGGCTTACGAGTAAGCGGCTTCATTTGAGGTTTGGTTGGGTTTGGCATCATCATCTTCCTTGTATCTCGACAAAGAAGATGATAATGAATATCAATTACAATGGCAAGTTATTGAGAATAAATATCAATAAGCTGTTTGTACTGACTACATCCAGTCGGTGTTGCGAATAATACCAACCGCAAGCCCTTCAATAGACAAGTGTTGAGATTCTAGATCGACATGGATTGGAGAAAACTCTTCATTTTCAGCATGTAACAGAACCGTTGAACCTTTACGTTCTAGGCGTTTTACCGTTACATCATCATCGACACGAGCCACTACAACCTGACCATCGCGTACATCTTGTGTTTTATGAACAGCTAATAAATCACCATCCATAATACCGATGTCTTTCATACTTTCGCCATTTACACGAAGTAAGAAGTCAGCTTGTGGTTTAAACATGCCTGGATCAACTTGGTAATGCATTTCTACATGCTCTTGAGCCAAGATAGGCTCACCAGCGGCAACCTGACCGATTAATGGTAAACCTTGCTCTTCGTTTGCTGCATCTTCAAGCAAAATACGAATACCGCGAGACGCACCCGGGATAATCTCAATCGCTTCTTTACGAGCAAGAGCTTTCAAATGTTCTTCTGCAGCATTAGCAGAACGGAAGCCTAGTTCACGCGCGATTTCTGCACGTGTCGGTGGCATACCGGAATCTTCGATCTTACCTTTGATAAGGTCAAAGACTTGTTGCTGGCGGGGCGTTAACGGCTTCATGATTCACCTGTCTTTTTATACAGTTGACTGTGAGTATATCCAGTAACTGAACAAAAGCAAAGCAATTGGTTGTTTTTAGTTCATTTTTAGCAAATTACAAAAACAGGACCTCTAGCCACACATAACCTGCGAGTGCCAAACAGATGAAAACTGCTGCCGAACCGACATCTTTAGCCATCCCAGAAAGCTCATGATGTTCACTGCCGATTCGGTCGACAACCGCTTCAATCGCGGTATTGATTAGCTCGACAACCATCACCAATACCACCGATGAGATCATTAAGATTCGTTCAACTTGGCTTACATCTAGGTAAAATGCCAACGGAATAAGCACGACCGCCATGAACACTTCCTGTCGAAATGCAGCCTCATTTTTAAACGAACTCGTAATGCCTTGCCATGAAAAGCCTGCTGCTTTGATGATGCGTTTGAATCCGGTGTTTGATTTTTTGGTCATTTTTAACCCTATACTCAATCAGTCGATGAATGATTTTCCACAAACTTAACGGCAATATGACTATTTCCATTAAAAGGTTAGACCAGTTTCTGGTATTCTTGCATCGATTAAATTTACGCCTAGGCTTATCCCTATTTCACTCATAGGATTTATCCTTTTTATCAGAGAAATAGAGATACGCTTCAGCACATTGAAATAACTATTGAGGCAGTGAACCTATATGTCTTCTGGACAATCTTTTTCACGTTCATTAATGAAGCTACCTTTATCCGTATTGGTAAAGGGCACATCAATTCCTTCAAACCCTGTTGAGGATTTGAACATTGATTTGAGCAAACCGATTGTATACGCCTTACCGTTTCGCTCAAGTGTCGACATTCTTACATTGCAAAAACATGCACTTGAATTAGGCCTACCTGATCCGTTGAGCAAGCTTGAAATCAACGGCAAATCACTGCAACGCTACGTTTTCATCTCTTCTCGCAAAACTCTGCTGCAAGACGATGATTATGTACCAAGCTCTTCAATTGAAGTGTTCTCTGAATTGCTTTCACTGCACGCCGACGACTCTGAACTCGATGTTCAAGTTATCCCTGCTACCGTTTTGTGGGGGCGCAAACCTGGTAAAGAGAATAACCAGAAGCCTTACCTACAGGCAATGAACGGCTTAGAGAAATCAAAAGCGGTATTGCTAGCCGGTCGTGACTGCTTGGTTCGCTTTAGTCCTGTGGTTTCTCTGCGTTACATGGCCAACTCACACGGCACCGACAGCACCATCGCGCACAAACTGGCGCGCGTGGCACGTATTCACTTCTCTCGCCAAAAGCTTGCAGCATCAGGCCCTAACCTGCCAAGCCGCCAAGCTCTGTTTGATCGCCTGTTAAAATCAGAAGCGATCAAAAAAGCGATTGAAGACGAAGCACAAGCAAAGAACATCTCGATCGAGAAAGCGAGCAAAGAAGCTCAAGACATTATGGACGAGATTGCTGCGAACTTCTCTTACTCGCTGATCAAGCGTGGTGAGAAGATTCTTGGTTGGCTGTGGAATAAGTTGTACCAAGGCCTGCATATCAGCAACGCTTCAACGGTTCGTAAGTTGGCTCAAGATGGTCACGAGATTGTTTACGTGCCTTGTCACCGTAGCCACATGGACTACTTACTGCTTTCTTATGTGCTTTATCATGAAGGCATGGTGCCGCCGCACATCGCTGCGGGTATCAACCTGAACTTCTTCCCTGCCGGTCCTATTTTCCGTCATGGTGGTGCGTTCTTTATTCGTCGTAGCTTCAAAGGCAACAAGCTGTACTCGACGATTTTCCGTGAATACCTAGCGGAGTTGTTCGCTAAAGGTTACTCAGTAGAGTACTTCAGTGAAGGTGGGCGTTCTCGTACAGGTCGTTTATTGCAAGCGAAGACCGGCATGTTGGCGATGACTATTCAAGCGATGCTGCGCGGCATGAATCGCCCGGTGACTTTGGTTCCTGTGTACATCGGCTACGAGCACGTGATGGAAGTGGCGACTTACGCAAAAGAACTTCGTGGTAAGCGTAAAGAGAAAGAAAACGCGAGCTTAGTGATTCGTACCATTCGTAAGCTGCGTAACTTTGGTAAAGGCTACGTGAACTTCGGTGAGCCAATTCAACTGAACCAATACCTGAATGAACACTCACCTGAGTGGACCAAAGACATCGACCCAATGGGCACTAGCAAACCACAATGGATGAACCCGGTGGTTAATGACTTGGCGACCAAAATGATGACGCACATTAACGATGCGGCAGCGACCAATGCCCTGACCCTTTGTGCAACGGCACTATTGGCTTCAAGACAGCGCGCATTGTCTCGTGACTCTTTGGTTTCTCAGATTAATTGCTACCTGTCTCTGCTTAAGAATGTTCCATATTCGGCAACGTTCACTGTGCCAAAAGACAGCGCTGAAGATTTAGTAAAACATGCTGAATCACTGAACAAGTTCTTGATTGAATCAGACTCAATGGGCGACATCATTTCGCTAGACCGTCACCAGTCAATTCTGATGACCTACTACCGAAACAACATCATTCACTTGTTTGCTCTGCCATCGCTAATTGCACAGATGACTATTCGTCAACGCGGTTTATCAATTGACGCGATCCAAGAGAACGTTGCTGCTATCTACCCGTTCTTGAAGAAAGAGCTGTTCCTAAGCTACGACGAAGACAAGCTTGAAGGCGTGGTTTCTAACATCATTGAAGAGCTGGTTAACCAAGGTATGCTTGTGGTTTCTGATAATGAAGTCACCATCAACCAATCAAACAGCCAAGCACTGATGCTGTTAGGTCGTACGATTTCAGAAACGCTACAACGCTACTCTATTGCTTTGAACCTGTTAGCAGAGAACCCTGATCTGGATAAATCCGATCTTGAACAGAAGAGCCAAGACATTGCACAGCGACTTGGTCGTCTGCAAGGCATCAATGCACCAGAGTTCTTCGATAAAGGCGTGTTTGCGTCGATGTTCGCAACTCTGAAACAACAGCAATATCTGGATAACGATGGTAACTGTGATTTAGACAAGACTCAGCAATTCGCTAAGCTTCTCTACTCAATGCTTTACCCTGAAGTACGTTTGACGATTCAAGAGAGTATCCACCAAGCGGAGTAATCATCAGCTTGGTGTCTCTTGAATAGCGAGGCCAAACGCGATCAAAAAAGGCACCCAATGGGTGCCTTTTTCTTTAGCATTCGTTAACTCGAAAAGCGGATGCTTACCAGAAGGTAATGAACAAGCCCGCTGTCACTGCCATTCCAACATAGTTGTTGTTTAGAAAGGCTTGGAAACAAAGGTCTCGATCACGGTGGCGCATCAGGTGTTGTTGATACACAAATAAGCTTCCCGCTACCAACAGTGCCCAATAGAAGGTATCTCCTAGTTGGTAATGCATGCCTAACGCAATCAGCATCGCTAGGGTGACGAGTTGCAAAGAGCCAACAATCAGTTTATCGAAGCGACCAAATAAAATAGCCGTCGATTTAATACCAATCTTCAAGTCATCATCTCGGTCTACCATCGCATATTGCGTGTCGTAAGCAACCGTCCACAAAGCATTAATAACGAAGATAAACCAAACAATACTTGGTAGTTCATTGGTTTGTGCAGCCCAAGCCATTGGTATCGCCCAACTAAACGCTAAGCCAAGAAACAACTGTGGAAGATGCGTAAAACGCTTCATGAAAGGGTAAATGAACGCCAGACCCACACCAATAAATGAGAGCTTAATGGTCAGTGGATTCATGGTGAGTACCAGCAAGAATGAAACTACGGCTAGCACTAAAAAGAGCAGAATCGCTTCCTTACTGGAAACCAAACCAGACGGCAGTGGACGCTGCTTGGTACGTTTAACATGACCATCTACTTTACGGTCCGCAAAGTCATTGATCACACAGCCAGCTGAACGCATCAACACCACGCCGAGTACAAAAACAACCAAGACATCAAAATCAGGCATACCTTGTGCGGCGATAATCAGTGACCACAAGGTCGGCCAAAGGAGTAATAGGGTACCAATCGGGCGATTCATTCGCGTTAATTGCCAATACGCCTTCGCTTTGGTGGCAAGCATTTACACACTCTCCTTAGAGTAAATGGGTGATGTTGGTAAAAACAGTTCTGCCACAAGCATCGGTTTATGGTTCATCCATAATCGAGAACGACGCGCGAGTAATCGCTCATCGCCTGCGATAACCCAACCAACTTGCAGCGCATCTCGCTCCACGTTCTCAGCACTAAAAACGGTCAATCCAAGCGGGACATTACCTTGTTGAGAAAGGTCTGAGTGCTGATGATCTTCTAATGTGACTCGGGGAATCAAGGTTCGACCTAACACCCACGGTTCGTCATCACCCTTTAAAATCACTTTACGCAGTAAGCAATCAAACGATGATAAAAGATGTTCCTCGTCTTGTTGCAGCATTGAGCGTTCTACAACTTGATTATGAAGCAACTCAACAGACAGGTGCTGACAGCACTTCCCCAACTTGCGGGAAAGAGAACCTTGCTCCATCAGCCACTCTTTGGTGGTTTCATTAGGAAAATCAAATGTTTCTGTACTTTGCCAATCTACATTCATTAACGAATTAAGATACAGCGATATTGGCTGATTCATACTAGTATTCAATAGGTGACTTTACACGTACAATAAAGCTTCAACTTTCGAACAAAATTAAAGCGTTCTTCGAATTGTAAACGTATTTAGATTTAGACCGCTCATTGTAACAAGACTAATGCGTTTCGAATATCGCGAATAAACTAAAGAAAAGTCACAAATATGCACAAACGTTATGTAGCCCAAATATTTCTTGCGATTACCCTACTCTTTTCAGCATCAAGTTTCGCTGAAGAGGAGTCGGCAGCTAAACTCGCCTACTTCACGCTAGAGCCAGACCTGACCACCAATTTTTACACTAAAGGTAAAAAACTGGGCTACATTCAGGTTCGCCTCGACATCATGGTGGCAAATAGTAACGACTTGGCCGCTATTGAGCATCACCAACCACTGATTCGCGATGCGGTGATTGAATTGCTTGGCAAACAAAACGAAGAAACCATTAAATCTCTATCTGGCCGTGAAGACTTAAGAAAATCCTTAGTTGAACACCTCAACAAGATTTTGCTCCCAGAGACAGGTAAAACCCTGATTGCTGACTTACTGTTTACCAAATACCTTTATCAGTAATGATGTAAAACGAATCCCAATAAAAAAGCGGCTCATCTGGCCGCTTTTTTTGTCTCTATCGTTTGGCTACTCATTAGAAGATATGAATTAGCTTCTTGCCGAGCTTGGTGCTTTCATCGCATCGATAAAGCCAATAATCACACCAGCGGCTAGACCAGCTAAATGCGCCGTATTGGCGATAGCCATAAATGGCTGCATGTACCCAAGCACCAACCACACCAACATAAAGCCGACAATCTGTCTTGGGATACCTAAACCAAGTTGTGGCGCCTTCGCACCAACCACCCATAAGTAACCAACCAAGGCATACACAACACCAGACAAACCACCGAAGTTCGCCCCTTCAACCCAATACTGCCCAGCACCTGAAAGCGCAGAAGAGACAGCAAAGATCTGAAGTAGCTTGAGGCTGCCAAGTTTCTTCTCAATGTCTCCACCTAGCTGCCACCACCACAAAATATTAAATGCGATGTGCATAACAGAGAAATGTAGAACGGCATGACTCAACCAACGCCACAGCTGCCATTGCTGTCCATCCACCGCTGGGAAATGTAGGGCATTGAAAATAGCTTGGCCAAAACCGATCTGTTGCAGCGCAAAAATCACCACACACACCAACATCAGGCTTAGTGTCACTGGGCCTGCTTTGGCTTTGATCATGCCCATGAAGCTTGGCGTGTGGTAATGGAAGTTGCTCTTTCTGGTCTCTGCCATGTCCCAAGATGCAGCTTGATAGCGCTTATGATTGGGCTCAGCCAGAAAACGATTCAGCTCAGCTTCGGTTTCAACCTGAAATTGGCCATCAAGAAGCCAAAGAGCAAAACGCCCTTCTCCCTCTGGAGACATCTGAATAGGGATCTGACGAGAGGCCATATAATCAATAAATGCTTGAGCAAGACGTGGATTGTCTAACACCATCAATCTAATCATTGTTACTTCCTATTCATTCTATGAGGGATGCTTGAGGCGGTTCAGGTGATGAAAGTCATTAACCTGCGATCACTGGAAGTTCAGCACGATGCCAAGCTTCGAAACCACCATCAACACTATATACCTCTTCAAAGCCTTGGTTCACTAAATATTGTGCCGCACCTTGGCTACTGATGCCGTGGTAGCACATCACTAAGATAGGTTGTTCGAACTCAACCTCATCCATGAATGACACCATCGTATCGTTAGTCAGGTGGTAGGCTGTTTTTGGGTGGGCAACCGCAAAAGACTGCGGGTCACGTATATCGACAAGTCGAGCTTCGCCTTGTTCGATGAGGGCTTGAGCGCCTTTAACATCGATATGTTTAAACTGGTCCATGACTTTCTCTTTTTATACTGATTTACTTTGCTGCCATTGTAACCTATCCCAAGGCTAACATTCACATCCACTTAATAAGGTTATCCACCAGCGATCACTTTTACACCATTTGTGGATAAATCTGTGAATTGCGTGAATAAAGTGTCTTTTCAAAAATAGATCCACAACATGTAGTAATGATCCTGATCTAACTGTGGGTTAACTGAAACATATCCCCACTCGAAAAACCCCGTCAAAGCCTTACTACACACTGCTTTTAGATAGCTGACGAATAAACTTCTCACAGAGTTATCCACAAAATCATTTTGCAAATTTCGATCGCAAAAGTTGAGAAATCGATCCAAAACAAAAAGGCCGAGATCTCTCGATCTCGGCCTTTTCAAAATTCAGCTATTTGTTAGCTCTACTAGAAAGTAGAAGCTAATAGAAACTAGATGCTATTAGAAATCACCAACGGCTTGTTTCAATTTCTTCATCGCATTCTTTTCTAACTGGCGAACACGCTCAGCTGAGATACTGTAGGTATCCGCTAAGTCTTGCAGGGTTGCCTTGTTGTCGTCTAACCAACGTGAGCGAACAATGTGTTGGCTACGCTCGTCTAAGCTTGCTAGTGCTAGCCCTAGGCGATTATTGGTGTGTGACTCCCAGTTAGCCGCTTCAACCGTCTCAGCAACGTCTGACGCCTTGTCTTCTAGGTAGTAAACTGGAGCAGTGTAAGCAGAACCGCCATCGTCATCGTCCATAGGCGCTTCAAACGTCGCATCTTGTGCTGCTAAGCGAGATTCCATCTCACGAACTTCTGAAGGCTCAACACCCAGTTCACGAGCAACCGTCTCAACTTCACCGTTATTGAACCAACCCAAACGCTTTTTAGACTTACGAAGGTTAAAGAACAGTTTACGCTGTGCCTTAGTGGTCGCAATTTTAACGATACGCCAGTTACGTAGAACGTATTCATGGATTTCAGCTTTGATCCAGTGAACAGCAAACGAGACGAGACGAACACCAACTTCTGGATTGAAGCGCTTAACAGCCTTCATCAAGCCGATGTTACCTTCTTGGACGAGATCAGCCATTGGTAGCCCGTAGCCAGAGTAGCCTCTTGCAACGTGCACCACGAATCTTAGGTGGGAAAGGATCAAGCCTTTCGCAGCGTCGATCTCACCTTTGTAATGTAATCGCTCTGCAAGTCCACGTTCCTCTTCAGGAGTCAGCATAGGGTAGCTGTTCGCTGAGCGGATATAGCTATCTAAACTATCTTGTGTGACTAAAGCCATTTGATACGCTTGGTTTGCCATTCGGTTCCTCATCAATCTCTGATCTGGAGTAATACATCTATTAAAACCCTACAATCTTGAACCTAAAATGAACAGGTTTCAAGGAGGGGGAAGTAATTATGCATAATCAATTCGTCTATACAAGGCAAAAACTGGTTAAGAAGTGCCTATTTTTCGTCTAAATATGACTCTATTCACCTAAACTGGTTCAATTTCTTTTAGGTGACGCTGTGCAGAAAGCTTTGCAGCCACACTACCAAGCAGAGTTCCGACGATCAAAAGCAGTAAAGATTCATCCCAATTCAGGCCAATTAAACGGAAGTGGCTGTCGTATAGCTGAGCCAAGTCATCCACCGCGCTGTTCAGCAATACGGTAATCAATGCCGTCATTACCCAAGCGCTAATCGAACCTAAAACGCCAAACCACATCCCAGCATAAAGGTATGGTCGAAGAATGTAGCTGTCGGTCGCACCAATCAGCTTCATGGTTTGAATCTCTTCTTTATGCGCCAACACATTAAATCGTAGTGTATTGCCGATAATCAGAAATACCGCGCCCAGCATCAATACCGTTAAGGTAATCACGATGACAGCCGCTAATGCTTTGATCGCATCTAATCGCGCTAACCAATCTTCGTCTAGGCGAACATCGGTCACTAATTCTTGTTGTTTAACTGTGCCTGCCAGCTCTTTAATTAAGGTATCGCTGTGCACGCTTGGCGTAATCACCAGCACACCTGGCAGTGAATAATCGTCGAGAATGGTTAGGGCGTCTTCAAAACCAGAATACTGGCTGAGGTCTGCAAGCCCTTGCTGTGGAGAAATGTACTCCACGAGCTCAACTTGATCCCAACTTTCGATTTCATCCTTAAGCACCATTACTCGTGGCTCAGGAATACCATCCTCTACATAAGCACTTATTTGTGACGGGCTAGTGACATCTTGCGCCACTTCCCCTACATTTTTACCTAATAGGTACAAACAAGCTGGCATCGCCAACGCCATAGAGATCACCGCAAGGGTCAGTAAGTTGCCTAACGGGCGCTGCCACATTTGCGAGAACGATGACTTGGCTTGTTTCCAGTGAACAACAAAGAAGCCGTCGCTTGAAGCGCGGTTTGCTGCTCGATTAGATTGAGGTTTTTTGATGCGCTTATTCGCGGCCATAGTCTTCAACCTCACTCAAAAATCCTTGGTTTAATTCAAGATGGCGGTACTGAGGGCGAGTGTTCACTAACCCGATATCATGCGTCGCTAGGATGATCGTCACACCTGCGCGGTTGAATTCTTCAAATAATCGCAACACACGGTTAGATAATTCAGGGTCTAGATTACCGGTAGGCTCATCGGCTAAAAGCAGAGTTGGACGGTTAACCACGGCGCGAGCAATACCCACGCGTTGTTGTTCACCACCAGAAAGTTGGCTTGGCAAACAACGGGCTTTATCTAATAAACCGGTTTTATCCAACGCAGCACTGACTCGGCGTTTTATTTCGTTTTCAGAAATAGATTCAATACGCATAGGCAGAGCGACGTTATCGAAAATCGAACGGTCCATCAGCAGGCGATGGTCTTGAAAAACAATCCCAATATTACGGCGTAAGAAAGGAATGTCTTTGGCTGGGATACGAGTGATATCGTGATCGTTGAACCAGACACGTCCATCAGTTGGACGCTCTATCGCGCAGATCAACTTCAGCAAGGTACTTTTACCAGCCCCAGAGTGCCCACCCAAAAAAGCCATCTCTCCACGTTTCAGGTGAAAGTCCACTTTTTGGAGCGCTTGTCTTCCACCTCGGTAGGCTTTACTCACTTGCTGAAATTTGATCACCGAAAATTCCTCTTACGATCACTAATATCAAATTTAAAAACGGTAGCAGATTAAGGATAAACCACTTTGCTACTCGCGTTACTCTTCGCGGCTAAATAGTGCTTCAATGAAGTCTTTAGATTCAAATGGACGCAGGTCATCAATACCTTCACCCACACCAATGTAGCGGATTGGAATCTGGAACTGGTCAGCAATTGAGAAAATTACACCACCTTTCGCCGTACCATCTAGCTTAGTCAGTGTAATACCCGTAACTGGAGCCACTTCACTGAACAACTTCGCTTGGCTGATAGCGTTCTGACCTGTACCTGCATCGAGCGTTAGCATGATTTCGTGTGGCGCAGAGTCATCAATCTTCTTCATTACACGAACGATCTTGCGTAGCTCTTCCATCAGGTTGCTCTTGTTCTGCAAACGACCGGCTGTATCAGCAATCACAACATCAACACCACGAGCCTTCGCTGCTTCAATCGCATCGTAGATAACAGACGCACTGTCCGCACCAGTGTGTTGAGCGATAACTGGCACATCGTTACGCTGACCCCAAACCTGAAGCTGTTCAACGGCTGCAGCACGGAAGGTATCACCCGCTGCTAGCATCACTTTCTTGCCTTCATTTTGGAATTGTTTCGCCAGCTTACCGATCGTAGTTGTCTTACCTACACCGTTCACACCCACCATTAAGATAACGTAAGGTGTTTTAGTGGTATCAACAACCAGTGGCTGTTCCACTTGGCTTAAGATGTCTGCCATCTCTTCTTTGAGCAGACCATAAAGCGCTTCACCGTCTTTTAGGTCATTGCGAGATGCTTTTTCTGTCAGGTTTTCAATGATCTTAACCGTGGTATTCATACCCACGTCAGCAATCAGAAGTTGCTCTTCTAGCTCTTCAAACAGGTCTTCATCGATTTGCTTGCCTTTGAACAGACCAAAGAAACCAGCACCGATGTTTGCTTTAGTGCGGCTTAGGCTGCGCTTGAGACGAGCAAAGAAGCTTTCTGTCGGCTTCTCTTGTACTTCTTCAACCTTAGCTTGAGGAACTGCCACTTCTTCCTGTTCTGCTTCTGCTTCTGCTTCTGCTGCGACAGGTTGCTGCTCTTGTTGAGCTTCTTCAAGCGCTTGCTCAGATTCAGTTGGCTTAACTTGTTCAGCTTCAGGCGCGACCTGTTCAGCCTCAACTTGTGATTCAACTTCAGTTTGATCTTCAACGCTTTCTACGTTCGCTTCATTCTGAGTTTTTGGGCTTTGTTCTTCTTCACCAAAACCAAGCCACGATAATAATCCGCGCTTCTTTTTTTCCGTCATCAGAGGAGTTTCCTAGATCTACTAATTAGCTGTATTGACTTAATACACGTCGACTCTTTGCTATTGTTATACAATACAAGCTTGTACAAACGAATAGTAAAGAAAAATGACAAAGCAGTGATAAGTTTGCTTTTAGCTTGATACACTTTGTCATTGCAAATTTATTTAATACACGAACCCACTTAAATTGGGCTCGGTATAGTATCACTTTATTAGCGGTCAAAAAATCTATGGTAAGACGTCGCCAGCAAAACACATCACAAAAAAAGCCATCCGGAGGCTTTGTTCGAATTATTAGTGGCTCATGGAGAGGTAGAAAGCTGCCTGTTCATGATTTAGAAGGATTACGCCCAACCATTGACCGAGTAAAAGAAACACTCTTTAACTGGGTGGCTCAAGATATCCCACATTCAACTTGCTTGGATGTATTTGCCGGTTCTGGCGGTCTAGGTTTTGAAGCAGCTTCTCGCCAAGCCAAAATGGTGACACTGCTCGAAATGAATCAAAAGGCGGCTAAACAGCTTTCTGATAACGCGAAAGAGCTCAAGGCAGACAACATTAATGTCGTGAATACTGATGCTATCTCTTTCCTTAAGAAACCAGGCACTCCTTACGATATGGTTTTCCTTGATCCACCATTTCGCAAAGGCTTACTGGCAGAAACAGTACAACTGCTTGAGAGTAACGGTTGGCTTGCAGACAATGCCATCATTTACGTCGAGACAGAGAAAGAACTGAAACTCGAAGCTATGCCAGAGAACTGGGAATTGCATCGCGACAAGACCACCGGACAGTCAAGCTACCGACTGTTCAATCGAATCACTGAAGAATAGGAGTTATTGAATGAAGTTCTTGCTTCCACTAGCAAAAGCAGCCATCGCCTTTGTTTGGTTTATCTTAATCGTAAATATTTTCTACCCGTTTCCGGGTAATGCTGCGATTGCGCTTTATATCATGACCGCATTCTTGTTCTTCATGCACGGCCTGCAGATGCTGATTTTCATCGGTGCATTCGGCGATAAGATCGAGATGTCACGTTGGGAGAAATGGTCAATATTGATTTTCGGAGTCTTTGCCTTACTCGATATCCGACGCAAACACATGATGTAATCGAGCTTAAGCCCAGATATAAAACGCTTAGCTACAGAAAACATCATGACAGAAACAGTAGAGACAAAAACGCCGCTCATTTGAGCGGCGTTTTTTTATTCAGCAATGATATTGATGTTAGCCCATGTAGCCTTTCACACCATCGAGGAACATTTGCGTCGACAGCATAACCAACAACAAGCCCATCAAACGTTCGATGGCTTTAAGACCTCTCTCACCTAGCACTCGCAGGAAGAAGCCATTAAACATCAAAATAAAGAAGGTAGCGCCCCAAGCCAGCATCACTGCGCCTGAAAGCTCTAACATGTTGTCAGGGTGCTGTGTCGACAACAGAATCAATGCCGCAATCACTGAAGGGCCAGCAATCATTGGGATCGCCATCGGCACAATAAACGGTTCTTCACCCGCCGCGAGGCCAGTAATACTACCCGCACTTGGGAAAATCATCTTAATCGCGATGATGAATAGAATAATACCGCCAGAAATACTCAAGGTTTCAGGCTGCACGTGCAGGAAGTTCATGATGCTTTGACCAGCAAACAAGAACAACAGCAGGATAACCAGCGCAAACATCAGTTCACGAACAAGAACAATACGGCGACGCTTCGGATCAATATGCTTAAGGATAGAGAGCACGATTGGTAGATTGCCAAGCGGGTCCATAATAAGAAACAGCATGGTTGCTGCAGATAAAATTTCCATAAGTTTGTCTCGAAAAGCGTAAGTGCGCGGAGTATAGCAGCCTCAACATTGATTTTCGAACGCAGTAATAAAAGGATTAACTTATGTAATTAGAAGGGAATTTTGCGAGAGCAAATAGAAAGGAAAAAGGAAAAAGAGAATTTAAAGAGTGAAGCCGAAACGTCGCATCCACTCTTCTTATCGATAAAAGCCAAAAGGCTCTAAAAACCAAATCTCTGGGAATTAGTGGTTACACACACGTTCGCGATTAGTGCAAAGCTTGTCATCAATAACCACGACCTTTTCCATCTTCAGGAAAAACTTCAGCAATCCATCTAAATCCAGACCGTTCAGCTTACACGTATGAAAACGCGCTTCTGCGCCATAAGTTTGAGCGAGTTCTTGCGTCAACTCTTCACGAGTCAGTGGCTTTTCACTCAGTAGGTTTAAAACGTTGTGTGCATGAATTTCGGTAGTCATAACTCTATCTCATGTTTAATGAATTACACGTAGAGTACCGAGTTTTAGCAACGCCGTTTTGATGTAGCTCAGGCTTGAGAGAGCTCTACCCTAAATAGTAATCGATGCGACGATGAATGCGTGTGCGAGAAAGTAACTGCCCGTTACCCAAAAGTAAGCGCCCTTGATTGGGCTGCGGTAACTGTTTAGCGCATAAGCTAAGGCCGAAAGGAGCAGCACGCTACAGCCAGCAAAACCGACCGCGTGTGATAACTGAGGATCCAGCAGCCAAACCTCACCAGAAGCCCATGCTAACTGAATAAGCACAATGCCCATGATGACCACGGGAAAAACGAGTTTGTCTAAGCGTGGCAGCAGTAAAAAGAAAGCAACAACGCAAGCTGCCAATAACAGCGCGAACAACCACCAAACCATTTCACCTGATAGCTGTAACCAAAAAGCTTTGCTGTAACAGAGTTGAGCCAATAAGAAGCAGACAAAATGCAGAGGGCGTTTTTGAGTGAGAGTATGAAGCACATCTGCGATCGCAGAGATAGCCAACCCCGCAACTATCCAATAGGTAAAGTCAGCCACAACCGACTGAGTTAAAGCAATTGTCGCTAATAATACAAAGGTAAATACCTTATACGATAAGGCCTGACCGATATGTCCATGTTTCGTTCCTGCTATTGCTCCGATACCAGATAAGGAAACCGCTAACCAACTCCACATACCACTTGCCCTATTGCTTTAAATCGTCGCCAGTCTAGGCACACGAGTGTTGATGTAAAGCCTCAGCCCCTCAAAATTGGATCTTGATTACGCTTCCACTAAAAAGAGTCTCTTTAGATTGAAGTCGTAACAATTACCACCATGACAATGGCCATTCGTTTAAAACTAGAACGAATCATCATAAAACCCATTCAAACTGGCATTAGAGTCGCCATACTTGAATTTTGGCCAATTCTAACCTATCGACCCCACCAAAACCGGCCTAATTCCGTAAAATACCACACTTAAAAAATTAAAATAACCACATTTAAAGTAAATAATAACAATAACTTAAGTAAACAAACTCAAGATTAATAGGAAAATAAAAACGCCAACCAAGCCTAGACTTGTAAAGTAGCCAGTTTTCTTTTTTAACGCCCAGTTTTGTCAGGTTATTTCAAGCCTCCGGTAAAAATCGCCACAAAAACCAAGCCGAAAACTTAAAAAACCAACCAAAACCAACCTAGCCACCACCAACCTCTATTAATACAGTTTAACAACCTTTAACAATATAAATTACACAAAACAACCATTACAAAACAACAAGTTAAATCAAATTAGAACAAACATAAATCACAACGAACAAATTAAGAACACACCATAAAACACAGTTAAACACTGCCAAACAAGCCAAAAACTCATAGTTTTCTACTACTTTTAAAGCTTTCGAAAGTAATTCTTGATCTAAGGCCATAAGTAGTGCTATTCTTTAAAACATAGCGAGAGACAACCAAATTTAGGAGTAGTGTTATGATTTCATCTTCGCAAAGACAAGGACTTGTAATGATCGCGGTAGTTGTAGGTCTAATGACACTACCGATGATGTACTAAGCAAGTTACAGATAAAAAAAGGGACGCCATGAGCGTCCCTTTTTTTGTTCAATTTTTTCACTTCGAAAACAGATGCAGTGTTAGCACATCCCAGTTCGCATAATAGAAACCTGCGGCAGCTAAAGTCATTGCCATCATCAGTAAGATCGCAACTCGCCAGATAAAACGACCACTACGTGGAGTCAGCTCCTTCTCACAGTCGTTACACATCATGATGAACTTATGTTGGTCTTCCAACTTAGCCTCATGTTCATTGACTACCTTATTACGACACGTTGCGATATAGCGCAGCTTGCTCACCATATCGTGCGGTAGCCTTTCTTCACAGCTTGTTACAAGCTCATGCAATCCTTCGCCTTCGGCATGATATTGAAGCCTCAATAATTTCTCTATATTGCGAGTTCTTGTCACCACTTTTTCAATATCGGTCATCTTAGCCCTCCCACTCCACACTATAATTCTAGTCGAGCATTTCCCTATTCTTATACAAAATCACTGTTATTTACGAGAGAAAGAGACAATAAATAACAATGCTTTATCCCAAACTGACCATTAAATGTGATGTCTGCCGAAAAATAATCAGCTTGGCTTACAACAGTTCACGAATAACGGCTTTAAACACATATCCCTATTGCCTGAAAGACTAGAATAACCATCACGACTACATGGAGGTTATATGCCTAATTCACTCTTTTTTGCCATCTTTGCTCTCGCTGCTCTAGCGGCTTGGGTATTTATTGGTTTCTATCGAAAACACTCGCAAGGTGAAAATGCGCCAGAGAAGAAAGTGAATGTCACGGTGTTAGACAAACAATCGATCGACCTTCCTGACGCAGAACCGGGCCAAGAAGATCAAGAGTACTGGATTTACGTTCAACGTGGTGTGGTTGGTCCGAAGCGAGAATTCCAAGTCGGCATCCACTATTTCCACGCCCTTAACCCTGGCGACAAAGGAACCTTAACCTACCAAGGCGATAAGTTCTTACACTTTGCGTTGAAGCGCTAAACGTCAGCCGCTTCAACTGTCGTCCCTAAGCAATCCATCAGAAAGCCTTAGCAATCACCGCTAAGGCAATAACCAACGCGTTTTCTCTGACTTAGACACCAACCAGCTCATCCATAATGCGCCAGCTCCGCTGATCACAATCCATAATGGAATAACCCATACCGGATGTCCTTGGTACCAACCAAACTCTTTCATCGGCCACAAGAAAATCGGGTGCAGCAGGTAAATACCTAAGCTGTGCTTACTGATAAAGCCAACCACTTGGTTACTCTTCTCAGACAGGCCTTCACCATAGTAACGGCATACCATGAACACCATGCTCGCGGCTAATACGGTATTCAACGTTTTGTAAGATAGCCAGCGCCCTACCGTGTACTCTTCTGCTACCAAGCTTGCATCAACCACCATGTAAACCGTGGTTAGTAACGCTAGCCCACCCAGTAACACACTCACGCCAACGGTCATCTTGTTAAGTGGCACAATCTTATACAGCAAGTAACCCAATGGTAAGTAACCGGTGTACAACCACAATTCGTGACTCCAAGGGCCATCGATTTTCAGTAAGAACAGCAATGTTGTGAACAACCATACCGCCGTAAAGGCATAGACCGATCTATCACCGTACTTTCTAACCATGATCTGCAAGAACGGAATCACAAAATAGAGTGGGATGAAGTAATAGAAGAAACCAAGGTGGTAATAGGTGTAATGATGGTAGCTATTAAGCAACACGTCCCAACTGACGTCGGCATCAAAGCCCATTGCTGACCAGCCCGACAGATAGGTATAGAAAAGCGACCAGACAATGAAAGGTATCAGTACCTTGCCCAAACGACGCTTGAGGTAGTATTTGGCGTCAAACGGGCGCTGATCACTGAGCATCAGTGCGCCAGTAATCAAAATGAACACAGGTACTGCCCAGCGGCTGAAACCGTTTACCGTAATGGCAGTAAGCCATTCACCGAAAGGAATAGTGCCCAACTCATTGCGATAAGGCGCCAAAACATGAATCGCGATAACCGCTACGGCCGCGACACATCGTGCTAAATCAAAAAAGAGAATTCGCTGCTTCATGTAAATGCCTGATTAATATTCAATCATTCTACTATAGCAATAAAAAAGCTGACCGGAATAAATACCAAGTCAGCTTAGTGTTAAAGGAGAGGCTTATCGCGAATTTAGCTCGTGTGAATTTAGTTCGTGCGACTTTCACTCTTACAAATGAGGCTCATGCGGCTGAAGCTTATGCTGCTGAGACTTGCGGCACTTTAGGTAAACGCAGAGAGATCACCGTCGTTATCGCCAAGAATGCGAAGGAAACCCACAGACACGCAGACAAACCTGCCATTTGGAATACCAAGCCCGACAATATCGTGCCAATCAAACGGCCCATCGCGTTTGCCATGTAGTAGAAACCGACATCAAGAGAAACGCCATCGCCTTTCGCATAACTCACAATCAAATATGAGTGAAGTGATGAGTTCACCGCAAAGATGACACCAAACACCATCAAGCCACCGATAATAACTAACTCGGGTTGCCAGCCAATCTGTACCGCATAAGCGATAGCAGCGGTCACTATAGCCAGCGCACCAGCCCATAACAGCGCGGCATGGCCATCTGGCACCTTACCTTGAGCTTTACCAGTAATCTTCGGCGCTATGCCCTGTACAAAGCCATAAGCGATAGTCCAAGCAGCTAAGAAACCGCCAACCCATGAGTGATCCCAACCAAACACACTGCCTAGGTAAATCGGCAAAGCAATCACAAACCACACATCACGAGCGCCAAACAGGAACATACGTGCTGCGGATAGGATGTTGATGGATTCAGACTTAGAGAAGATCTGTTTGAACTTAGGCTTGGTTTTCGCTTTGCCCATGTCCGCTTCTAAGCTCAACACACTGCCAACGAAGACCAATGCCAACACGGCTGCCATCGCGAGCACGGCGTATTGGAAGCCAATCGTTGAAAGCAGTAAACCACCAATAAAGAAGCCTGCCCCTTTAAGCGCATTCTTAGATCCGGTCAGAATCGCAATCCACTTATAAAGCGCGCCTTGTTGTTCATCAGGAACCAGAGTCTTAATTGAGCTCTTGGCACTCATCTTATTGAGGTCTTTAGCGATACCAGACAAGGCTTGCGCCGCCATGACCCAAGGAATGGTCAGCATTGCCGTTGGCACCGCGAGCATACCCAAGGCGACGACTTGCATGCCTAACCCAATGTTCATGGTCTTATTGAGGCCAAGACGCGCCCCTAACCAGCCACCGATTAGGTTAGTCACCACACCAAAGAATTCATAGAAAAGGAACAGTGAGGCGATTTCTAACGAACTGTAGCCAAGGTCGTAAAAATACAGAACCACCAACATGCGAAGTGCACCATCAGTAATGGTGAAGTTCCAGTAGTTAAAAGTCACCAACATGTATTGGCGAACGCTCTTACTTAGATTTGAAAACATAACGCTATCTCTGCAATCTAAACAAAAAGAGCTTTTGGATCATGATAAGTTCAACACTCCAGATACCAAAAGCTCCCTGTCTAACACTGATGACTATTAGCTATTCGCTACGCCATTAATGTATTCAACCTGGATAGGTTTAGTGAAGGCACCTGGACGCAGTGCCTGCACCTCTTGAACTACCTTGCTCAAATCCCAGCCTTTTTCTAACAGTAGGTGAGCTGCGAACAAACCAGTGCGACCAGAGCCGCCCATACAATGCATTGCAACCTTGCCGCCGTTATCGACGATGTTATGTAGCTCAGGGCTAGCTGCTTGCCACTTCGCAGCAAAACCAGCACCCGGTGCACAGTCGTCTTCAATTTCGATCTGGAACCATTGCATACCTAACGCACGTGTTTTTTCACCAAGTGCCGCCACGTCTTTGCTTGCAAGCTCATGGTCATCAAGTGCTGTCACGATAGCTTCAACGCCTTGCTCTTTTAGCTGAGCCAGTGATGCATCAAGCGTTGCTTCTTTTGTGCCTGGGCACGGAGTAAGCACTAGCGCACCTTGCTCTAGGTCTAGTTGCCATGTTGGATGTATCATTATATCTTCTCCAGATTCTTATTAAGCAAGGCCAACGGTACGAACAAGCTCAGCGGTACGTGTTGCGTAACCCATCTCATTGTCGTACCAAGCGTAGATCTTAACCATGCGCTTACCGACCAACATCGTTGATAGTGCATCCACGATTGTTGAGCGTTGGTCGCCTTTGTAATCGATAGAAACCAGTGGACGCTCTTCAAAGCCAAGAATACCTTTTAGTTCATTCTGAGACGCTTCTTTCAGCATCGCGTTAACTTCTTCTGCCGTGGTGTCTTGCTTCACTTCGAAGATGATGTCTGTCAGAGAAGCGTTCGCTAGCGGTACACGAACTGCGTGGCCGTTGATGCGGTTTTCTAGCTCAGGGAAGATCTCAACAATCGCTTTGGCGCTGCCCGTCGTTGTTGGGATAAGACTCATGCCACATGCACGTGCGCGGCGTAAGTCTTTGTGCGGCGCATCAAGAATAGTTTGCGTGTTAGTTAAATCGTGAATAGTGGTGAAGGCTGCGTTCTCGATACCAAGCTTCTCGTTGATCACCTTAACCACTGGCGCGATACAGTTCGTTGTACAAGACGCTGCCGTTACGATTTTGTGTACCGCAGGGTCGAAGATATTGTCATTCACACCAACAACGATGTTTGCGATGCCTTCTTCTTTCACTGGCGCCGATACCACAACACGTTTCACGCCCTGCTCTAGGTATTTGTTTAGGAAAGAGGTCTTACGGTGAACACCTGTCGCTTCGATAACCACATCACAACCAGACCAGTCGATCGCATCGATGTCGCGCTCTTGTGTGGTCTTGATGCGCTGGCCATTAATGATCATCTCATCGCCTTCTGCAGTTACTTCGTGGTGAAAGCGACCTTGAACTGAATCAAATTCTAGAAGGTGGGCCAGTGTTGTTGTGTCGCCAGCAACATCGTTAATTTGAACAAATTCTAGCTCATCCCAATCGAATGCTGCGCGAAGTGCTAGACGGCCGATACGACCAAAACCATTAATACCTACTTTGACTGTCATTTTCTGTTCTCTCAGTTAATTGCCTTCATATTTGAAGCCGCAGCGTTGTTGACTACGTTCACTTACCGGAGCGCCGGCCGCCCTAATTACATAGAGCCACTATGCTCATAGGGATAAGTTCACTTGTCGCCTAGCTGCAACTACAACTATTTCGGCATTAAGTTTTAATGTATTTAAACGCAACATACTGGGCGTGAGTTCATCGACTCTAAGCGCTCAATATCTTGCTGGTATTCAGTTTTCAAACAGTTCGATGCAATAAGGTCGTCAATTAACTTTAGCATCCAACCTGGTAAATCTTGTGACAGGCGGTAAAACACCCACTGCCCCTGGCGAACATCAATCAAAACACCGTTTGAACGCAGCTGCGCAAGATGGCGTGAAACCTTTGGCTGACTTTCTTGCAATGCCTGAGTCAACTCACCAACCGATAAGCACTCATTGCGAACTATCAACATTAAGCAACGCACTCGCGTTTCATCGGACAGTAATTTAAAAAATTGGTGAGGAAGCATAAAAACATACTCATATATGGATATGCACATATCTTAGATATAAAAAAACGCACGTCAAGGCGTGCGTTTCAATTGTCATAAAAGTTTAACGAAGAAATATCAGAGCTTGTTGGTCACGGTATAGCTCCAACGGCGCGCTTCAGTAAGCTCCGTTTTAACCTGATCCACGCTTAATCCTAAATCGGCGCAGTGCTCATCAATCTGTTGCCAATCGGCATGCTCAAAGCTCTCTTCAAGTGCGAGCAAGGTACCATATGGCCCTTCTCTACGTAATAGAGCAACCTTGATACTTTTACACAGCGGCAACTGCTCGACTAAGTTATCTAACGACAAGTCCAACAGAGCATCCAACAAGGAGAATAAGCCAATCATAAAGGCCTGTTCTCTATACCCTTCAAATGCCTGATAGCGAGACATACGCTGACAAAACTGAGCACGCTGTAGAGACAATCCATACAGCTCTTTAGGCTTTTTATCGGACACATAAGAGGCGACGGCTAACGAGACAAACATTTTCAGTTTCTCTTGACCTAGATATACCAAAGCCTGACGAAAAGAAGAGATGGTAACTTCAAGGCGCGGCGACATAGTATTCACAAAACGCAGCAGCTTATATGAGAGCGCCACATCTTTCGCGACAATGCTCTCCACCCGTTGAAAGTCCACATCGGGCTTACACACTTCTTGAAACAGCTCCATAGCAATCACTTGCTCAGGGCTAATGTATTTACTCTTGATGATTTCCGGTTTATTGAAAAAGTAACCTTGGAAAAACTTAAAGCCAGCCTCTTTGGCTTGCTGGAATTCTTGTTCGGTCTCAACGCGCTCCGCCAAAAAGCTAAACTTTTTCCCTTGATGCGCCCTAACCAAATCACACGCTTCATCCAAACCCATCTGCATAATATCGAGCTTTACGATATGCGTGTATTTAAGGAAACGTTCCCATTCTGGGGTCGAAGTAAAATCATCTAGGGCAATCATGTAACCCGCTTGGTAAAGGTCTTTAACCGCTTCCAACAATTCATCTGTTGGTTTACAGGTTTCCAGAATCTCTACCACCACCTTATCTTTCGGCAAACTTAAGGGCAGTCGACGAATCAAACTTTGATAAGGGAAGTTGATAAAGCAGCGTGAAGATGGAATAGAAGGGTTAAGACCAACAGACAAGAAGTTCTCAACAATCAGACGATACGTTGCTCGATTAGACTCAATATGCGCTGGGTACGCATTCTTTTCTCCATCGCGAAATAACAACTCATAGCCGAGTGTATTCCTCTTGCGATTTAAGATAGGTTGTCGAGCAACGTATGTAGCGGTCATTTCTTGATAACTCTGATTGGTTTAACTATAACTCAGTCGCTTAATCTAAGCTTTCGCGGCAGCTAGCAAAGCACCGCAGCCCATGAACATACCACCAAATATTTTATTTATCTTACCCATTATGCGATCAGAGCGAATAAAACGTCCCATTTGTGACGCTAATGAGGTGTAACCCAACATAACAACGCTATCAATGAATACTGTCGTCACACCTAGCACTAATAACTGAGGTGCTTGAGGTTGTGTAGGGTCAATAAACTGAGGAAACAAAGCCACCAAAAACACGATTGATTTCGGGTTAGTTAGGTTGATAAGCACAGCGTTTCTCAGCAGTTTGCCACTCGACAGAGTAGAGCTTTCTTCAGATGCTACTAGGCTCGAGCTATCACGCCACTTTTGAATACCTAACCAAAGTAAGTACACCACGCCGACCCACTTAATGATGGTGAACGCCAACGCAGACTTAGCAACGAGTGCACCGATACCCGCGCCCACCAGCATAATGTGAAACGCAAGACCAAGCTGTAAGCCAACAATTGATGCGAGTGACTTTTTAGTGCCATAGCTAAGCCCATTACTGATTGAGTTAACGGTACCCGAGCCCGGAGCCAAGCTAAACAAAATCGCTGTGACAACATAAGCAAGCCAAACATGAGTATCCATTTGCATTTCCTTACTAGTTCTTTAATCTAACAACATTAGTAGCAATAAAGCTCTCACACGCATCAGTTCAGGTAATTTCCCATGGAAAACCACAGCGAAGCCACCTTCCCTTACACTCAAGAACCTCAGTTCGATCATGCGATTAAACACCCGATCAACGCTCTTTGGCAACAAAGAAAAGAGGGGTTTTTAACATCGTCTGGTAAAAAGAAACTGTACTGGTGCAGCCTCACCTCAGAAAAGCACAGCAAAGCTATTGTGATTTCAAATGGCCGTATCGAATGCTGCCAAAAATACCAAGAAATCTTTTATGATTTTTATCAACAAGGCTATGACGTTTATTCATTTGACCACCAAGGTCAAGGCCAGTCTGAACGTATGGTAACAGACTCTGACATTGGTCACATTCATGAGTTTGATGATTATGAATCTGACATGTCTGACGTCATTGCCAGTTTTGATCTCAGTAAGTATTCCAATCGCTACCTGCTCGCACACTCAATGGGCAGCACCATAGCCACTCGCTACCTACAAACCCATCCAGACCACCCGTTTGATAAGGTGACTCTGTGCGCTCCGATGTTTGGTATCAATACCGAGTGGTACCTGAAACCTATCGCGATGATCGTTGGACAAGTGCTTACCGCTTTTTATGCCAAGCCAACTTACGCGCCGGGCCAGCAAGCATATTATTCGAAGCCTTTTGAAAACAACTTACTGAGCCACAGTAAGGTTCGCTATCAGTGGTTCCGCCGCTTATATGACGAGTCTCCATCTTTGCAGGTGGGTGGACCAAGCACGCGTTGGGTGTGGCAAGGGTTAATGGCCGCCAAGCAAGCAATTCAACAAACTCGTCAAATCAAGATCCCTCTGCTATTGATTCAAGCTGGGGATGAAAAGATTGTCAGTAACAGTGCTCAAGTAAAGTTCATCTCTAAGCTGAAGAAAACCAACTCTGATTGTCAGTTTAAGTTGATTGAGGGTTCTAGGCATGAGGTGTTGTTTGAGCAGGATGAATATCGCAATCAAACACTGGATGCGATCAATCAGTTTTTCGCCTAGAGCTAATAGGCTAAGCAACCTACCAAGAAAATAAGCGCTAAAGAGGAAGAGAAGTAAGTGAGCTTTGCCCTCTTTTCTTGCATGAATTTGGCATACAATTTCTACCTAGAGATATTGTAGTTAAAACGATTCTAGCGCTGGCTAGCGTCAATATTGGTTAAGCATTTTGCAATGAGGGTTAAATGAGTATTCCTGCACTAAAAGATTCCGTGAAAATTGTTGCTTCTGATTTAGATGGTACGCTTTTGGCTCCCAACCATCAGCTAAGCGACTTTACCAAGCTAACGCTTAAGAAATTACACGACCAAGGTTATACCTTCATCTTCGCTACGGGTCGTCACCACGTCGATGTGGCGGGTATTCGTCAGATAGCAGGTATTCCGGCGTACATGATCACTTCAAACGGTGCACGCGTGCATGACCAAAACGATCAACTGATGTATAGCCAGAACGTACCTCAGGAACTCGTTCAGCCAGTTATTGATATTGTGCGCCAAGATCCAAACCTCTTTATTCACATGTACCAGAATGAAGATTGGTTACTAGACCGTGAAGATGAAATGTTGGCTAAATTCCACAGTGAGTCTGGCTTTAGCTACAAGCGCTTTGAAGCTGAAAACGCACCAAGCGAAGGCATCGCGAAAGTCTTCTTCACACATCCAGAACAAGACCACGAATATCTCGTCACGTTTGAACAAAAGCTAAGAGATGCTTTTGGCGACAAACTGAACATCGCCTTCTCTACACCTTGGTGTCTGGAAGTGATGGCAGCTGAAGTCTCTAAAGGCCACGCTCTAGACGCTGTTGCAAAATCACTAAACCTGACTCTGGATAACTGTGTTGCCTTTGGTGATGGCATGAACGACGCTGAAATGCTGGCTATGGCGGGTAAAGGTCTAATCATGGGTACATCACATGAGAAAGTGATGAAAGCACTACCTGACAATGAAGTGATTGGCAGTAACGCAGACGATGCCGTTGCTCACTACCTAGAAAAGCATCTGCTCTAATCTCGCTCGTTGAACAGATCTGAATAAATAAAAAGGCAGCCAACTGGCTGCCTTTTTTGAACCTTACGTAAAAAGCTCTCTCTAACGCTATCGAGAACCTAACACTTCTTTGCTTAAGATTGCCTGCCACTCTTGTTCGGTAACCGGCATGATCGATAAGCGATTACCGCGTTTCACCAAGGGCATTTCGGAGAGTTCAGGCATGGCTTTAAGCGTAACCAAAGGAATCAAGCGCTCAGTCACTCGCACAAACTCGACATCCACCATGATCCAGCGTGGGTTATCGGGTGAAGACTTAGGATCGTAGTAATCACTCTCAGGGTCGAACTGAAAGTGGTCTGGGTAGGCTTCTCTGGTTACTTTAGCGATCCCCGCTACGCCAACTTTTTTACATGATGAGTGGTATATCATCACCAGATCGCCAAGCTTGACGTCATCACGCATCATGTTTCGAGCCTGATAGTTGCGTACACCCTCCCAACAAGAGGTTTTTTGTACTCTAAGAGTCTGAATAGAGAAGGTGTCGGGTTCTGTTTTAAATAACCAATATGCCATAATAAATCCAATTAACGGTTGCTCCGAGGAAGATATAACATGAAGGTAATGAAAAACCCAGTGACATGGCTAGTCGCGTTCGCTCTACAAGGCTGTGTTACGGCACCTGATACGCCGCAACAACCTGAACAGCCCCCAGCAAACTTGGATGAGCCACTGAGCATTCAACCGCAAACCTTCATCATGCGTGGTCAGGTGGTGGTTGGCCATGAAAGCCGAACCTTCACTCCTTGCGGTAGCCAACAACAATACTGGTTAGACTTATCTCCAGAGTTAGCGTTAGAAGCACAAGGGCTCTCAACGAGACCTTACCAAGCCTTATATGGCGAGCTGATTGGTCACCTAACCGTGCCGAGCCAAACGGGTTATAACGCAGATTTCACAGCGCGTTTCGTGGTTGACCAAGTGAACATCCTAACCGCAGAGAACCCAGATCGCTGCGTCCAACCGCTGCGCTCAACACGAGTATTTGGTAATGAACCCTTCTGGTCAGCAACCTTCGATAAAGACCAGCTGAAATACACCAAGATGGGCGAACAGCCACAGACCCTCGATATTGAATCAAGCCGCACCACATCGAGCAGCCGTGACTACCAATTAGAAGGTAAAGCTGCGCAAGGCAAACTCAACCTTACGAAAGAGAGCTGTAGCGACGGCATGAGCGATTCTATCTATGGATGGCATGCCAAGCTTAACCTCAATGACAGTAACTACAATGGCTGTGCGACGGTCTCTAACCAAGATCCAACGCTGGACTGGAGCGGACTCTACTTCGCTAGCTCAACGCAAAACTCAGGGTTCTCTATCAACCTTGAACTCAACAATGACCACAGTGCTATCACGACTTATTCATACAGCAATGGAGACCCTTCTATTGTTGAACAAGGCTTCTGGCAGCAACTGAACCAAAATCAGGTACAAGTGGTTATGACTCGCCACCAGCAACAATATTTGATCTCCGAGCGCATCTTCACACTCGATAATGGCAAGCTAATCGCTGAAAAAGAGAAAGTGGGCAACGTGGTGTATCCGATTGCCAATGGCGGTCTGGTGCTATTCGAAGCTAAGAGTGCGCAAGCACAAGTAAACACCACCACTAACGTTGATCTAACCGCAAAGCAGGTGAACTCCAGCGATCAGCTTGATCCAAAAGTCGACCAAGCGATCCGCGAATACTTTAAGATCAACAACAACTCACCTGACGACACTAAATACCGCTGGTTAACCTACGACCTCAACGGCGACGGTAAAGAAGAGCTGTTCGCCCAACTCGATTGGTGTGGTTCTGGTGGCTGTACACTGCTAATTTTCGAAAACCATCAAGATAACTGGCGCTTCAATAGCCGAGTGACACTGGTTAAGGGCGACATACGCTTAGGTAAATCGCAAAACCACGGCTGGCAGGATCTGATCTTCAATGTCAGTGGCGGCGGTGCAACACCGGCGAAACACACACTTTCATACTCTGGTGTCAGCTACCCGCTAAACCCAAGTGTCGCTCCAGTTGCAGATGATGCTGATATCAGCGACGTGGTTTTGTTTGCTGATGGTATCTCACCCGCACAAAGTGGAGTTAAGTTGTAAACATGAGTAACCAACAAGCTTGCCATGGTTGTAGCTTCACTCACCAATGTATTTGTCACCTGATACCTAGTGTCGCAAGCCAAATCGATCTTGTACTGCTCACTCATGAGAATGAACTGTCACGCGATACCAATACAGGGAAGCTGCTTCAGCAATCCCTTGATCAGTGTCAGTCCATTGTATGGCAAAGGAAAACACCACCAGCGGAGCTCATCGCACTGCTTGACGATAAAACACGACAACCGTTTCTTTTATTCCCAAGTGATCAAAGTGTCGAGTGCCAGCAAGCTGTAATGACCCAAGCCCAGAGCCGTAAGCCACTATTCATCATCTTGGATGGCACATGGCAAGAAGCGAAGAAGATGCTTAACAAGAGCTCGTGGTTACAAGCCGTTCCGCAAGTTCACCTCGATATTACCAGCGAATCTTCATACACCTTGCGCCGCAACCAAGACAGTGGCCACTTGTGTACTTGTGAAGTGGGTATTGAGTTACTCAAATCTTTAGGTGAAAGTGAATCTGCCAAGCTCATTGATGACTACTACCAGCATTATCTAAAAGTGTTCCACGCCGACAAGTGTGGCCACGCCCTCAAATAGACCAAGCAGGCGCGCGGGAAGGTAAAAACACATTTCGGGACGAGACAGACACTAAAAACAAAAAGGGTGAGCCATAAGCTCACCCTTTTTACATCGTATTTTCGTTATTGAGCCAACCAGTGTTTCACGTGAAACGCTCGCTCCATCAAAACAAACGCTGAGGTTGACCAAAGTAATACCCTTGCAAGTAATCGACCCCCATGTCTTCAGCAATACGGCACACCTGCTCATTATGAACGAACTCCGCCACCGTCTTAGCATTCAGAATCTGGCATAAGCTCACCAACTGCTGAGCGATCTTGCGCTGCTTTTTATCTTTATCAATATTGCGAATCAAACTGCCATCAAGCTTGATCACCTGTGGTTCTAGCTTCAATATCTCATCAATGTTCGAATAGCCCGAACCAAAGTCATCAACAATAATATTCACACCAAGATCGCGGAAGTGATTACACACCTCAATCAAGCGACCGTAATCCTGAATTTGTTCCGTTTCTAACACCTCCAAGCCAATACGCTGTGGGTGACTGATTTTCTTGATCGCTTGTTCAAGGTGAAGAATGGTTTTCTCATTGCTGAAATCTTGTGGCGCTAAATTAATTGAGAACGAATCGGTTCGCTGACTCATAAAATCGAAGGTGCGCGTTATCATCTGACGACTGAGGCGTGTATAGAGATGGGTTCCTTCAATGATTGGCAAGAACTTACCCGGTGCAATTAACTGACCGTCCTCTTCAATTCGAACCAAACACTCGTAGCTCTCTACCTGATGACTGTGTGCTGAAACTATGGGCTGAGAGCACGCCACAATATTCTGATTAAGCACCGCGCGACTCACGCACGACAGCCAACCAAGTTGCTCTTGGCGATGCTTCTCCAATTGAATGAGTGCCTTGGCGCTCACTAGGTGCTTGTTCTGGCTGACAGCGCTGCGCCTCGCATCAATCGCCTTCAACAATAAGTCATCAATAGAGGTAGTCGGGAAATCTCGACGGCTGGCGATACCCGCACAGATAGACACCGACAAGTAATCAATATCGGGTAAACCGGTAGGCTCAAAATTCACATGCTCGGTTTGATCGGCAAATTCCGAGAATCGCTGATGAATATGTTCTTGGCTCGCCCAGCTATCAAACACCACCGCCCACTCACCAATACCGATACTGTAGAGCTGACAACCCTCATCAAAGAACTGCCACAGCGCCTTTTGAAAGTACTCACTCAAATCATGTAAAAGCTTGTCACCCACTCGATAGCCATACTTCTCATTGATCTGACCAAAGGTCGTGACCTTCAAAGCTAACAAGTGGCTGTCACTGCTCATTTTCGACAGCTTCTCACGCAACACACTGCGATTGGGTAAACCAGTACGGAGATCAATTCGGTAGCTTGCCGTCAATGCAGTGGCTTGCTGCTGAATCTTACTCGCCATACTGTTATTCATATCATCGACATCAAGCAGTGCATTTCGGATCAATGAAAACAGAGGGGATATATTGGTAGCGGGTTGTGTCTCTAATGGCAATACTGCCTTACCCTTACCCTTACCCTCACCCTCTTTAAGCGCAAGGTAAGTGAGGCTATGGTGCAAGATTCGCTGTTGGCTATTCTCTTGATAAAGTTCTCCCATGCAGTAAACGCCATAGCTGTCGGCCAATTTTTGGAAAACCTCTACCTCTTGGTTGCCATCGATAAAGTCGATGCGAGAGGTGCAGTTGTAAATGAAGAACTGTTCTGGCCTATGAGAGGCGATCTGCTGCACGCCCAGTCGTATCTGCTCTAAGGTCAGTGATGGATGGTCATAACAAAACCGGACCTCATCGCCCACTTGGAACAGGCCGCTGAATTCTATCTCTCCACTTTCCGTTACCTTGAGCGGTAAGTGAATGTTTTGCTCTTTCGGGTCACCGACCATCAAGGGAAAGTTATGCAGTTGCTCAAAAGGCACTTCGAGGCCATCAGCGAGGTAACGATTGTAGAGTTCGCGAACAGGCATCCCATCCAGTTCCAACAACCGGTTCTCTTGAGCACCTGTCACTCGAAAAGTTCGACCAATCGGATTCCATTCAGTGTAGTAACCCTTAGCGATGGAGAGCTCAACACTGTGCAGCGCCAACATCACATAGGCATTTTCATAGCAAATGCCGTCTAACATCACCCATCGCCCATTATCTGTGATGGTCGATGCACCGCCACAGATCGGTAATGAATACATCGACTGCTCAAACGCTGAAAATAGATCTCGGTTATTTATCTGCAAGCGGTCTGCGAAACAGATGATGCTTTGAGTATTATCATTGCACTCAAGCTGTTGCCACATAGCGTGGCTATCGAGCAATGGTTGTTCGCTATATTCGACAACACCACAAGAGTAAGACATCGCGTCAAAGCGGGTAACAATCAGATAAAGACCTTGGTGCAGGATGACACCTTGACTAATGTAGTGGTTAGCACTGCAACCAATCAATTTGGCATTGGGAAAAGTCGATTGAATCACTTGGCAGGCAGCCAAAACAGAACCTTTCTCGAAAGACGAAAACACCTGAATCAGTAGGCTTTCATGTTGATGAAAATCTATCTTTTCCAATTCACGTTGGGTTTACTCAATGTCTTGTATCAGGAGAGAAGTCGACTGCATATTCACATTAATCGTTACGTTAATGATTTATTATTGTGCTTATTATAGATAAGGCTTGCACGGAATACTTGCGATCGCGTTATGAATAATGTGACCTTAGTTAGACATCATTCATTCCGCCAAAAAGCAGTCATTAATGGCGGCGCAGTACTTTTATAGCCAGTCGTTACACAATGCGGGAAGCTTTAACTGCTAAAACAGTCGCTTAGGCTCACCGAAGTAGTAACCCTGCAGATAATCGACACCCATTTGCTCTGCTATCTCACAAACCTGTTGGTTATGGACAAATTCAGCGACCGTTTTGGCATTGAACACTTGGCACAAACGAATCAACTGAGAGGCTATGTTTCTTTGTTTTTGATCTTTGTCGATATTACGAATCAAGCTACCGTCGAGCTTAATGATCTGTGGCTCAAGCTTAATGATTTCCTCGATGTTGGAGTAACCAGAGCCAAAGTCATCAACAATGATTCTCGCCCCGAGAGCACGGAAGTGATCACACACCTCAATCATGCGACCATAATCTTTAATCTGCTCAGACTCGAGAACCTCTAGGCCAAGTCGAGTGGGATCGTTCATAGCACTGATGGCGGTCTCGAGCACCTCAAGCGTCTTGTCGCTCAACAAATCTTGCGGGGATAGGTTGATAGAAAATGGGCTTTGCTTATCCGCCATATAACCTATGGTGTTCTTAATCATGTGTCGGCTGAGGCGAGTGTAAAGGTGCGTGTCGGCAATGATAGGTAAGAACTTACCTGGTGGCACAATGGTACCGTCTGACTCCATGATTCTGACCAAGCACTCTTGGCCAATCATTTCGTGCGTAACCGACTCCACAATTGGCTGGGAATAAGTGATGATGTTCTGATCTAAAATCGCACGACTTACACAGCTCAGCCAGCCTAGTTGCTCTTTGCGATCTTCTTCACTCACCTGAATGTCTTTAGCATTGGTGATGTGGGTATTGTTACGTACTCCATAGCGTCGAGCTTCGATCGCTTTCAATAAGATCTGGTCACCACTGTCGGTTAAGAAGTCACAACGACTAGCAAAGCCGCCACACAGAGAAACTGACAGGTAATCAATATCAGCCAAACCATATGGCTCAAAATTTATGTGTTCGATGTCATCGGCGAACTCAACGAAACCTTCTTTTATTTTCGTACTACCAACACTAGCATTGAAGATAATCGCCCACTCTCCAACACCAATACTGAATAGCTCTACCTTCACGCGAGGCTCTTTAACCACACGAAGCTGTAATCGCTCGATAAAGTGATTAGACAGATCGAGTAGCAGCTGATCCCCCACTTGATAACCATACTTCTCGTTAACCTGATGGAAGTTGGTTAGCTTTAAGGTCAGCAGATGTTCACTGAACAGAATCGTATTGAGGCGCTCTTTCAGTACGATACGGTTCGGCAAACCAGTACGCGAGTCAATGCGATAGCTTTCGGTTAAGCGACGCGCTTGTTGATGGAGTTTCTTTTCCATCTGAGTATTCATACTGTCGAGATCAGCGACTGCATTTCTGACTAGGTTAAGCAATGGCGACACGGTTGAGCCACACTGAAAGTCTTCGCAATGAAACTCTTTAATCTCGTCAGACTCGCGCATAGCGATATAAGTCAAGCTGTGGTGCAGTATCTCTTGGCGGTCTTCATTACGGTATAGCTCCCCCATGCAGTAGGCACCACATGTATTCACTATCCCTTCAAATGGCTTGAGCTCAAGTTTACTGTCGATAAATTCAAGTCGAGATACGCAGTTATAAATGATCACCGATTCAGGCTGATGCATGGCTAGCATCTCGGCACCGTGGTGCACCTTTTCTGCAGTGAGCGATGGGTGGTTATAACAAAACTGCGCCTCTTCACCGACATGCCAAGGGCTATCAAACTCAATACTGCCATCATCATTAATACGTAGCGGCGTCGAGATACCCTTCTTTCTGCCAAGTTCTCGATAAAGTGGAAAGCTCATCAGTTGACTAAAAGGAAGGTCTTTGCCATCCGCAAGGTAATGTTTGAATACTTCAATAGCCGGCTTGTCGTTCAATGCGTATAAGCGATTTCCGATTGCGTGTGTGACTCGTAGCTTCATCCCAATCGGGTTCCACTCAGAGTACGCGTCCGACCAAACCTTCAATCTTGGGTTAGTCAGAGCCACAGCAACACAGGCGTGCTGGTAGGTTTGCTCGTTATACATAACCCAACGGCCAAATTCATTCTCATGGCACAGTCCACCAGCTATCGGCAAGGCGTAAGGCAAATTTTCAAAAGCGCTATAAATAGGATAATCACGCCCTTCAACCTGATCGCACAAGCTGATGACCGTTTTGGTTTCTTCTGTAAGGCGCAGCTGAAAAGCTAAGTCTTGGCTGTCTTGATTTGGATTGCCGGAAAAAGGCTGGACCGCAGAGGTTAGATGGGTTTCGTTGAACTCACTGATGATGACTAAGGTGCATGCACTTTCAAGGCAATTATCACAGATAACATGACGAGCACTCTGGCCAATTAGCGTCGCATTATTTAAACGATTGAGGGCAACACCCGCGATTTGACGAGCTAGATCTGAAGATTGAGCTGAGAAAATTTGAATAAGGTACTGTTTGCTGTCACACCATTCTCGCTGATCAAATTGAGCTCTAAATAACGCCTCAGTATTTGCGAGAAATGTAAATGTTTGCATGCCAACCCTTGTTCAAAATCGAGTGAAGTAACAACCCGCAACCACTGCTATGACTGAAATGAATCGATAAAAAGTAGTCGCCAATTATCCTAGCCTAATCAGGCTTTTATAGGCGACTAATGTAACAATTCAATAGCATAAATGCGACACAATAAGCTTACCGAGCCATTAAATTAGTCGCATAAGATCGCTAAGTTGGTCTATTTCAACATCAGGGAGCACACTCGCCTTCGGGGAGCGGTATAAATTGGAACCAGTGTCATTAAACCAGCACGCTTGGAAGCCATTTTGCTTGGCTCCATAGACATCCGTTTTGAGGTGATCGCCAACATGAAGAATATTCTCAGCGTCACAACCTAGGTGTTGCTGAGCTTTTTCAAACATATCTGGATAGGGTTTTGCTCTGCCATCAGGGCCGGCTTTAAGGATTAATTGAAAGTACAGCCCTAAGCCAATTTTGTGTGGATCGACATTGCCATTGGTAATCGCAACCAGAGGAATACGTTGGCTAAGTTCAGTCATCACTCGATGCGTTTCTTGAGGGACATCGACTTGATTACGCAACCACAAGGCATGCTCAATGCCCTCTCGAGCCGCTTGCTCTGCTTGCTGCAGAGAGTAACCCAATTGCAGCAAACCACTCTTAATCTGAGTTTCACGCCACACGGTGACATCATGTTTCAAAGCTGGGTTTTCAGATGCGACTTGCTGCTTAATGCCCTGCCACTCTTCAAGCGATAAAGAAGCCGACACTGGGTGCTTTTGATAAAGCCACTGTGCCATCTCTTTCTCAACCTTCATGATCACAGGCCAGTTGTCATACAGGGTGTCATCCAAGTCAAAGGTCATGGCTTTGATGGGCTTTAACCCTCGATAAATTCGCATAGTAAACCCTTTAATCTAATCTTTATTCTTCTTACGAGCTCTCGGGTGAGCCTGATCATAAGCTTGTGCTAAGTGTTGGAAATCTAAGTGGGTATACACTTGGGTCGTCGAGATGTTTTCATGGCCAAGCAACTCTTGCACAGCACGAAGATTTTGGCTCGATTCCAGCACATGCGTTGCAAAGGAGTGACGCAGTTTATGCGGGCTGATGTGGCTCGCGACAGATTGCTTCTTGCCCCACTCTTCCATGCGCTTTTGCACGCTGCGGTGAGAGATACGAGTCCCGAGCTTAGAGACAAACAGCGCGGTTTCACCCGGTGAAGCCAATTCACCACGAACTTTGAGCCATTTATCGACCCACTCTTTAGCTAAACCAGAAAAAGGCGCTTTACGTTCTTTGTCGCCTTTACCAATCACTCGGATTTCGCCTTGTCGACCCAACACATCTTTCAGATTGATGCCGACCAGTTCTGCCAGTCGTAATCCAGCACCATACATCACCTCCATCATCGCTCGATCACGAATCGACAATGGATCGTCCTCATTCACATCAAGCAGTTGACCCACTTCATCAACATCGAGGTTTTTAGGCAAAGGGCGTTGTTTGCGAGGTGCAGAGACACCTTTGGCTGGATTGGCGGTCATTTCGCCACGCAACACAAGGAAATCAAAGAAGCTGCGCAGTGACGATAAGCGCGTTGCAATGCTGCTCGCTTTCATTCCCTCACGCATGCCTTTACTGGCCAGTTGTCTGACCCACGCCGCATCGACTTGACCCCAATCCTTTAGCCCTAGAGTGACTAAATGACCGGCCATGGTTTCAAGTTGTTGTTTGTAATTACGTTGGGTGTGTAGGCTGAGTCCCTTCTCGCTTCGGAGATATTCATAGAAGCGAGAAAGTGGCTTTTGAAGGCTGTTAGGAAGAGGTATTTTGGGCTCTAGGCTCATTATTTATCTGCCAAGGTAAGGTGTCCGCCAAATGAGCGACAACAAGTGCTAAATGGCGTAAAAAGAGCGTATCCATATGGGGTTGGAAATGTCCGCCATCTTCACTAGAAAAGGCGAGCAAACCCAATGGAGACTGCTTAGCAAGCGGTAGTACTACATAAGAGCCTAGCTCTGGAACTGGATAATCACCAAACAAATCGTGTCTGTCGGCTTTTCTCAAGCGTCCAAGATAAGCATCTTTGCCATTGAAATGGTTAAGCGAAAACTTAGAGTAACCCTCAGCACTCAACTGATAAAAGCCAGATTGCGAAAGAATACGAACATGAGCCTTAAGCCCAAGATCTAACGCTTTTTGTTCAACGGCTTTTATCACCTGCATGAAGTCACTGCATTTCAGCACTTGCGCTTGCAGATCCATAAACTCATAGAAGGTTTTATCGTTATTTGCTGCCAACGACATCAAGCCAGTGATCTCTTCTTCAAGCTCTTCGATTCGATGACGTTGGCGTTTAAGCTGAACCTCAACCAGAGAAACAGCGCCCTGCTCAACGTTATTGATAGCAAGGCGATCAACCAAATCTTTTCGGTCTTGGAAAAAATCTGGGTTATCACGTAAATATTCCGCGACCACTTCTGCGGTGAGTGCGTCGGCTTCAACGTAAGACAAAACCTATCCTTTATTTTTATGAATATATTTGTTTTGGGTCGTTATTAGCAAGAAAGTTGACCATCAAACACATGCGTTGCAGGGCCGGTCATAAACAGAGGTTTACCCGGGCCTTGCCAGCTAATGTGTAAGTCACCGCCTGGTAGACGAACCTTCACATTCTCAGCCAGTAAGCCTTGAGTGATACCCACTGCAACTGCGCCACACGCTCCGCTACCACATGCCTGAGTTTCACCCGCGCCGCGTTCGTAAACACGTAGACGAACTTCTTCACGGTTAACGACCTGCATAAAGCCAGCATTAACACGCTCAGGGAAACGTTCATGTGATTCAAGTAGTGGGCCTAAGGTGTCCACATCAGCCGTGTCGACGTCATCAACCACGGTAACCACATGTGGGTTACCCATGCTTACCGCACCACAGAATAAGGTGTGTACATCCGTTCTTAGGATATACGTCTTCTCTGGCTGCTTGGCCTTGAATGGAATCTTGCCGGGTTCGAACTCAGGAATGCCCATGTTCACCGTGATCAGGTCATTCTCTTCAATCTTGAGAACCATTTTACCTTTCTTGGTACTCACGTTGATGCTGTACTTATTCGTTAAGCCTTTCATGCGAACGAATCGTGCAAAACAACGTGCACCATTGCCACACTGCTCCACTTCACTGCCATCCGCATTGAATATGCGGTAATGGAAATCAGTTTCTGGATCATAGGGAGCCTCAACCACAAGTAGCTGATCAAAGCCCACGCCAGTGTGACGATCCGCCAAGCGACGGATCAAATCTGGAGAAAAGAAAATATTTTGAGTAATGCAGTCCACGACCATGAAATCATTGCCCAAACCATGCATTTTAGAAAAGTGGAAGTGCATAACGCTTAAAATTACTCCGGAAGAATGTTTTCAAGTTCCCACAGACTCGTAAGCTCTTCACGCTGACGAACCAAGTGAGTTTTATCGCCATCCACCATCACTTCAGCCGCACGCGAACGAGTGTTGTAGTTAGATGACATCGCGAAGCCATAAGCACCCGCTGAACGAACCGCTAGCAGATCACCTTCTTCAAGAACAAGGTCACGATCTTTACCTAGGAAATCGCCTGTCTCACAGATTGGGCCAACCAAATCGTAAGTCACAGTTTCCCCCTGACGAGGGCTCACAGGAACAATATCCTGCCAAGCTTGGTAAAGTGCTGGGCGCATTAGATCGTTCATTGCTGCATCGATGATGGCAAAGTTCTTGTGCTCTGTTGGCTTGAGGAACTCGACTTTCGTTAATAATACACCAGCGTTAGCAGCAATCGCTCTTCCAGGCTCGAAAATCAGCTCTAGATCAGAATGATTGTCTAGGCGAGCCAATAAGGCTTTCGCGTAGTCAGAAGGCTGTGGTGGTAATTCATCACGATAAACCACACCCAAACCGCCACCGACATCAAGGTGTTTGATGTTGATACCGTTAGCACGTAGCTGGTCGATCAGCGCAAGCAGGCGATCGGTTGCATCGATGAAAGGTTCGATATCTGTTAACTGAGAACCAATGTGGCAATCAATACCATGGATAGACAAGTTATCGAGTGTTTTTGCAAACTCATAGACAGCAGGAGCACGGTCGAAAGCGATACCAAACTTGTTATCACGCAGACCAGTAGAGATATAAGGGTGAGTGTTCGCATCAACGTCTGGGTTGATACGCAGTGAAATCGGCGCTTTAACACCAAGCTCACCAGCTACTTTATTCAGTCGCTCTAGTTCTGGTTCAGACTCTACGTTGAAACACTTAATGTTCAACTCAAGCGCACGCTTCATTTCAGCGGCTGTTTTACCGACACCAGAGAATACAACTTTTGCTGGATCGCCACCGGCAGCAACCACACGCTCTAGCTCACCGCCAGAAACGATATCGAAGCCAGAGCCCAAACGAGCCAAAGTATTCAACACGCCAAGGTTTGAGTTAGCTTTAACGGCATAACACACCAAGTGCGGATGCTCACCAACCGATGAATCAAACGCATTCCAGTGGCGTTCTAATGTTGCACGAGAATATACATACAGCGGTGTACCATATTGCTCTGCTAGTTGTGAAAGTGCGACGTCCTCAGCCCAAAGCTGGCCATCTTCCTGATAGTTGAAGTAATCCAAAGTTCTTATCCCTTATAAATAACGATTTCTGCGTGTTTTCACTTATTGTGATTGTTCGGTTTGCTGAACTTCATCAGGATCGTACAAAGGACCCGTTTGACCACAACCAGAAAGTCCAATAACGGACATCATAAATAGAGCAGCAATTAATTTTTTCATTTTGCATATCGTGATTATTAACTCAATGCCCCCTATAATCGCACCACACTCAGGAAAAGCAATAGGATAGAAAGGATGAACGAGACTGAATTTCATCAGCTGGTCGATATACAGATGCAAAACATCGAAGAAGCTATCGATGAATCAGAGGCAGATATTGATTACGAAGTGACTGGTAACGTGATGACGCTGGAGTTTGAGAACCGCAGCCAAATCATCATTAACCGCCAAGAACCAATGAAAGAAATCTGGTTAGCGTCTAAATCTGGTGGCTTTCACTTCAAGCTAGTTGACGACAAGTGGACATGTTCAAAGACGGGCATGGAGCTGTTTGAGATGGTTAAAGAAGAATGCGTGAAGCACGCAGGTGAAGCGATCGATTGGGTCTAATCATTTGTAAGCAAAAACTAAAAAGGAGTGAATCAATCACTCCTTTTTTTAAAATCAATCGGGCTTAGTAAGACTAGATGTTAACTATCTTTGAGCTCCGAGAAGCTAAAGTTGCATCGTTACGATAAGGCACAACGTAAGAATTGCCTTCTTCAGGATGAACGATTTGGTAGTACTGAGGTAGGTTAAAGTTAATCAACTTAGACGACATCTTCGACTCATCTTTTACCGATGTGTAGAAAGAATTCACGCTCGCGATCATCTCATCTTTTTCACCGCTGTACTGGTGGTAGACCTCAACTTGGTTCGACTCGTCCAATACATAAATATTGAAGCCTTTGTCGGTATCTTCGAAAAAGAACTGAATCAAGCCCTCACTCGCAAAACCATCCACCACTTCTGGTAGCTGATACTCTTGCTCTTTATCGAGCATCAGTAAAGGTGAGCCCTTTAACTTATTGGTTGAGATGCTACGGTAGAAATCGACCGAGTTTTCCAACATCTGTACCGACACACCACGACGTTCGAAGAACAGACCAAACATCTTATTAGCTAAACGAATAGCCTTAAAGCGGCGGCGCTTCTCGGGTTCAATCGGTTTCAATCGTAAATCGATACACTCAGCAAGCAGTTGATACACCATGTTACGCATCACACCACGCAGGTTTTTGCTGTAACAGAACACATCAACCGATTCTGGCGGTAAAGCATCTTGGTGCATTTTGCCAAGCACCGTCTTCAGCGCATCCAGCATTGCCGTATCACCTTGGAAATGCAGCGTACGTACTTCATGCCAAGAGTTACGATAAACTAAGTCGACACTGCCGACTAAGCTCTTACCTTCCTCACCAAAGCTGAAGATATCGGCGTTCTTGAGGTCCACTTTTAATGCACGACCACTTAATTCAGACGTCGGGTCATTTTCAAAGTTGATGAACATCGCTAGCTGGCTTATCTCACACGGGCTCGCCAGTGCTTGCATACTTGGGCGACGCTTACGCAAAGAAAACGTATTACGCAGGTCGCTCACCATTTGATAGAACTTATCGATATCGATGTGAGCGTCACGTACCACAGAGTGCAAACGTGTCGACTCGGTAATCAAGCCATTAAAAAACGACCATGCTACCAACTTACTCAAGTACTCATGGTGCTCTAGAGAAGGCTGACCAAGAATGCGGTGTGCAACCAGTGGCTGCTTATACAAGTACCAACCTGCTTTATTCGACTGACCCTGACGAACTTCGATGAAGCTCAAGTCGGGTTCATGCAGATCCGGAGAGATTTGTGGGTTCAGCAGTGTCACTTTACCTGGCAATACCTCAAACGCAGCGTAAAGCTTACGTGCCAAGATGCTGATATCTTGTGGACTGATTGCCGAAGTGATGTCGTTACGACGCGCAAATTGAATCAGATTACGATAGCTCAGCATCAAGGCATCAAGCAGTGCATGGTGCACTACTTTAACCTGCTCAACCTTCCAGTTACGGCGGTTATCGAGCTCAGCAATGGTTTCATGTCCCCAATTCCAAGATTTAGTCATCTCGGTTAAGGCTTCACGACGCCACGCAACGGAGCCAATGCCCGCATCTCGTGACAACTTCTCGTGGGTCTTAAGATAAAAACAGCGCCTCACCAAGTCCAATCGAGTATGGTCGTTAATACGCTCTAGGTAGCGCGTTACCTTCTCAAGCATCAGATAGTAACTATCCATGCCATACAGATCCGGTTCATCCGCGAAGAAGCGACGCTTGGTATCAATACTCAGCAGTTGGGTGTTTGGGTATTCCCATGAATAGGCTTCTAACAGGATCGCCTTCAAAACCGATTTATACGGTGAGTCGATACTCTTATAGAGCTGCCACAGGTTTGAACCAAAGTACTCTTCAGCGGGAATGCGATTCAGCTTGCCGAAATCGATCCACTGCGAGCAATCAAGATAGCCATCCTGACACAAACCTTGAACATACTCGTCGTAACACTCTTCCATTTCTGGCGGAATGATTTGCCACAACAAACGCTGACCAGCCAAACGAACCGCAGAGCGATAAAACTCATCAAGCAATAATAAGTGCTGTGAAGAACCACAGTTATCGCCGGTCATCTCTTCTGAATGGTTCGAACGGAAACGCTGTTCATCCATCAAGAAGAAGTTCGCTTCTACTCCCAAGGTTTCAGCCCAATCGGTAATCAAGAGACACTTGTTGGTTAGGCTATCGCGAGAGGCGCCATCCATATCCGGGGAAACACACACCCAGATATCAAGATCACTTGAAGTGCTTTGACCAATAGAAGAAGTACTACCCATGGTGTACAAGCCAAGGATTGCTGGTTCATCCGTCTCGGTGAGTTTGCCACCCAGCGTTAATTCGGTATCAGAGACAAATTGCTTTTGGAATTCATTAAGCGTGAAGCTACGAATTCCAAAAGGAACTTGTTGGTCATAATAACCAGGCATCATCGGGTGATTGAAGTGAAGCAGTGCGGGAATAAGGTTGAATACTCGCTGGCCTTGCACATTCATCAACGCCAACGCACGATCAATGCGCTGCTGATTTAGATTGTCTAATCGTTGAATCAAAGTTTGAGTGTAAGCCTGCAAGGTAAGTCCTTGGTTTGAGGTTAAGTGCAGTTCTGTTTAGTTACTGAACGAAAGGAGCAACAAAACGTGATCAATTTAACACTTTTACCCTTAATGGTAAAGCAAAGGAACCCGTCATACTGGTCAATTCCTTGATGACAGAAAGTTAAACTCACGGCGCCGTAGTGTCCTCTTTATTGACTATTTCTAATAATAGCCCATGTTTCAAATGAGATACTAATCACACTATTTTGGTGAACTCATGAAAATCTCTCAGCTATCAAAGTATGGAATGATCAAACAGTAAGAATTCTCGCCTCATAATGGTAGGATTAGGCTATTACAGAACCTATATCGGAAACACCATGACAAATTCAGCACCAATCCGTATCGCGACCAGAAAAAGCCCTCTTGCCCTTTGGCAGGCATACTTTGTAAGGGATGCACTGCAAGCTGCTCACCCTGGTTTAGAGGTTGAGCTAGTAACTATGGTGACCAAAGGTGACATCATCCTAGACACTCCGCTTGCTAAAGTGGGTGGTAAAGGACTGTTCGTTAAAGAACTTGAAGTAGCCATGCTAGAAGGTCGTGCTGACCTAGCGGTTCACTCAATGAAAGATGTACCTGTCGACTTCCCTGAAGGTCTAGGTCTGGTAACAATTTGTGAGCGAGAAGATCCGCGTGACGCTTTCGTATCAAACACTTACAACAACATCGACGAACTCCCACAAGGTGCTGTCGTGGGTACGTGCAGTCTGCGTCGCCAATGCCAACTGTTAGAATACCGCCCAGATCTGATCATCAAAGAGCTGCGCGGCAACGTTGGTACTCGTCTAGGTAAACTCGATGATGGTCAATACGATGCGATCGTACTGGCTGCTGCAGGTCTTAAACGTCTAGAGCTAGAAGAGCGTATTCGTAGCTTCATCGAACCAGAGCAGTCTCTCCCTGCTGTTGGCCAAGGCGCTGTTGGTATTGAGTGTCGCCTTGATGACGAGCGTCTGATTAAACTCCTTGAACCACTGAATCATAAAGACACGGCTGATCGTGTACTGTGCGAACGTGCAATGAACCTTACCCTAGAAGGTGGCTGTCAGGTTCCTATCGGCAGCTACTCATTATTAGATGGCGAAAACATCTGGCTACGTGCATTAGTTGGTGAACCGGACGGTTCTAAGATGGTTCGTGGTGAGATCTCTGGCCCTCGCAAAGATGCAGAAGCACTTGGCGTGACTCTGGCAAATCAATTGCTGGATGATGGCGCGAGAGAAATCTTAACCAAGCTCTACGTTGACCAAGAATAATCATGACAGTGTTGGTGACTCGTCCCGGTTCAGAGGGACAATCGCTTTGCCAACAACTAGCGGATGAAGGGGTTCAAGCAATCCATCATCCGCTGATTCGTATCGTGGATAATCCCAACTCTGCGGATTTAAGCACCCAGCTTAATAACAGCGATATCATTATTGCAGTCAGTCACCACGCCGTGTCGGCTGCCCAAAGCATCCTTTCAAAAACCTCATCCATTTGGCCTACTTCGCCGCTTTATCTTGGCGTTGGTCAAAAAACTGCGCACGTTTTAAGCAAAGTCTGTAAACAAAAAGTAAACTATCCTCAAGTTAGTGATAGTGAACATCTTCTTAAACTTACTGAACTTAATGGCGTAGAAAATAAGTCCATTTTGATACTACGTGGCAATGGTGGGCGTGAGCTCATTAGGGATTCTCTACTCAATCGAGGTGCACAAGTCTCTTATTGTGAGACCTACCGTAGAGAATATATTCCTATTAGCGACCACAATACCTATCAAACATGGATAAACAAAAAAACGTCCAAAGTTGTCATCACTAGTCAGGAACAATTGGAGTATCTCTGCTCAATTACCCCTGATGAGTATTTGGCTTGGCTTTCAACAAGACATCTATTTGTCCCAAGCCAGCGCATTGTAGAACGAGCACAACAACTCGGCTTCTCGAATGTGACCAATACTCACAGTGCTACGAACCAAATATTACTGGCTGCTCTCCGGCCCTAGCTAGAAACAGGAAATAAGCATGACAAGCAAAAAAAATAATGAGCATATTGAACCTGAAAAGAAACAAGATACTCAGCCAGTAGTTGTTGAAAACGAAAAAGCTGACTCTACAGAGACAAAACAACCTGAACAGAAGCTTGATGCCTCTGCTTCAAATACCGCTAAAAATGAGCAGCCTCAAGCTGAGCATAAAGAGCAAATAGAGAAAGCAGAAAAGCAAGGTAAGCGCGGTGTCAAACTAGGCGCTATTGCGATCGCTATTTCAATTATCTTCAGTGGCGGTATCGCATTTCAAATGCAGCAAAAGAGCGCTGAATACTCGGCTCAAATAGCCGCTCTTCAAGCACAACTTCAAAATACCCAATCTGCGGTAAATAAAGACCTACAAACCATCAAGCAAGAGACTATCCAAGAAGCCTCACACGCGGTGGAGAAAACTCAGGTCGTGCAATCTCAACAGCAGAAGAGCATTCAAAGCCTGCAGTTAGCAGTGGCTGACGTGAAAGGTCGCCGCCCGAATGACTGGTTACTTGCCGAAGCCGATTACCTTGTGAAACTAGCAGGACGTAAACTGTTCCTTGAGCATGATGCCGTTAGCGCAACCAAGTTAATGGAAAGCGCCGATCAACGTATCGCAGCACTGAATGACCCGAGCTTAGTGTCACTGCGTCAATCAATGACCAATGACATTACCAAGCTTCGCACTATTCCTCTGATCGACCGTGACGGCTTAGTTCTGCGTATCACAAGCTTGCAACAGCAAGTCGATACACTGCCGCTTGCCAATGCGATTCTTCCGGAAGCTGCGGTTGTTGAGAAAAAAGCGGTATCGCAAGATATTAATGATTGGCAGAACAACCTGATGACGTCGATGAAAGACTTCTCAGAAAACTTCATCACATTCCGCAGTCGTGATGGCGAAGTTATCCCTCTACTATCACCAGAACAGCACTTCTACCTGCGTGAAAACATCAAAGGTAAATTAGAAACCGCGATTCGCGCCGTCTACAAAGAACAAGGTGAACTCTATAGCGCAGCTCTTAATACCGCTAGCGAGTGGTCGAAAGCTTATCTAAATCAAGATAACAACTCAGTGATTGAATTTGAGAAAGCGATTAAACAGCTAAGTGAACAGAACATCTCTGTGAAATACCCTGTAAAGCTTGAGTCTCAAAATGAGTTGTCAGATGTGATACGTGAGCGCCTACGTCGTGAAGTCACCGTTATGACCACGGAGGAAAAATAATGATTCGTTGGATTTTTCTTTTTCTCGTTCTAGGTGCTGGGTTAATTGTTGGTACTCAGTTCTCTGGTCAACAAGGCTACGTTCTGATCTCAATTGCGAATAAGACCATTGAGATGAGCGTGACAACACTGGTTATCTTCGTCATCGCTCTTCTAGCGGCTCTATTCGGCTTAGAGTACCTATTTAAAAAGCTTATGTACGCGAGCTCGACAACTTGGAATTGGTTCAGTGTTCGTAAATTGAAACGCTCTCGTCGTTATACCAATGAAGGCATCATCAAGCTGCTTGAAGGTGACTGGAAAGGCGCTGAGAAGAAGGTAACACGTTGGGCTAACCATCACGACATGCCTCTACTTTGTTATTTAGTCGCTTCTCAAGCGGCACACGAACAAGGTAATACAAGTGAGCGAGATAAGTACATCGAGCTTGCTAGCCAACAGGACGACTCTCTACTAGCGGTTGAGCTAACTAAAGCTAAACAGCAAATCAGCGAGTCAAACTACGAAGCTGCATTCGATACACTTTCGACCCTAAAAGGCACATACCCTAATAACACTGCTGTACTTGGCCTGTTAAAAGCCACTTACTTGCAACTGAAGTTATGGCAGCCATTGCTAGAGTTAACTCCTAAATTAGTTAAGAACAAACTTCTAACAGCTGATGAGCAACGTGAATTAGAACAGAAAGCACAATGTGGGCTACTTCATGATGTGGCACAACAGCAAGGTAGCGAAGGTTTAATCAGCCATTGGAACAAGCTTTCAAGAAAACAGAAACAAAGTTCGCACCTTGTATCCTGCTTTGTGAAGCAACTTATCGCTCGCAAAGCTGACTCAGAAGCCTTCACTGTGATCAAAGAGAACATTGCAAAGAGTGGGTCAAATGAACTCTACATGTTGCTTCCAGAGCTGAACTTATCCGATCACCACCCAGTAGTGGTCATGCTAGAACGTGCAATTAGTAAAGACAGTGGTAATGCCGAAGCACACAGCGCGCTGGCTCAGTTCTACTTAAGAGAGCAGAAGTGGGCGGAAGCACAAAGCCACTTCGAAAAAGCCCTAGCACTTCGCTCAAATGTTTCAGATTACGGATACCTATCCGACGCACTAGAGAAGCAAAACTTGACGAAAGCAGCTCATGAGGTTTCTCGTAAAGCGCTCGCTCTAGTTCAGCCAGCTTAAGTCAAAACAACTCAAACTAAGCCGATGCCAAGCATCGGCTTTTTTATATCTGTTGTTTATCCCCAAATAACTTCAACGATACTTATAAACCATAATCTATCGAGTCTTTATACCAATTAAAGTAAA
>NZ_JBFRSC010000039.1:0-38025 GCF_041473335.1 Vibrio sp. 10N.222.55.C7
CGAGAGTCCATATAAGAACCCAGCGTGCAACTTTCACTGCACTAGGCTCAAGCCTTCACGAAGGCATCGTTTGATACCCAGCAACTTATAAAGCAGCGAGAGTAGGCTCCTTCCAAGAGTTGCGAGCTTGCCTTTTTGACTTTCTCTTAGCCAAGTATTCTTGGTGTTGAGGGTCATATGGTGTCGCTGCACTTCGGATTTTTTACATGTCTCTCGATCGGTACTTTGGCTATTTGGAAGAGATTGAACTGGCAATCCATATCCATGATCTTCTGCCAACCATGAAAATGCCATTGGCCTTTTCGGTTGACGAAGTATTTAAGGGCCACCCAAGTTTTGGATTTTGTCGGATGACGCCTCACTGCCCAGTACCATAATGCAAGAAATAGCTTATGACCTACATATCCGAATACCTGTTTAGCCACGCAATGGCGATAATAATTAGCCCAACCCCTTAATTTCGGATTTATCAGTTTGATAAGATCGTTTACAGAGGTTGTTGCATGCTTTTTGATGAGTTCGCGCAGATTGCTCAAGAACAGCAATGTGTTAGATTTACTCGGTTTAATGAGCAATTTCCCTTTGTACTTTCTGTGATTGAACCCTAGAAAGTTAAAGCCGTTATCGATGTGTGTAATGTGCGTTTTCTCTTCGGATAATGTTAAGCCTCTTTCCGCTAAAAATTCAGCGATCAACGGTTTGATATCGTTCTCCAACACTTCCTTTAAAGCGCAGGTGACGACGAAATCGTCGGCGTATCCAATGAAATTGGCTCTACTACCCTTTTTGAGGGCCGTAGACTTAATATGCTGCTCAAGTCCAGCAAGAGTCATTAGCATCAAGGTTGGTGATATTATCCCACCTTGCGGTGTTCCCTCATCGGTGCGATAAAACAGACCTTTGTCCATAAAGCCAGATTTTAGCCATTGTTCCAACATTCTCTTATCAATAACGATGTTATCAAGAAGCCATTGATGGCCGATCTTGTCGAAACAAGCTTTAATATCCCCTTCAAGTACCCATTTAGCTGATTTCTTTAATGCCAAACATTTGAAACACTGCCCAACTGCATCGGCAGTACTGCGATTTGGCCTAAATCCATAACTATTAGGGTCAGCAAGCATTTCCGATATAGGCTCTAATGCAAGAAGATGGAGGGCTTGTTGCGCTCTGTCAATCATGCATGGAATGCCTAATGGTCTGAGCTTGCCGTTCTTTTTAGGGATGTAGATACGCTTGAGCGGTTGGGCTTTGTACGCCTTTCGACTCAATTGATTAACTGCTTTTATGCGGCGTGCATCTGTGTTCCAGATGACACCATCTATTCCAGACGTTTTACTACCTTTATTTTGAGATACTCGCCTTACTGCAAGAAGCTTGGCTGAGCGAGAATGGGTTAGTATCCACTGCAAGGCTTTCGCTTTACCGTGTTTACCTTCTCTAGTTGCCTTTGCGATACGCATCTGAAGCTTTAATACATGCGACTCAATAGGTTTCCAGTCGATAGACTGCCATTGAGCACTGTCAGGAGAGGCACTAATCTCTTTAGAAATCATCATTTGCGTTTCTCCTTAAATAAAGTTCTTCAAACTCTCTCGCAACGAAAGACCAGTCGGAAGTGGGCTCACTTTCGTGACCAGACACGAGTCTGTATCTGCATCGTTACAATGCAGCCTTCGCTTTCTCCGACCTCCTTTACCCGCATCACTATCGGCCACAAGGGCTTTCCCATAGGGAGCGATACAGGCTTACCCTGTTCCGTATGTTACGTAAAATGTCAACTTAGATGCCCACTCTAGTGCGGAGAGTACTTTGATCACGAAAGGCCAATGCCCAACTCCTTTCCGACTCTCGTTGCCGTTTTGGCCACAGCGTATTAACCACTTCCGCTGCTTCATCATATGACGCACCTTTAATGGATTCACATACGTTCATCATATTGACTCCCTAGCACTTACCCGAATTGTGGTTTTCAGGAGGAACATCCTCTCACGATTTTGTTCCCACTCAGCCTAACGGCCAAGTTTCGTTACATTGTCAGATCCGCTACTTTATTCAGGATCTTAGGGTCATCTGGTGATACAGATGGTTCACTCTTGTCGTGGTGAACAACGCTTCATACGACTTCAGGTCGCACGGGCAGAAATGAGCTAGAGCTACTACTCTAATGATTCATTAGAACGAATAGCAGCGTACCGATGCGATCGCTGCCATTTTAAGAGGATACTTTATTGCTTGCTACTCATGGAAACAGGAACGTAATACTTTCTTGGGCTATATAAGGGGTTAAAGGAACGTTTTTGTGCCCAAGCAGCGGCCAATGAATACCTAGTCTAGAATAAAGACATTTAACCCGTTCCTACTCTCTCGTACTGGCCTTATACCTGAAATTACATTCACTCTCGATGGATATCCTATGCCGAGATTAATATTTCCAGCCGTTAAATTGTAACGATTTAGGGATAGGGCTGTAGCAAGGGTATTCGGTTTGTAAGCCGTAGTTAATAATCATTGAAATATCAACGCCGAAGGACCCTGCATAGTTTGCTCGTCTGAACTTCTGCGGATCGTTTTTGGCGGTTTTCTCAAGTACCATCCAGATCATATCTTCAAGGAACTCAGGGTGGCGCCTTGGATCGAGTGCCATTGTATCGCGCATACAGAACCAGCTTCCTCCGCCTAGCTGTTTTTGATTATAGGCATTGTCAAAATACGCAGTATGCAAACCTTGTAGGTAGGCGTTTAAGCGTATGGACTCCACGGTGTCCGTCTCGTCAATGTGCTGCAAGAAGTAGGGCAGTTTGGTGATGTCCGGCAGGTTTTGGGAATATGGTCTTTTATTTATCATTGCGAGTTCGTACTGCTCGTGTATCTCGCTCAGCAGTTGAGTGAGCTCGGGAGAGTGGGGTTGAGCTTGCACGCTCGCACAGGTAAGCAGCAGTAATGGTAAGACTGTTTTCATGGTCATTCTCCCTCTAGATACCTGATCATAATACCAGTATTTAGGCGGTACATAAAGTTCTTTTTTATGCACCTAGTTAAGTATTATTCTTTCGAGTTTTGTGTGTATCTTGGCACCGCAGGATAGGCTTGGTCGGAGGTGACGTATTCCGTCCTTTCGGGTCTAGTGATCTCCTTTTCTACCTGCGACTTGACTGTCAGTTCAATCATCGGCTCAGGTTTGATGATGGGTTTCTGCGCTTCCTCTTGTTGAAGTTTTACATCATCGGTAACCCCATCAAAGCGCGCTTGATTAAAGAGTCCGCCCGTTCCCTTGGTATGCAGCATCTCGGTGCGGGTGTGTGCCACGGTATCGACGGTACTAGCCCATCCTTTCTCCATCGTGTTGTTTTGCTCGGGTGTCAGTTCTGGTTGTTGGGTTGGGGTGGTGGTTTCATGCGCTTTCTCCATTGTTGCCACAATCTTCGCCGTGTCACCATCGAGTCCCGCCATGGTGGTGAACTCTTCAGTGCGTGTGTATTCTTGCCAAGACTTTTTAGCATCAGCAATATCTTCCGGTTGGTAAGCGGTCATTAGGCGTTGGACGTCTGGTTGGTTTAATCCTATGTCTTTTTCCAAGTAATTCTGGAAGCCTTGAATCGCGTTGGCCGTAAAGCTGGCACTGCCAGAGTCGAGGCGCGTTTGAGTATTCGAGAGGGCGTTCAAGTCCGATTGGCTTTGCATGGCACTTACACCAAGAGACTTGGTGTTGCTGGCGTTAATCGCAAAGTCATGCGCAAACTGCTCAACCGAAGTTCGGGTGTCTTTATTGTCCACCTGCGTGCCGGCACTGGTCACGGCATTGGCCCCTTCGGTGTATTGCTGCGTGGCTTGCTCAAGCTGCTGCTTTTGCTCGGTATTCATCTTGCTGTAAGCCGTACGTTCATCATCAGACCATTTCACGCCGCCACTGGCGCCTAAATTGAATGGCGATGCCCCTTTACCGGTGCCTACGCCGCCCTCGAAGCCGCCATAGACACTTTGCAGGTAAGCTTGTGATTGGTCTTTCGTCCAACCCGTTTGTTGAATCACGCTGTCAACCGCCGTTTGCATGTCATTCATACCTTGGCTGACTTGAGTATTAAAGCCACTGGTGCTGCCTTCACCGTAAGCCAGGTTTTTACCCACACTATCATGCCAGCGGTCGCTCAGCGCCGCGCCTCCTTGGAGGGTTTGACTCAGTTGGGTACTGGTTTGTTCAAGGTTTTGCTGCGTTTGATTGCGGGCATTCGCCACACTCTCTTGCAGCATGCTTTGCGTGTTGGCGCTGATGTTGCCGCGACTGGTGGTTTGTGAGCTGTCGTAGGTGGTGCGCCCATCTCCGTGTTGTGTGGTCACCGAGCCGTCTGGGTTTTGGGTGTAGCTGTGACCTTGGTTGGCGAGGGTATTGGTATCAAACTTATTGGCATGGGTGTTGTTCATGCTGTGGTTGTCAATCTGCATACTGCCAAAATCCAGATTACCCGTGGACGCTGCAGCGCTCGCTCTGGCATTGGTCGAGTTAATCATGCTCGAGAGCTGGTAGTTCATGCTCGACATGACTTCTTGACCGCCTTTTAAAATGCCTTTGGCTATCATAGGGACGCCTATCATCAAGATACCCGTGATCCAGGCGAAGCGGCTGTGAAGCTCATCCGCGGCATTCGCGTTGGAAAGCACTAGCCCCCCGAACTTCCCCGAGACATCCGTAGACAGAGATTCCAGTCCCCAAAGCTGAAAGCCGTTGATGATGGCAAACAAGGCTGGCCACGTGGCCAAAAAGGCAAACGTCCCAAAATAGTTTTTTAACACCATCATGGTCAAGCCAGGAATGACCGCGGCACCTGCAACAAAGAAGCCTAGGCACGCGAACAACATAAACATCATGGTATGGAGCATCGGCAAGTATTCTCTTGCCATCAAACCTAATGACGCCCACATTGAGGTGGTTTGCAGTTTATTGGTGGTATAAGCGTAATTGAGCGCAGCTTGCGTTGGGTCAAGGCTATCAAGGTTGTAGCGTAGCTCGTTCATCAGCATGTTTTGTTTGATGGTGCTGGACGCGCTGGTACTCATTCTAAAAAATTTGTCGTAGCTGCGGGTGAGTGACTGCACCACTTGCGGCTTATAACGGTCCGCGTCTTTGCCAAGCAATTGATGCGCTAACAAGCTCATGTTTTTATTGGCGGCATCATCAAAGCGCTGCTTGATGATAGGGTAAGCTTCTTCACATCGCTTGTAGGTGCTTCGGCCGCCGCCCTCATCAAGATAAAGGGCGCGCAACGGGCTTTGCCTAACGCCGTCTAAAAAGGCAAAAATATCAGGGGCGGTAAAGAGTTCATCCCAGGTGTATTTCCCATTGATTCTCACATCCCCAATCATGCAGTTATGAAAGTAGTCTCGCCAGAGTTTTTGTAGTGCCAGCTCATTGATTCTGGATTGTCTTGAGAGCTGATACAGCTCCGAGCCAAACAACATCCCAGTACGACCATAACGCTCATCGTCGGAGGTGGTGAAAATGCCTTCCACACCTTCGGCCATCCCCACCATGATAGAAGAGAAAAAGTAAGTAGGCACGGCCACGAGGTAAGGGACATTATCCACCTTGTAAGCCTTACCCGGTTGCGTCTTATCAATGATGAGCATGTCGGCTTTCATGTTGATAAGAAACAGGGGTACGGCAAAGAACACCACCATCCATTTGATGAGGTCTTTGGGGTTACGTGACAGCATGAAGATAAACAAACTGGTGATAAGCCCCAGCATCATGCACATCTGTAAGTAATCCCCAAAGGTATTGGTTCTAAAAAAAGTGGCCAGCGCATTAAAGGCTTTGTTGACCACTTCGCCGGAAGTGTAAGTGTAATATTCGAGTATCATAGGTCAGTTCCCATAAGCCGGGGTAGGTTTGGTGGTCGTGCTGATTTCTTTTGTGCTTTGCTGCGTGGTCTTTCTTTGCGAGTCAATCAGTTGATTGCGGTTGTTGAGCGCCTCAATGGCATTCTCAGCCAGCCCCGCGGTAAAGCGTTTGGCGTTATCGATATCACGAGTGATGAGGGCGATGTCATCCTGGCTGTTGTTGGTGTTGGCCAAGGATTGGCGGGCAACATTTAACATGCTCACGAGGTACTGATTAAGCAGCTCCACCGCTATCATTCGCGAGTAGTTGCTGGTATCGGGGGTTTGATTGGCGGATAAGTCGTCAATAAAGAACTTGAGTACCGGCGTTTGAATCAGCTCCAGAAAACCCTCTTGTTGACGCGTGAGTCTTTGGTCGGTGGCTATCTTTTGCAGTATCGATTCCAGTTGTTTGCGTATCTGGTTTTGTATGCCGTTAGTTTGACTTATGGATAAGTTATTACGCTTGGTAATGGTAATGCACGCATCTGGGCCTGTTTTGCGACACTGATAAACGTCAGCCTTGCCCCCTTCGAGCAGCACGTTGACGAGGTTGTTGTTGTCGGTCAAAAGGCTAGGGTAATAACGCGGATTGCCGTCTTTGTCGTACACGTAAGAGCCTGACAAACTCATCATGAATTGCGCTAGATTTTTGTCGGAGGACAAAAAAGCGTTATTCATGATCGCAGACCAGACCACGTTGTGATTGGTTTGGGTCATGTCTTTCAGGGCTGGATCCTTTTTGGCGTCCTTTAGCTGACCCGCTGCTTTGCCTCCTGCGCCACATTCCTGCTGCCCTTGAACCCAATCTGAGAAGGCGTTGTTTTGTGTACCAAGCGTCGCGCAGACATGCTTTTTGGTAGCAGGAGCGGCAAAGGCGGCCAGTCCACCGATGGACGCTTGCGCGGCTTCACAAGAGTTCACCGATTGATTGAGATATTTGTCGAGCCTGGCTTGGAGATTATCCAGATTTTGCTTGAGCTGCGGTGCCCAGGTTTGCAGGGCTAAGTTGACAATAAAAGGAGGGGCATTATGAATAATGGCTTTGCCCAGTTTCACCAGTTGGTCTGAGCTGATGTGTGAAAATCCCCCCATAAACATATCAATGCCAGTGCACCCGGTACTGATGGAGGGGACAGTGACGCTGACCAACTGTGCATCGACAATTTGATTACGCACAAACAAACTGCCACCGGTGTAGTAGTTGGCCGATTGCCCTTGGTAAGCCGTCGGGGTTGAGACGTTGGCGTTGTACCCTGAGTTATCAAAAAAGCGGGCCAGCGAGTGGTTGGTGTCGGCGTGACTTACGCCTGATAAGCTGATGAGAAATAAAGGAATAACTCGCTTATTCACCGCAACGGTGGACAAGTGGTGGAAAAGTGAGCGCTTCATTGGAGAGCCTCCTGCACTCGCGGATCGTTAAGGGCGTTCTGAATGCTTTGGGCAAGCGTGCTTTCTGGTACGTCTCCAATGCTCAGACGTGAGAACTTACGGCTGTTCACGTTCATTAAGAAGGTCGCAGGCATGACCGTTTTTCCCTGGCCTGGGAAAAAGGTCTTGCCTATCTCTGGTGTGACAGGGATAGGGACCTCAAACCCTGGAAGGCCCGGCCCATCAACAGAGAAGGCGTAAACCGGCAATTGAAATCGCTCGCCAAGACGAGTGATTTTAGGGGCGGTCTTATGGCAGTACGGGCAGGTGCTTTCAAAAAAGAACACTAGGGCATATTGGTTTTGCATGGCAGCGTGTGCGCTGGCGGCATGAATCAAAAAAGCAAGCACAAGGGTACGAAGAAATGGCATAGCGCCTCCTTACGTTTGGGTGGTTTTACATGGATTGAGTGGCTTTAAAAATCCGATTGCTCAAAGTGGGTGGCGACGTTGTAAAAGCGCCCAATTAAATCATTTTGGCTTATCCAGCCGTACGCCAGTGGCTTCATCTCTCCAGTGCTTGGATGCACCAAAATCAAGGCGGGCGTAAAAGGCACCGTGACTTTTCCTTGGTTGTGGCGGTTTTCTTTGAGGTGAGTGATGAAGGTTTCATCATTACTGATCCCAAGGAGCTCAAAATGGTATTGGTCAGCAAACGCTTGAATGGACGGGGCGAGTTGCTGGCTTAGCGTATCTTTTCCTTCATAAACAAAGAAAAAGCCCCATCCGTCTTGTTTCATCTTTTCAACCGCGTCGGTTTTCTTCTTATCCTCCAGTGTTAAATACACTTGTCTTGCCGCTTGCTCTGTCGGATGGTCTTTGGTGTAAGAAAACTCAGGTCTTTCGAGCAGCAGCGCTTTAAAGGTCATGCCTAATTGGTCGGTTTGGTCCGTGATAAAATGATTTAACGCTAAAAACTTCGCGAGCTTGTCTTTATCTTTGGGATGAATGGCCGCGTCGTTTTGCGCTTCAATATGCACAGAGTGAAACCAGGCCATCTGTTCGGTCGCCGATAACGTTTTAGGGCTTGATACGGTGGTTTGAGTGTTGCTTGGTAGCGGCTTAGGTTTGGGCGTTACGGGCATTGCCTTTGGCTCGTTGTACCAGCGCCACCCAGGAGGGGTTTCTTGAGCAAGAGCTGGATGGAGGTGAGTCAGCAGCGCTAGGGTAATGACGCAAAGCAGAGGTTTTTTCATCATCATAGACCTTGATTCCGTGGAGGCGGTTATCCGCCCGTGGCACTTTGAAGTCGTTTCTTGATTTCATCAAAGTTGGGGAGGTTGGTGTTGGCACGCATTTCCGGGTAGAACTCTTTAAAATCAATGTATTCAAAATTGATTTGACCCAGTTCTTCGGGCGTAATAGCGGCGCAGGTGGGATTTTTAGCACTGCCTAACCGTTTACCCAGTTGCTGAAGAGACCCTTGCTCTTGGATGATTTTGGCCAGCTTGTTGTCGTAAACGCAGTAACTGCGCTTTTTACGGGTGCAGACACCCAGCACTTTCTTGGCGCAGTATTGCCCCACGTACAGGGTTAAGCCTTTCTCTTTGGCTTCCCCCAGCGCTTCTTCCGCTTCGCTGCATTTCGCTCCCAATCCTTGCCCCCATCCTGAGTCTTTACAACAATCGTTGAAGCCCGCGAGTTTCTTACTGCACTTCATCGGCTTTCCCGTGAATATTTTGGGTGGGTCGCCGATGTCTTTCACGGCTTCGGCAAGTCCTGCCAGTGCCGCAACGGACTTATCAAAATTGTTATTCAATTTGGGCGCCTCCTCGTAACACTCCCCGTCAAGACAGAAGGAGTGCTCCCCACATTGCAGATCAGTGGTTCGGCATGTCTTCTCAACACAACGCTTTGTGACCTCTTGCTCGACGCACACCCCATTTTGCTTAAGGCTGCAATGTTGAGTTTGAGTCGTACAGTCTTTCGGGAGGTTTGCGCAGGTATTAGGGCGGTCACAATGATGGTCTATCCGATATTTCCAACAATTGAGCGTGGTGGGAATGCCATTAATGGTGCGGGTGGCTCGACCTTCAATACATTGCTGGCGAGTGACCTTGCACGAGTTCATCAGGCGGCATTGTGTTCGCCAGGTCATGGTGTTTTTGATGCAGTTCCCTCCGGATAAGGAGAATCCGTTTGAGCAGCTCAAGGTGGCTTTTTTCGTTTGTGTGGTGGGTCGACAAATCTCGTAGCGTTTATGCCAGTATGCGCTCCATTGCCAGTTTAAGTTGATGGTATATTTTAAATCGCCAAGCGTGTAGCCTTGGTTGGGAGAGACTATCTTTCCATCCCAAAAATACGTGGTTTCTGATCCCGAAAAACCTCTTCTAGTCCCTGATTGCCTCACGTAATTGTCATTATTGTATCGGCATTGTGGGAGGGGGCGTTGGCAATCCCTCCCTTGTTGTGTCCAGCCGGATGGACAGCGGTAGCTCACCTCACCGGTGCTCACGGAGGCAACGGGGACTTTTGTACAAGGCACATTGTTATTCGTTGGACGATGACACTGTTTAGGAATGTGTTCGATAAGGCACTGGGAGCCGCTATCACAATCCACATAGGCATTTGAGAGACCGTGAGTGATTTCATACGCATTCTCTTGGCCGAGTAAGGCAAAGCGCATCGCTGGGTCGCTTTTAACATCGGGGCGCCCTTTATTAAAGTGGGTGTTGATGTCTTGAGCCAATCCATTGGTCACAAACTCTGTCCCTTTTTGTGCATTGATATCACTGTCTGACAGTCTTGACTCTTTTGGACTGCGGATCTCTTTTCGACACGTGGCGTCTTTGCAATAGTCATCGACATTGAGTGGAAGCGCATGAGGCGTGAGAGCTTGGCTTGCCGTTTGCTTCGCCCAATTGGCGCTCTCGGTAAAGGTTTGTTGTTCGCTGGCAAGAGCGAGAGTAGATAAAAAACTGAGCGTGAGCGCAGCCCAGAGGTCAATGCGCATAAGGAGCACCTCATCAAAAGTTGGGGTGAGAGAGGGTTATTGGGCATAGAGCGTGCGCAACAGTGGATGAATGTTTTGCTGCGCATCCCCGGCCGCGAGGTAATCCAGAGCTTGGTAAAGTGAAATGTTGCCGTAAAGGATGTCGTAGTCACTGGCTTTGCAAGGCTGCTTAGGTAAGCAACGGTTTTGTTTGACCGAAACAAAGGCCGGTACGCGATGAATATCAAATTGCTTAAACCAATCAGGGCTGATGGAAAAGCCGCTTTGAATGGGCGCCTTATTGGGGGAGCGTATCAAGGCCTCGATCCGCTTGGCCGTGGCCGGAAAACCTTCAGGTAAGACACCGCGTATCACCAGTGGAACGCCTAAGTGCTCACTTTGCATCAGAAGCTGTTTGAGCGCGGTCTTGGGCATGGTGAGTGAAACAAACACCATTACCCCTTTTGGGGCTTGGTCAGGGTTGCGCGTGGGCTTTTGTCGCCCCAATAAGGGGGACAGGCTCTCCTCTTTTATCAAATCTTGAACATTGCGGCTGAGAGTCAGCGCTTCTTCTCGATAAGCCTGGGCTTTATTTTGTATGTCGTCCGTAGGCCACGTCTTCGCCGCCTCCGGTTGTTGAGTCATTTTTTGCTCAAGCTTGGCAAAAGATTTGAGCTCTTGCTCAGTGTAAGCTTGGGCGGGTAACGCGATAAAAAAACACAGAAAAACAAGAGAGCGCCTAAAGGTGCTCTCAAAAGATGGAATGGTCATAGTAACCTCTTCATTATGGCCGCTGAAAGGGTGGGTAGAGGGTGTGAGCGTTTTGGAAGCTGATTGACAGCACCTTACGAGCATTGAGATCGCGACAAAACGAGAAGCAAAACTGCGAGAGCGGGAAACAGCAGTAAATGTGCTTGTTGTTGGCGAGCTCTGTTTTTAAAAAATCGGTAAGGGAGTCAGGGTGACTGGCAATAAATAGGTCCGTTTCATTTTTGTGGGGAAGAATGGGCATCATCGCGTCACCTTATAAAAAGACACAGTTGCGCTTTCGCCATTGTACAAAACCAAAGTTATCCCCTGTCACCGGGTTGTCATGGCCGGCTTCCCAGATTGTGGTTGTCGTGGTGTACGGGTGACACCAGGCGGCATCGGGAATAGGCCCCGACATTTGATACCGATAACGAGATTTTGGCAAAATAGGATCGGGATATTGATAACAAATCGCGCCATCTTCGCCGCGCGTCTCCCAGATGATTCCTTGCCGGTGCAGTTTGTAGTTCAGCTTTTCCATCAAGAGTGTCGCCGCCTGGATGGGCGTGTCTCGATAGTTGGTGGTGCCGGTGAGCGGATAGGCACTGCCCTGTGAGCCTAAACACCAAAATAAAGCATCAATAGGTAAGGCAGCGTTAGTGGAGGTCAACAGGGCTTCGGGCACGCAAGCAAGCTGCGCAACCAAGTTACCAAACAGTAACGCTTCGGGATTGAGAATGAGGGATAACTCATCGTCGTCCCAAAGTGGGTCAATTTCCGTCATGTAGGCCACATCAAAAACGTCCGTGGCCATGCAGGCGGTGGATTGCATCAGTTGCAGCCAATAAATAACGGGGTACTTATACCAATGGGCGTGATAAAAGCCTCCGTCACTGCTGTCACTCTCACGGGCGGTCACGCGCCCACCGATACGCTGAGTGTTAGCGCCGGACATTTGCACGCCCATGTTCACCATACAGTAAGGGACGCGCGTGATATCGGTTAAGGCATAAGGCTCCCAATAGCCAATGTTGATGCCTATTTGCACAAAGATAGGCGGCGGTTTAGGGCAATAAGAGATAGGCAGTGTGGGATTGGGCGTATCGGGGTACTTAGAGGGCATGACGGTGGCTGAGCCTATCGTCATCGGAAACAAGCAATCCCAACAAATATCGGTCATGGGGTTAATAAAACGGCTTTTACACGCCGCACTGGCTGCTAGGGTTGATGGGGCAATAAAAACCAATAGGCAGCACAACAGTAAACGAAAGTGTCGTTGTGTCATGGGGTGTCCTTTTTCCACGCCGAGCGTGGTACTCCTTTTGTCTCGACAAGAGGCTTCGCCCCATAATCGCCGCCAAAAGCGAGCTTGGTTAAGAAAAAAAAAGCGTCATACTGGAAGCATAATCAAGGGAGGTGCGCACTTCCAATGCGATGTCATTGTTATTGCTCTATCGCCAAGGGGTGCAAACCCGATACGTTCACCTCATCGATGCGCCAGCGCGTGCCTTCTTGGTAGGCAATCGCTGGGACGTGAGTAATGTTAAGCGATTGGGTTAAGTGGCCTTGCTGCGCAAAATACATTCTTGCGTCCAATAAGGTCGCCATTTTATTCGGGCTGCCTCCTGTCAGTACCCACTTGATTGGCTTGGCGTTTTGATACTCGCTAGCGAACCTTCGTTGCTGCGCGTCTCTGGCATCAAAAAAGACCAGCACCTTACTTAACTCAAATTGTGGTAGAACGTTTTGACCGTCGACCTTTGGCCAAGTGCGGGTATCAAAGGGGTTCACTCTGGTGCCCGCTTTGGCAATCACGGCTCCTGTAGTGGGGGCGATAATGTCTTTAGGGAGGGTGATGCTTGGGTCAACGTAAAAGGTGCGGGGGTTGATCGTGGTGGTTAAGCCTGCAACGGGCGGTGGGTTTTCAATGCTTTGCTTGGCGCGCTCCGTGAACTCGTTTTGCATGTCCGCTAATTGACCACTGGCCTCAAACCCTTTCAGTCTTTGGTCAATCCACTCCAGCATGTCAATCTCACCGATGGGGAAGATAGGGGCCACTTGGCCCAAGTTCTTTCCAGCGGCATTTGTCGTTGCCAGTCCAGCGACCAAAAGAAAAAGGGGGGATTTAAGCGCTCGCCCCAATGGCTTGATTAAAGGCGTCAATGTCTTTGCCATAAAAGTGCCTGGAGGTTTGCTCAATGGCGCGCTCCAGTGAGTGGCCTTGTTTATAAAGATTTTCACAATACTCAAACTCCTTAGGCTCGGTTGAGAACATGGCGCGTTTCACCGGAGAGGCGAAAAAGCGGTGATAGGTGACATGGCCACCCGCTTTGATGCGCGCACTGCTGTATCCCGCTTCGGCAGACGGAGCGAAACTTTTAATGAGGCGCTGCTCAAACGGTGAGAAGGCATCCGGGTTTTGGGTCAGATACTCATCAAACCCTTCCCCTTGACGAAGAATGATGTGGATATCGGAGTTGTTGTAGCAGGCTTTGGCTTCCTCGTTGCTAAAGAAGTCTTCAATCCCTTGAGTCACTGTACAAAAAGCGCCGCCGAACTTACGGGCGGTGCGATAACCGGTGTTGATGAACTCCCTCGCTTGCTCGTTTGCCCCAGAGAGGAGGCTCCAGGCTTCTTCAATGATGCACAGCTTTGGGGTAGAGCGAGAGCCAGCCAGGTACATCTGCTGGTTAATCGAAACCATCAACGCAAAAATCACGGGTCTGAGCACAGCAGGCGGAAACCCATCCAGCTCCAGCGTGGTGATTTCCACACTGGGGTCGAGCATGGAGGGCTTGTTGAACACATCTTTGTACATGCCGTCGGTGCAGAACTTTTTCAGTTGCACCGCAATGTCTTTGATGCGTCGGTCGCTTTCTTCTCCAGCAATCTCAATCAAGGCGTCTCTGACATCATCCACCAAGGCTTGATTACCTTTACGCTCCCATGCCGTCACTATCGCATCGCCTAAGACGCTTTGTTGAAACGCCGTCAGTGGGACGTAGGGTGACGCGATGGTGGCAAACAACGCCGTGATATTATCGAGCGCTTCCATCATGGGGTCGACCGGTCTACCGTCATCATCCACAAACTCAAACTCAGCACTTTGCATGGCGCCTAAATGCGTGAAGGGATTTAAGAAGATGTTGGCGTGCGTCATGTACGTCCCCCCAAGGCTGAGCGTCAATTTTTTATAGCTGGCCCCTTTATCGAGGATCCACACTTTACCGCCCATGGCGTAAACCGTTTCGGCAATCTCTTGAACCAGAAAGCTTTTCCCTGCGCCTGAGCCTCCGGTCAGAGCGATATTTTGGTTATCACTGCCACAGGTGAAAGGGTTAAAGAAAGAAATTTGCTGGCGCATCGTGGGCAGCAATACGCCGCCTTTTAACTGACAAAAATCCATGATGAGAGGGAAGAGGTTCACCAGATTAGAGCTTTTTAACGTGCGAACTCGGCCGGCTTTTTTACAATCGCCCCACAACCCTTCGCTCATCATAAAAGGCAACGTTGAAAGCAGCGCTTGTGGCTGATTCATTTTCAGGGGAATGATATCAAGGCCAGCATGGCTGAATGACTCCTTCGCCGCTTGGGTGTCTTTTTTCTGGTGGGTCTTATCGGTAAACAGGGAGACCGTGAGTACCATAGACGCAATGGTAAACTCTTTAGACAACAGACCTTTTTGTAGGGCTTTTCGCTCTTTGAGCTCATCTTCCGCTGTTGGAGCCAGCAGCGCCATTTGGCTGTTCACCGTCTTGGTTAAGTCTTTTATCTTATTATCGTTATCCGCATTTTGCTTACCGGTTGGCTCATTACGAAAGCTCAACGTGACGCGGTGAGGGCAAGTGATATTACGAGAAACGTTGCGAAGAGAAGAAAAGGCCTCAGGTAAGGCGTACAAGCGATAATCCCCAGGCAGACGAGAAAGTCCCAAATTGACCAGCCGTGTGCGCACCTCCTCCCCTTGGTCATTGGTATGACGGGTGGCGATATGGCCACGATGCGTTAACGCTTCGGTATCGGGAGAGAGGGCTTGCAGGTTCAAAGGCTCTAACGGGTTGTAGCCTTTTTCCTTTGGCCGGTCTTGTCGTTTATCAAAGTTTAAGATATCACTCACATCGGTCAGCAACATCTCAGGCGTGACGGGCAGTAAATCAAAACCAAGCTGCGCCAGTCCTGTCTCTAGAGTCATTCGCGCATCAAGCAGCTCTTGTGGGTCTTTTTCCGTGGTGGAGACAAAAAAGAACGCGTCGTAATCGCGCAAATCAAAGCGATTGTTTTTTTGTCGGTGTAAAAAACCGTGCTGCGCGGCGTAGTGGGCGTAAATGGCGTCATCGTTAGCCAGCTTCTGGCAGATACCGCCTCGCTGACTGAGTAGAGCTTGGTTTCCTTCGAGATAGTGCGCCACTCGGTTGTGACCAAACAGCTGCACTTGATAGTCCCATTTATCCCCTGCTGGCAAATCCCCCATGAGGTGGCTTAACGACTGAATTAAATCGTCGTTAGCGCCCCCAAGGACACTGATTTTAAAGCCAAAACCGCGAGAGTGGGGATTGTCGAACACCCGCTCAATGGGATCGTAATCTCGATACGGCAGTTCATGGTGAAGGTGGTTTTGGGCTTGCTTGGCCTCTTGAAATAAGGCGGATAAGCCACTGCGTGAGGAGGAAAACATGGGGGATCCCTTTTTCTATTTTAATGTTAGGGGGCGTGACACAATCTTGGACCGCTTGATGGATTCCCCCCTCATTGAGAGAAGGCTGAGACTGAATGTCGCGCGCCCATGATAAAAATGATGTTTAAGCTTCGTTTCTTTTTTTCCTAATCAATCTTTCCAAATCGCGCGCGCAGGGCGCCCAGACCAACGGCTATCGTCTAAGACAAAGTAAACATCCATCGTATCGATGTAGTGATTGTCTTTGTCGATGAAAGGGAAGACGGTGAGTTTTTTAACGTCTTCTTGGCTTCGCTCTGGCTCCCCCTCTCGATTGCGCCTTGGCAGTAAGGTAAAGGCGGAAGGTGGGGCGAGACGCGCTTGAGAAGAGACCGTGGCGTTACCACTGCCTCCGGTATAACCGTATAGGTTGTCTCGAACTTCGTTCATGGTGACGCAACCTGAAACGCCGCCGACCTGATCGCAACTGTATTCGCTCTCAAAGCCCGCGCTACAACCGGTCAGACCTAAGAGTATCGATAGTGAAAACAAAGCGTGCCTATTCATGGTGATTCCTCACGCCCAAAGCCCACGCGGCTTAACCCTTGTTGGGTGATTTTTTGCGCTAAAGGGTTGATGGGGGCGGTTTGAGTGGTTGGTGGAAGAGAGGGGGTGTTGGTAATGACATCTAACAGTTGATTGCTGTTGGAGACTTGCTCACGCTGCTCATTCATACGCGTTTCGTATTCATCGGCCAGCAATGGATCTAATGGAAAGCCTTCCAAAAAGACAATATTGACGATGGCACCAGGATTGACTTCCACTATCGGATGATAGAGTTCGGCCAGTTTGATGTAGTAGTCCGCCAATTTGCTGCCAACGCTCTCCGTGGCGCCGCCAAGCAGATTCAAGCCAATTTTATCGCTGTTGATGCTTTGACTTGGGCCGAGCGCCGTCGGTGTCGTGGTTTGTGCCAGCGCTTTACCTGCATCCCCTACGCCTTGCAAGATCCCCGCAATGCCGGCCATTTGAACGATCTTACCGTTTTTCAAAATGGTGGTACCGCGAATACCATTGCGACCAAAGTTAAACACGGTCGCATTGACGGGGATATCGAGAATATCGCCATTGGGTTGTATGCAGCTCATTCTACTGGTGCGAGCGACGCCGCGGCTGGATGAGATCTCACCGTAGACGGCGCCGGTGATCGTGCAATCCTTCAATTTAGAGGCCTGACCGTTGGGTAAGACCCCCTGATTGACTGTCTGAAAGACAATCGGTGAGGTATCCCCTTGTCCAGAGACGCCCCCATTAGCATCAGCGCCGCCGGTAATTACGGCGGTCACAAAGGTGCCGGTTGGCACGTAGTTATCGGTCGTGCGACGGGATTGTTTCTCCTCGACACTGGCTTGCCAGTGAAATTCAAAGCTATCAAAGGCATCACCACTAAAGGCCACATCATCTTGCTCTTGGTACTGGAACTCATTCACCTTGGCGTTATCCATGTTGCTATTAATGGCCGGTCTTGGGGGCAGTTTGTATTGGCCAAAGGTGTCTCCTTGGTTGGTCTCGATGCCGTGTTGAGTCGAAGGATCGCCTGCCTTGAGGGTTGAGGCTAATTGCGTCTCAAGCTGCGCCTTGAGCGCGTCAACTTCATCGAGCTTTTGTTGCATCTGCTGCTCAAGCTCTGTCAGTTGCGATTTTGTATCGCGCTCATTGGCCTTTTTAATGTTCTCTAACTCAGAGGTTAAGCTTTGTCCAAAGCGACTTAATGTGCCTTCAAACCGCGCTAAGCTTTGTTCTATTTGGTTGATTTTGTCTTGTTGAAACGTCAGGGCGGACTGGTTGTCTTTGTCGGTAAAATCATCGGTGACGACAGCGCCAAATCCGACATCTTGAATGCCCTTGCTTGGCGCTTGGGGAGACAGTGTTAACCGCCAAACAACAAAAGCCAGGGCGGTCAATATCAGCAATACCGTGAGCGTAATGGTGCGATTGCGCTTTCTTGTCACGGCATTGATCGTGCCGCCGTCTTCAAAGTCCCCGTCGGTGTCTTTGAAGACGCGTTTCTTAAAACGGCCCAAGGCGTCTTTTTGTTTATCGAGCATGGGTGGCGCCTCCTCCAGTAATGAGATAGAGCGTGGTAGTTTGCCCAGGTTTTAATTGATAGGCATCGAGCGCGGCTGAGCGTGCGGAATAGCTGTAGAACTGCGCGGTGGTCAGCGCCATGTCACTGCGGCTTTGATTTTTGAGCTGATAAACCACCCCAGAATAATGACGGCCCACGAAGACCGTTTGAGGGATGATGGCCAGTGACGCTTCATCTTTGGGTAAGGTTTTGGGGTCAACGTCGTGACGTTTAAAACCAGCAATGGGAGCGCCATCATGGACAAAACGTATCATGGCTTTGGTGAGCGCTGTCATGGCGGCGGGATAATCCGCCGCCTGCTCAATCGGGCTTTGCTGCTCTTTGTAATTTTGCGACCAAACAAACTCCGTGACCAAAGATGGTGTAGCTTTGGGGGTAATAAACAGCGCAAACAATCGCCCTTTCTCTGTCGTCAGGTGCGCGGTAAACGGTAAGGGAAGGTTAATTTTTAAGGTGATGGAGCCGGAAGCGTCTTTTTGGTTGCCCGTTGAGGTGCAAAACCCTTTCGGGCAGACGATCGAAATAATACGGTCATTGTTGACCAGTAAACGGTTCACGTTAATGGAAGAGAGTGACAAGGGGATCGTGTCGCCTTCGTCAAACTCATAGCTCACCATGGCGGCATTTTCAGCCAGGGCAAAAGAGGGGATGAAAAAGACCACCCAAAGCGCGATGGATAAAAAATAAGGGTGCCATTGCTGCGATGGGGTGAATGATTGCTCATAAAGATTCATCGGTGTTGACCTCGACTTCTTCAATGGAGAGTAAACCTATGACGCCTTGGTCATAGCTAAAGTTGACTTGATACCACTTCATCTCCGGATCTAGTGCGCGTTGGCCTACGTGCTTTTGGAGTTTCCCGTAGAGTTGTACTTGGAGAGTGTCGAGAGAAATTCGGACCAACTCGACAGAAAATTGGCTGCTGATGTTATCTTTTTTAACCACCGTGGCTTCTCGAAGCAGCTTAGGTTGAACGTTGTACCAGCTTGTCTCGTCTAAATATTCAAGTAACTGACCAAACTGACGTCCAACGCTTGCCGGCGTGATGTTGAGTTTCAGGTAGAGAAGATAATCCGCCATTTGCTCAAGATAAGGTTCATCGACCGCGCCATCCGAAACCGTAAAGGCTTGAGAGAGGGTGGGCGGGACTAGGGTTCGGCTTTGATGGGTAAGGGCTTGATAACTGGTGTAACCCAACACCAGGTTAGTGATAAGCATAACAAGAAAGCCTGCACTCAAAAAAAGATTGAGGAGGCTTTTGACGGCCAGCTTATCCCGTTTAACAAACGGATCCATGATGAAGGGTCTCCTTAGAAAATCCAGTAACGACGACAGGCTGAGGGGGTACGCTTAAAGAGGGTGGGATGGACAAAGGAAGCCCCCCACCAATAAAGTGACAGGGTAACTATGTTGTCACCGTATTGCGCTTTGATGTAACGTAATCCCCCAAACCAAGCCAGCGATAACGTCAGCCCTATCATTTCGTGTTTAAGCCAGAATGAGAGGCCAAAAATGCAGAGGGCAGGCACGAGTTCATCAACTGGGAACCCGAGCCAGCGACGACCTTTGTTCATGTGTTTTGGAATAGAAAAAAACTGATGAGGGTCTTCCATTGTGACTCCTTAGCCTAAGCCGACGAGTGGTGCTCCAACATTCCACAAGACTGAGCCGCCAATGAACCCGCCAACGGCCGCAAACCAGTTACGGCTCATCAGTCCAGTGACGACCGCCCCCGCAAGCCCAGTCCCCAGCATCGCGGTTTCAACCGCAGAGCCTTTGCCCGCCGAGTCTTTCATGGCTTGTTTACCTGACGCGAAGATATCGGCAGCCAGAGCGGGCTGAGTGATAAGAAGTGTCGAGACAGCAACGCCAAGCCCGACAAGGAGGGTGCGCTGGGTGCGTTTTTTCATAATAAATATCCTTATTGAGTGATAAATTTATCAAGTGTTTGGTCATGATGGAGTAAAAGACCTCCTTGCCTGAGAAGCTGGGAAGAAGGGTTAGGTTGTCCTAGGCAGACCGTGCAACGTGCAAATTAAACGGCGCGTGGGGAGAAAGGTTAAAATCGACAGGTATAGGCACGCATCATAAAGAAAACAGAGAAGATTTCGCGTACTTCAAACCGCGATTACGACTCACATGTTGCTTCCAATTTTGAGCGCTAATGATGGTGTTCTTAAGCTTCCGATAACGTTTTTTACAAGCATTCTTTGAAGCTGGGAGAGTGAGACGGTTAACTGATTGAACTTGTTTTTGAACCGCAACAAAATGAACACCCTTCCAATAGAAAGGGAATGAAAGGTGTCCAGTAAAAGACAGTAAGGCGGCAAACGCCATGTGTTCACGCCCGACCGTTCCCAGTTCTTTGACGCTGACAAAATCCCCTTGTTCAACAAAGTGGCCTAATACATTCGCCGCCTCATCTGTACGACAATGTCCGTAGATAATCTGCATCGTTCACACTCCTTTTTAGGACATTGTTTTGTTCTTTTAAAAAAGCAAAACAATGGGCTCTCTTTCAAGAGCCGTGCTACAAACTGGCTTGAGCATTCTTGTAGTAGAATGCGCACATCCAAAGGGTGTGGTGTCTGGTATTCCCAAGTAACTCTATTTCACCACTCAACCAGCGTGCTTAATTGAGTAGAAAAACAGCCTTGGACGTCGCCCCAGAGAGGGCTCCTGAATTTGTTAGGCATATTACGCAGGCCTGCGCCCCTCTGCGGCGCTTTTTGCAATCGTGAAGGCAGCCCACCTTCGAGGCCATCTGAAATAAGATCTCAGACGGCAATATCATTCGTTACAGCGACCAATTGGGAAAACGTTTGAGATGATCTTCTAATCGAAGTTTCCCTTCGCGCTTTTTGGCCCGTTCTGCTCTTTTCGCCGATAGCGTTAACGTTTTATTCGCGTTTGCTGAAAGACTAAAAGCGATACCGACTTCCTTGTTATCAACCCTACATTCTGATTTCAAATTCATACAAAATCCTTTTCAATTAAGAAAAACCGAAACGACCGAGTTCAAACTGAAATATCGCTGAACCCTCTAATCGTTCAAAAGTGACCCAGAATTATTAAACTTATTTGCTTTTGTGATGGGCCTCTCAATCTTGCAATTTAACATAACAAATATAATACGCACCAAATTAAACTTTTGATTTTAATGGTTATTTTATTAAATTTAACGTTGCCTTTGTTTTTAATTTTAAATAATTAATCCATTAATTATTTTTATTGGGATTCTTTGATGTGCTATAAATTTTTCAAGGTTATTTGTTATCTCATTGTTATTTATCTGCTATTTTTGGTTACGCATTATATTTGTTATGTTAAGGGAAAAATCCCAAGGCACACTTAGCGTTTGAAATATCAGGCGACGACACGCTATACTTACCTGAGGTCTATAAGGTTAAAACACACGACATTGCTTACTCCTGTAGTGTCCAATGTCGTGTGTTTTTTCTAGGATTTAGAGTGTGTTAGAGGTGGTACTCTGACTATATAGCACTCGCAAAAAAGCCGACTTTCCAAGAGTAGTCGGCTTTTTTGTGTCTAAAAAACCGGCATTTGATTTCTTTTCCCGGTTGAGATAGGTTGAAATTTCACCGTTTGGACGGCCAATCCAAACACCCCAAAAACCTCTTGGACTTCAAAATATGACGCATTTGACTCAGCCTTGGCTTGGGCTAACGCTCAGGAGAATCCACTTTCTGCCTAACACCGCCTTTTTTGTCCCTCAGGATGAAGCGAGGTGTGTTTTAAACGTGGACGGTGAGTCTTATGAAAACGTTTAGCTCCTCCCCTCCCCCGTTCGATAAATCGAGTTACGATGCGCAGTATCGCTGTAAGCGTAAGGCTCGCAAACTGGATTTGATTGAATTGTATCAACGCGTCATTGAAGAAGAGAACGCGCGGAACCCTAAGACGCCTTTTGAGATCGGATTTAAGTCTCGCCGGTTGCTCCGAAGCGGTAAGGTAGAAACCCTGCCGCCAGAATACGCGCGGATCTTAAAAGGGTGTGAAGAATTTATTACCAACCCCAATCGTTTCCCGTCACTCAATGCATGGGGCGGTGAAGCGGTGAATAATGTCCAATGTCGCACCTTAATTGCGAAAGTATTAGCGTGCACTCTGCCGAACACAGACCTCATTGGCGGGCGCATCGGTTTGCCCACCGAAGCGGGATTGAAAACCATCAGCTACGACCAGCTTCAAGAAGATTATGCGTTGCGCTTTGGAGAGTTTATTTCGCCGAAGTCCTTTGCTAAAGCGGTGAAGTATCTAAAGCGTGCCAGCTATTTTCACAGTGAGCGGATCAATGTGTGTGTCGACCAAGACGAAGGGACGATACGCAGTGCACCCGCGTACAAACAGTTTACACCTCGCTTCTTTAATGACTTAAAAGTCGTGCGTTACACCAACATCAGCGAATTGATCCTCGCAACACGGGAACGCCAGACAAAGAAAGGACTGAGCTTTCAATGGCTCTCTTTCCGTAAGATAGCGTCAGGGATACAAGAGATCTTCAATGCGTCAACGTTAAACACCTATGCGCAATCAACCTCAGCCTTCTTTAGTGAGTATCAACCGGACCTGGCCCCTAATTAAAAAGACACGTTCGTCTCCGCGAAGGCGGAGGGATCAGCACGTCTGAACCTTAGCCTACCCTGCTCTATCTCTCATTTTTCTGGTTTCTCCCAACAGGTTATTCAGGGTTATCTTGCGCACGCAGTCTCATTCGGAAGGGATTTCTCTATTCACGGTTTTTTATAAGAAAGGCCGTGCAAGAAAGGAAGGATAAAAAAGACCGCTACAATGGCCATCAATAAGGGGCTGCGCTTATGAACACTACGTATAAAGATAAATAATTAAATCAATAGAAAAATAAATACTTAAGGACAAGCAAAAAAAACGGCGCGGCAACCTTCTTTTGTCATACGACAGGGACCTTCTTCGATTAAACGCTGAGTCAGGTGGCTCCCTTTCATCATCTCCTTACTTAACGTCCACCTTCATCCGGATGGTATGGCTTAGCAGGGCGAGGGTTTTTAGTGCTGTCAATATTGCAGCCTAAAAAGAGCAGTATGGCGCTGTGAGAGGCTTTCTTCTTAATTTCATTAAATGGTCACGGTTCTTATTCAGCCGCTTAAGCTTACTGCTTTACAAAATGAATGGCCCCTTGAATACTAAGATTAGCGTTTCGATTTATCAGCGTCAGAGGGTAATTCAAACTCAAGGAACATAAATTAGTATTACTTCGAGGTGTTTCTCTTCTTACGCTGTTAGCCTAGAAAAACACATGGGTTACTAGAAGAGAAAAGGACGGATATGACACTTCCTATTTTTCACTCAAACAACGTTCCACATTCTCAGTCGGATTATTTATCTGAGCTCTGGAGGAAGATTGAAAAAAATGAACGGCGTAATCAAAAGGCCGAGATCAAGGTCAATCAGCTTTTTTCTGAATACAAAGATAAACTGACTCCCTATGATAAAAAGCTCGACCATCTTCACTGTGCCTGGGTTAAGCACTTGATGTCATTTTTGACCTCAAAAAAACTCAAAACCAATATCCGCAATCGCTTGATGCAAGCGATTGATGCAAGCGATTGAACAGGAGTTAATTGACTTGCTTGATCGCCCTTTTATCAATGATAGAGACAAAGTCGAGGCGTTATGCGAAGAGTATGAAACCTATCATAATAAAGTATTTCAGAAAGAGAAACAGCAAGCGCTCAATGCAGCTTGTCGAGAATTTGAAAACGGCATGAAGGAGATGTTCGGCGCTGATATTGATTTACCCCACAAAAAAATCCGTGAAATTCTGGCTTCTGGTGATCCATTCGCCATTGAAGCTTTTATCAGTGCCTTATGGGCCTCTTTTGTTAAACATAATAACGACTCATTTTCACCACGAGCCCAAAATGAGGACGATTGGGACGATTTTGAATTCGATTATTTTGAGAGTGAAGACGACGACGCGCTTAACATCAAAGAAATGTTCCGAGGTACTCAACTCAACAAAATGTACAAACGCATTGCGAGTGTTATCCATCCAGATAAAGAGTCTGACCCGTTAAAGAAAGAAGAGAAACATCGTTTAATGCAGAAACTGGCGGTGGCCAAACGAGAGAATGATGTGATGACCTTAGTCCGAATGCTGACAGAATATGTCCCCGATTCTGAGCACCTTCTTGATGAAACAACTTTAGTGAGAATGGAGCATTTGCTCGAAATGAAGCTCCTGGATTTAAATCGGGCCCACCGTGACATCTTTAGCCAACAAGGAGTTAAGTCTCAAGTCTGGAGACAATTCTCAGCACCAAGCAAGAAGAAGACGCAAGCCAAAATGGAAAAGTATCTTAAAATGATTGATGATTCGATAGTCTCGCTTGAAAAAAGAATAAGAAAAGTTAACAGTATCAATCAATTAAAAAAATATTTAGGATCTCTTACCTTCTATTGATTCTGTGTCTAGAAAAGAGGCTTAATCATGGTGGTTTAAGAGGTTCGAAATACCGCTTGCTCACCCTTCGACTGGCTTCGCCAGCTACGGGATTGCGACGAGCGGTGCCATTAAAGTTTGAGCAGGTATATGTTCGCGTTTCCCGTTAATTTTTGAATGCGCCTTATTATTTAAGCCTTAATACACGCTGATTACGCACTCAATTTAAAATCGTGAAAAACAGCTAGGAAGCTTCAATTAAAGAGAAAGAATAAATTCATGAGTCGAAACCTTAAGCACTATCAAGCCCTTGATGAGATCGTGACGAATGCGCTTCTCGCACTGTATTTAACCATGAGTCAACAAGGTGGATATTGGACAACGAAAATAAGAAATGAACTGTTGGTAAAATTCATCAAACCAAAAGTAAAACGGCCTCAGTTCTCGACATGTAAAAATGAACTCAAAACCATGCTCAGTATTGGCCGAAGTGTAACAGGCAACCTCGAACAAAAAATGTGGGAGGTAAATCAACTGAATCTCGGGTATCAAGCCAAGTTCTCACAGGCTGATGAACTCTATATCATGTTAACGGAATTATTTGAGCAGCATCAGTTTCCAACTATGTTGGAAGACCCCACAAAAGAAATGGAACGAGATACTCTTTACATGAAAGAAAAAAGCATAGAGCAAGGGTTTGATGAAGACAATAACCAGATAAAACCCCTGGCTATGACGGTGAAAACCCATCGGTTGGAAGCGTTAATTGAAGCGCTAAAAGCCAAAGGCTTTTATCGCGTTGAAGTTGACTCTGAAGAGAAAGATGAAGTCATTCACCTTTTATTGCACCGAGAGTGATAACGATTATACGATTGAATAGTGCCTTTCTATTTCTCGGTTTTACCTTGGGTAGACAATGTCCGACTAAATACCCATCTTCAACCTTGACTGAAAGCTTTCCCATATGACAACGCACCCAAAGCCAGTCTGACCAAATAGGTCATAAAGAGAGAGCTTTTCAATACGCAACTCTGGCTTACGCATGAACCTTTTAAAATTGGCATTAGCTAGGCTAGGTTTGCGCATAGGGTCCAATTCTCTTCTTCATTTTTCCACCTAAATCCGGATTTAGGTCTAGTATAATATACTGCGATACTCACCTTGTGACACGGAGCCTTCCATCCTAGTGGTAGGTGAAAATTTCACCCAAACCTTACGGACGCCAGTTTTCAATGCAGAGACACAATAAGAGTTTAGGACTATTCATACTTTTCTTTATGCAGACACATGCAATAATCAACATGCTATGACGAGGCTGATGGTTATATGAGATGTTCCGAAATACCCCCTTTGCTCTACATGGTTACTGAAACTCAACTTGAGAGTGCTCTATCCTCTATAGCCATCAATAACTTGCATATTTACTGTGCGTTTACTCATGAAAGTTTGAACACTAAATTAATCAAAGATATTCAGTACAGCCACTTTAAATCCATAAGCTTTAGCGACGCTCGAACTATTTACCCTAAAAAAGCATCATTCTCGGATGAAGATAGGCAATAACTCATTGATATTTAGAAAAATATGCCTAAGAGGGAATATTCACAACGCTATTTTTGGAGAAAACGTGTTTCGACAATTTTTGTGTATCTTATTGATTTGTAATATTATCTCAATTTAAATGTAAATGGACTCAACATGACCGAAATGATAAAAACTTTACTTAATATCCGCTCGCTTCGTGCGTTCTCTCGTGAATTAACACTTGAGGAACTTGAAGAAGCACTGAATAAGTTAACGACCGTCTTTCTTGAACGCCAAGAGAGCGAAGAAGTAGAGCGCGAAGCTCGTGCTGAACAAGAATCCAAAGTCGCTGAAATCGCAAAGCAAATCAAGGTCGATGGTGTTAATATTGAAGCTCTTATAGAAGCTCTAGCAGGTCAATCAAAGAATAAAATAAAAGGTAAACGTAAGCCTCGCCTTGCTAAATATAGTTACACAGACGGGAACGGCATAGAAAAAACCTGGACCGGTCAAGGTCGCACCCCTTCCATAATTCAAGAACAGCTTGATGCTGGAAAATCAATTGAGGATTTCTTGATCGCGAAATAGTCGCTTCTTTCAAAACCCTCACTACACCCCCCTCAATTAAGAGGCCCAGAATTCATATAGAAACTAACAGAGCCCTTGTTTAGGTTAGTTTCTATAGGGCAGTCAGCTCACTTTAAATATCTCTCCCATTGGCCAATCTTAAAATGAATGCGTGAACAGAAATCAACCTAGAGGCGTTAATTACGTCACTGGCCTCATCAGTACCGAAACACGAGAAAACACTTATGACTATTGCAGAACAATTGCGCCAACAAGGCGAGCAACGTGGCCGCCAAGAAGGACGTCAAGAAGGTCGCCAAGAAGGTCGCCAAGAAGGTCGCCAAGAAGCCCTCAAGGAGATGGCGCACAAGATGATGCTTAATGGTCTAGATCAGGAAGCCATTATGGATGTCACAGGATTGAATAAAGACGAACTAGCACAACTTTCTCATTAGCCGAGCAAGTAAATGGCCATCAATAAAGGACTGCGCGTGGGGAGATAAATAGTTAAATCAATAAAAAATAAGGATAAGAAAAAAAAACGGCGCGGGCACTTTCTTTTGTCATACGACAGGTCCCTTCTTCGATTAAACGCGGAGTCATGTGGAACCCTTTCATCACCTTCCCACTTAACGTCCACCTTCATCCGGATGGTATGACGTTGTACGAAACTTTTAGACTTTTCCTACCCATCGGCCTTATTGTTATCATATTCAGGTACTAATTGAGTGAGGGGAATTATCGCCTCACCCAACTTTCATTGTGACAACGTCATAAAAAAGACCGAAAGACTAAGGTTATTACCTTCCTTGAAGCCCTTATATAACGTTCTGGTCAAAGTTTTATAAAATATTCAACGTTTTACTGCCCACTTTTAAATCGACTCTCTTTATACCCAAACGATAAAGGTAAGAGAGTACGTCATTTTTAGAAACATTGTATTGACTACGATTTAGAAGTAATAAAGATTCTTCTAACAAGTATGGAAAGTCGCTTAATCAACGCCCATGAGTAATGTCAATCTGAGTGATATGTCGGCCAAGCACGGCATTATTGTGAATCGTCCTATATTTATCGTTGGTTCATCCAATCAAGTCCCGCTTTAGACGTAAGAAACTACTCTGCTATCAATTCATTAGGAGCGACATCTTATCGCTATTAGAAAAACCAAAGCATCAAGGTTTGAACTAGCAACCTAGTGAATACGCTTTCATTATGTAATGATTTTACTTACAAAGTCATACTGTAAGAGACAAAAGATTCCGGAATAATACGTCAAATGGTCTGGCTAAAACTTATATGGCGGTTCGTATCATTGGTGTTGAGTTTGGCTACACCAATTACGCAAACTACAAAAATAGTGCAGAATAGCTTTCGATAACATTAGCTGCAATATTCCAGAGTTTTGTCTATTTTAGCACTGCGATTGGCCATCTTCGATAACATCAAGATTTGGCCTGTACCAAAGCAAAAGGGTAACCAGCACTCTTTCTTTTGCGCTTACCGAACTCGTTGTCCAAATTTGAACTCGATGTGAGAGCCAGAGCGAATAATGAGAAAGCACTCGTCAATGGAGTGAACGTCACTGTTGAGTGCAAAGGCGGTAAGAGAAGAGCCACCATTTTAGTTGATAAGTGACATACAACATGTAACTGGCTTAGAACACGTTAAAGCTCTCTTTCATTACACTAGTAAGCACTCTAGCAGGGATTTTGTTTTGGTTCTTGTAACGGGACTGTTGCAAAAATACTGTACGGACCCTTTTTTTTAATCATCGTGGGCAACGCTTGGAACTCATATTTCTGTCATGGGTGCAGACAAAATAGGAAACAAGAACTTCCATCCTCATTGTTTGAGAAAGCATACTCTACTGTGACTATATACCTTAATGAAAAACGATTGGCGAGTTCTAGCATGCGCCAGATAAAGAGATCTATAAGATAGTTGAAGAGCCTATGTTAAATGACAGGAACAAAAGCGGCATTACCATTTTGATAACTCAAGATTAGCTTATCAAGATCCTTACATTGGCCAGTTACTTTTAATGAAATACCTACCCAAGGTAAATAAGCATGAATAAAATTAGCTTTTTAAAAATAAACAATACCATTATCGATGACATTATTGCTCTCTCAGTGGAAGAGTCTCAAAAACAACTCATTGCTAACAACGCAGAGTGGCTTGCAGAAGCCAGTTTTAACGACGATAGTATCAACTATGGTATTTACTTAAACGATAAACCTGCGGGCCTGATCTCTCTGATTGACCCTAGAATACTGGACACACACGATGAACACTTTCAAAAGGAGCATTTATATGTATGGCGCGTCATGATTGACCATCGTTTCCAAGGAAAGGGATTGGGGAGTCAAGCGATTAACTTCAGTAAGAAATACGCTTCCATTATCGGTTTAAAAGGCGTCTCCCTGACCACGATGGATAAAGAAAAAGGCAATGCGCTCTCTATTTATCAAAAACTTGGTTTTATACCAACGGGCAGAAGACTTGATGATGAAATTGAATTAATTTTTGGCTTAAAGGAATGAGTGAATAAACAAGTCAGATGGTGTGTCTGGGACGGCTATTTGGCCGCCTCATTTTATACTTAAACTGTAAATGTATTGAAGAGTTCATTCAAAAACGCTGATCCCTCGTGCACTCTCACCTCTGCCCGGTCACGGCTTAACCAAAAATCAAATTGACTCTTGTTCAATATCCGTAACCTTTAAAGACCTTGAATCGCTTCGATGAGCTTTTTGATTAGAGCATGGTCTGACTCTATCGCATTGTCATGGTGTAATTACTCTTAATTTTTTTGCTCATATTTTCAGCTATCATGCGCTAATCTAGAAAACGTTAAAGTTCCAGCTCAGTGCTCTAAAGATCGTAAAGCCTCACCTAGCAGGTCTTCTGGCGAAAGGTTAGAATGGGTGTTCATTATACTTTCGATTCTCCTTGTAGGAAAAGAATTACAAGTCTTCCCTCTACCATCAAAGTCCTCTTGTCTTCTGCCGTATGCAATGTACACATTAATGAGAGTACACTCCCTCTCTCTCACTGAGCAGGTAATTTTCCTGAGTTTTTTTTGAAGACCTTCAAACATTCTATCGAGGCTTTGGTCACTATTTGCCTTAGTAAAGTGGCCATAGACTTCAGAGATAGTGCTATTTATTGATAGCTCAAACCTATGTACTTCTTGTTTCATTTGAAATAACTCAAGTATTATTGGGATTTGTATTACACATACTATAACCAAAAACATTGAAAGTTATTGGTTAATCAATTTAGTCAGCTTTGGCTCTCTTTGTTATCAGCTCTTATCGACAAAGCTAATTGCTTGCAGTTACAAAATATATCATTGGAACTCGCCTTGAGTCGCGACGACGAGTAAAACTTCAGGTCTATGAAGCCTCTGGACATTTCCGAGTTACGTTCAGATTGGCGACTAAGTCGTTCGGACAAAATTTACTACTCCGAATCATACAATGTATCGGAAATTGGTAGACCAAACGCAATGCCCTACTAAAACATCAAATGATGTTTTAGTAGGGCTATCAGATTATATTACTATAGGTAAACGGCCCTTTAAGGTTACTAGAAAGCCCCTATTTCAATGCCACCACTGTCGTTTTCAGAAACCACAACATTCATCATGTGTAATGGGTTGGCATTCTCTGATGAACCTTGAGCTTCCCCAAGTGTAACTGACTTAGTTAGAACATCCGAAATACTACCTGTCGATATTTGAACAGTTGCAATTCGACCTTCTGCACGAGCGTAGTTATTCACACCGATACTATATACCCCGAGTTCGAGGCTGTCTCTGTCACAAGTGGCGAAGTAATGCTCTGGCCCATAGCCGCTGGTGTTATCAACATCTAACTCACCAACGTTACCTACCCTATTTTGGTAGTACACCTGCATCCCATTGGGTTCAAACGTATGCAAATCAACATCACCTAGACCATTCCAACTGAGTGTTGCTGTGAACGACCCTGTAGAAGCGATTGCTTCAGGAGTTTGTAATGACGCCAGCTCCGATTGGAGATCGTTTCTTATCATTCCAGCTGGTTGTAAAGAAGTATTTAAATAGGTTTGTATGAGAGTGTGACCAGATGGATCAACCTCTAAATGGCTGACTGGTATCGAGACATTTGTATCGGGCACTGTCCCTACAGCTCTTAAACCATTTATCACCAAATCGAGATCGGCTAGTGTATAAGGTCCATTCAGTTGTGGTGAAGCTGGTGCAATGTGGACTACCCCAAGATTAGATTCATCTAGGTTATCCAATTCCAATGCTGCGTTGTAGGCATTATTAGCAAAAAGATTACCTTGGGAGTGGGCGATAAACAGCATTTTTGCGCCCTGTGTGCCTAACGTCTGAATCCTCGTGTTATGACGAGCGTAATCGCTTGCTGTTGGCGGTGAAGAAAACAAATGACTAACAAGTGCAACTGTTTGGGATGATGCCCAGTCGTAAAGCTCAGTAAGTAGCCCCAACACCAAGTCACTAGGGGCGCTGACAATATTGTAGACTTTATCTAAGAAACCATCAGCTCCACCACCAGTAATTGCTGACCAAAAGATATCAAATCTACCGCCGAGATCGGGGTCTATTTCTTCCGCTCGCTGAATAAATACTTCTGCTATATCTTGAAACGCTGATGCACTAACCGATGAACCAGTTACGTTATAAAAAGTCTCGTATGCTACAGGCTCTGAATTGTACTCATTTCCAATTTGCTTTTGGAATTCAAATGTCGCTAATTTCGCTTCATTTTTTGTATTCCACACTCCATTAAAAAAGCCAACGACATACCCTGGTACTTCACAAACTGTTGCAGAACTTACATTGAAAGAGATTGACGCAGCTAAAGCGGTTATAATAATTTTTTTCATACATCATTCCACGCAATCGATATTAGATGGTAGGCGCGTCACAGTGCCATCAAGAGCTTCATTGAACGCTGAATATGCCGCTGCGCGCTCACGAGTGTTTGCTGTGTAATGTTCTATCGCTTTTAGAATTTGATGTGCATCGGCAGGGTTATCAAAAGCTAAACTCAAGCAACCGATAGCTACAGTAGACTCTTCATCAACTTGGAGGACTGCATCGATATCAGAATGATCAACAAGGACAGCTTCTTGGATAGTTCTGGCAATACTCTTAACTTGTGTCTTTTGACTTGCTGATAAGTTAGCCGCTTCAATATATGCCAATATATCGTCTCGAATGGCTTCGTTATTGGTGACTGAACCTGTAAGCGAATCACTAGTGTCTAAGTCTGGGTACGTTCCTGACGAAACTAACTGACTTAAAGCATCTGTAGGTGAATTGATTGGTGTTGCTGCATTTACATCATCGGCACTATCAGAGTCACCACCACATGCCGTTAGCAACATGATGGCACATATTGGTAAAGCTTCCCTTATTTTCAACTTCATTGTCTACTCCTTGATCATAAATTTTAAGTTACTAAAATATAAGAGATTAACGCCAAGTGCAACGAGTCCCATACCACCCTTGAGCCGACCAAGTTGCCGCTATAGAGACTGGCGTTACATTAATATACCTAGGTCCGTTACACTTATATCAATACAGTAGATGTGGTTTGCATAAGGAAAAGTAAGCCAAATCACAGGTTTCTGAAATGAGTAATCAATCGGTCGTAACTTCTAATGGGGCATTTTCGAGTTTCATGGCACACCTTTGGACAGAAGCTTTTTCTAATTTAGTAAATGATGCATTATCTCCGGTATGGAGGAGCCATCAGAAGAGCACGACCTTAGAGGTTAAGTTCATTGTCACTTATGAGAAGTGAAAAAGCCCACTAGCAGGGCTTTTGTTGCAAGTTGCCACATATGATGCAATGCGCTACAATTGACATCAACAAACAAATGACCAAGGTAATACATATGGCTACTACAAGCGTTAGACTTGATGAGAGCCTAGTAGATAGAGCTGCAACCATTGGAACAGCTTTAAATCGAACGACCCCCAAGCAAATTGAGCATTGGGCGAAAATAGGCAAGATCATGGAGGATAACCCTGACTTAACCTACGAGTTCGTACTGCAGGCAATCATCGCTAAAGCCGAATTAGAGCACGGGAATACGACCTCTTATGAATTTAGCGAAAGTAACAAAGATTGAGCAAACTACGACATTTGCCAAGACAGTAAAAAAGCTACACAAAAACCAAAAACAAGATCTAGATAAAACAGTGAAAGAGGTTATAGAAAACCCTTTTATTGGCGTGATGAAGAAAGGCGATTTGTCTTTTCTTAGGGTGCACAAGTTTAAGATGAACAAGCAGCTCACCTTGCTTGGGTACAACTACGATGAATACGGGACGTTAGTCCTGACCTTAATGGCGTTGGGCAGTCATGAAAACTTTTATCGAGATGCATCCAGAACATTTAGATAACCAAAGCCTCGCCAAGCGCGAGGCTTTTTTTATACCCCTCAAACACCTACAAACTGATTGAAAAAGAACTTAAGGTAGCTAACGCTGAAAGAAAGGTGGAATCTACCCCCGTGAAACATCACGGGGATTAACAGTATGAGAAGAGTGGATAAGTTTTAATATGGTAAAAACCCATGAACAGGGTGTGAATGAGTAAAAGGTCTAGCCAATAATGGGGCACTTTCGAGTTAGAAAGTGCCACAGATAAAGATTCAACCTATGAAAGTTCTGGCCAAAAGTAAGTTAATGCAATGAAACTCCCTAAACCTCAATAGATTAGAACAAGTATTTTAATATCTTAAACACTTGCTCACCGCTACCCCGGCTGCTCAGGGAAAACCTTTACATTAGTTGGTATTTGGTACCAATCTAGTTTTTCACTAACCCAAACATGTGCTTGAGGTTCGAAAATATCAGCTGCCGACATATCAGTTGGTTTTAACTTTAATTTAACCGTTTGCGGTGCATCTGGATTGAAATGGTAAATTCTGTTTCCACAATTTGGACAGAACATCGCGCAATTACGATTGCCACTATCAGCTAAACGTTCCCAAGTTTTCAGTTGACCAGAAAACTCTATTTTCTCGGCATCGACAACTGCTGTAATGCTAAATGGGCTGGTAGACAGTTTTTGGCACTCTGTACAGTGACAAGCAAAGACCATTAGTGGTTTTTCATACAAGTCATAGGTCACTTGCCCGCACTGACATGCTCCTATAAGTGGATATTCCATTTATCACTCCTCCTCACAACATGAGTGGCAGCTAACTCCGAATTAAGTAACGAGTAACACTACCGTCTAACCTAAGTCATTACATCGTAAATCAACTTGAATTAAAAATCCGAGAAGTGTGTCCCTTCCCCTAATTGTACGAGGAGTTTACCAAGGCCATAACACCTAACAGTATAAAAATACTACCAGACCACCTTGAGAAAAAATCAACCCAGTTACTTCTTGCTTGAAACTTTTTCTGTAGATGACTCGCCATCAAAACACTTAACAGATCAGCACTACTAAACAATAAATTCGTAACAACTCCCAAAATAAGCAGTTGGAGCCAAACAGCAACACTTCCTGCTTCATTCACAAACTGTGGGAGAAAAGCAAGATAGAAAATTGCGGCTTTAGGGTTCAGAATATCTACAATGACACTATCAATAAACGTTCTTTTAGGAGAGGTAAGATTGCTTTCACAAGAAGTAATACGTAATTTTTTTGATAGATAGATACGTTGGAAACCCAACCAAACAAGATAGAGAGCTCCTAGCTTTTGAATGGCAGAATAGAGAGAAGGATTAGCTAAAAGCACAGAAGACAAACCTAATACAGCTAAAATTACATGAAAATAACCTCCTATATGAAGGCCAAAAGCTGCCATAATTCCTACTTTCTTCCCTCCTGACACAGCTTGAGCAATACTGTAAAGCATTGCAGGACCGGGCATAAACGCATATAGCAACGTAACAAATAAGTAAGTAAACAGTTCTGTAATTGAAATCATTGTCCACCCTCCAAGCTATATTTAAAGCCAGAAAATGTTGAGGCTAACTCACTTACTACATTACGCGCCTCCTTCAAATTGTAATTACCTTGTAGAACGCCTGCGATTACCTCAGCTAAAACAACTATTTGACTTTGTGTAACCCCTAATCGAGTAATTTCTGTTGCACCAAAACGTATCCCAGATAACAACTCTCTATCTTCAGGAAGTGGGACTGCATTAGCAAAAACCCCAACATCAGCTAGACGGTAGCATGCTAAACGCGCACCTTCTTCTCGAGTCCATTTCACAACAACTTGATGAGTTTCAGTAAAGCCTTCATCAGAACAGAGCACCTCCAACCCGTGCGCCTGTAAATTACTAGCAAGTTGCCTAGCATTAAGTATCCCTTGAGCCATATATTCAAGGCCATATTCCTTTAATTCTAAGCATGAGACCGTCAGGGCAGCAATTCGATTAAGTTGATGTGAACCAGTTAGCTTTGGGAATATAGTCGTGCTAATCGGAGAAGAAAACTTTTCCGAATTCCAACAAATTACTCCTCCCTGAGGACCACTAAACGTCTTTCCTGTCGATGCAGTGTAGATATCAGCTCCCAAAGACAGAGGGTTTGGATAAACTCCACCAGCAATCAACCCTGCTTGATGTGAGCCATCAAAAAGTAACATCCCTCCCCAACGAGAAATAATGTCTTTTATCTCTTTTACAGGAAAGGGAAAAAGGTTGAGACCTGCCCCTAAACTCACTAATTTCGGGTGTCTAAACTTAGCCATGTATTCAAAGGCGTTTAAGTCAATTTCGAGGGTATTCGGATCCACAGGAAGATCTGAAATGGAATAGTTCAAGATCCCCGGGGGGCCTAAACTATGGTTACTTGAGTTACCACCATAAAATGTATTGAGGGTGGACATATCTGATACGTTGAAATGGTTTTTGAGAACTGCATAGACAACCGTATTAGCATGAAGCCCTCCTAAAAGCCTAGGGTCTGCATGATTGCATTCAAATAATTCCTTAAGTAATACTATGCAAAGTGCTTCTATTTCATCAGCTTGATCAAGCCCCGTAAAAAAGCGGTTATTTCGCCCAATAGAACCGCCTGAGGCTCTAGACCCCAAGTCACAACTTAGTAGTCCCCGAGCTTGTAAACTCATAGGGCCTTCTGCTGCCAAAAGGTTTATTCCTGTCTTCACTCTCACAGTCTCGTGTCGCTCTATTAAAGCTCTTAATTTTTGATAGAGCTCTTTAGAAGTCGAACACCCAAGTAAGGCAGAAGCATCATTCAGAATATTCATGTCATGCATTTGTTTGCTGATAATCACTTTCTAACCTCCCTTCTCACGTATAACTGTTACGTGTGTTAGACAGATCCTTACCACAGAGCAGTAAGCTCGAATGTCTTGTGATATCTATGTTTGAGCCATCAATAAAGTCGCCCAAGTGTCGAAATGGATAAATTTCCGTATCCGTTGCCGTTACTCTAAAATTAATGCCAAACCGGTCATTATAAGATGTATTAGGAAGAGAACCATGCATGGTTCTTTCCGTGAAAATAACAAATTCCCCTTTTTTCATAGGGATCGTCACTATATCTTCTTGGCTCTCGTCTACACCCAATGTTCTTTTTGCAGGTAATTTTGCAAGTTCAGCTCGAACATAGGCTTTAACATCCTCGAATGATTTCCCACTAATTTGATAATTTTCAAAAAGCCCACTGGTATCAACGTCCAATACTAGTGTGTAATTGTTCGCCCTTTCGACAACATCTTCGATTGTTTTACAGTCAATAAATGGATCATGCCAAAACTCAGATTCTGTCATTGGAACCATGGTTTTAGGATATTGTTTTTTATGTGAACCACGAATGAAACGCAACGGAGCGCAATCAAGCTCAACATCAGTAAGGGCGACCCAAACAGTTAAATTCCACCAACGATCCCGCCTTTCATGTTTAGGCCTTAAACTAGGCTTATTATTGCCAATTTCTTCACCATCGAAATCTCCCCACTCTTGGTGCCAACCTGTACCGTTTTCTCCAGATTTCTTGTGAAAAATTTTTGAGCGCCAAAGAGCTAAATCGTCTCCAATCAGAGACTGTAGCTTTGGGATCAAAGCTGAATCTGTGAGCAACTCTTTAATTTTCGTCGATACTAAATGCCAATCCCTGACAGAATAACGACCATACAGGGGATGCGGCTCTGGGCTTTGAGCTATCTCCCTAACTTCCGTTAAAACATCTTGAATTAATTCGACATTTGCGAACCTCGGTAATGGTCCTAAATAACCATCTCGGCGAAAAGACCTTATTTGCTCTCTCGTCAATCCTTTACTCTTGTCCATTGATTAGCTGCCTACCCTATGATGTTAAACAAAGAGCGTCGAACCTATCAGTCTTTATCGAATGGCCTAAAATTAATAATTAATAATTAATAATTAATATTTAGAGAAAAGCGTTAGTTCTCGCGTACACTTATTCACAGAACTCCAAGTGTGACTCCCCAAAACACAAACTTCACCAAAAAACCTAATCTTAAAATTTGATGTACTTATGTTATTCCGACAGATATTTTAATCACCATTCCCAAAAATCCACTTCATATCTAAACCGTTCAACCTCCTTCTCGGTCAGTTCCGGTATTACTTTGATAGGTCTTCCTCTGCGTTTAGGGGGAGATTTCGTCGGCTTAGGTTTGGAGGCTCTCACTTTTCGAGTTTTAGGGTTATTCACAAGCTGGCCTGATAATATTCCACTAATAACTTCCCCTATCGCCTCAGCAGATTGCGATACTTGCACATCATCCACGTGAGCATAACGAAGCGTGGATGAAATACGCGTGTGACCCAACAGTTTCGACACCATCGGAATAGGGAACCCCTCTAACACCGCATAACTGGCAAAGGTATGACGCAAATCGTGAATGCGAACATCCTCGATATGGGCTAAGGCTCGCACCTGTTGCCAGACCATACTAACCTTAGTCGACCGACTCACAAAACGACGCAAAGGCATAAACACATCATCGTGTGATTCGCTACGCTGTGTCCATGCTTGCTTTGGTATGTCTGAAAGGAGTTTCTGCGCTTCCTTGCCCACATACACCACCTTCGCACCCGTTTTGCTGTCCGGCAAGTGCCACTCCCTGCCTTTAACAAAAGACCATTGTAGGCCTGTTACCTCTGAAATTCGACACCCCGTTAACAGCACCAGTTTTAGCACCTGACAACAGCACGCTTCCAGATTACCTTGCTGGCTGACCACAGTTAATGCCTTATCCAATCGCGCTAACTCATCCAAACTCAAAAAACGATTGAGCTTTTTTTTTGCGACTTTGCTTGAGACCCTCACAAGGGTTTTCCATGCAATAACCTTGCTTCACCGCATATTTGAAGATAGAACGAAGCACATCAAGATTACGGTTGGCAGCCCCTGCGTAATTCTGGCTGAGTTCATCAAACCAACGATGCACATGAAACGAATCAATACGGCTGACAGGAAAACGTCCAAACTCGGGCAACAAATGCCTTCTTAAGGCGCTCGACGCTGTCCCTTGTGTACTCAGTTTCCATCCCTTGCAGACCTTATCCGTCCATTCTTCTTTCACCAAAGCATCAAAGCGAATTAACCGTATCGGTTTCGTCTCTTTTTCTAAAAAAGAAGACTGTAAAGCTTGCACGTGTTGTCTGGCTTGTTTTAGGGTGAATTGTCCCACTGTAGTGGTACGCTGAATT
>NZ_JBFRSC010000040.1:0-7837 GCF_041473335.1 Vibrio sp. 10N.222.55.C7
AATTTTCCGGATTGGTATAAAATCTATTCTGCTTCTAGCGTAGGCTCAAACTCGCTCTGTACTCGTGTTTTGATGCCATCTCCGGCATCTCGCAGAAGGTTAAATGGTGATAGCACCACACCTTTCACAGCGCCTTCTGCAGCGTCCTGAGCCAAAGCTTGACTCTTATCTGCCAACAAATTAGCTTGCACCAAAATATTCGGCACTTCCGCTCTTAGCATTTCAGATTCAGTAACAACGGCGGGGATAGTTTGCTCGCGGTACGATTTACTTTCAGCGAGCATCGGTGGCATAACATCCACACGGTATCGTTTCAGCTCAGTCAATGCTGGTGGGATGACATCGGTTCTGACCAGCTCGACTTCCGTTCGGACATTTTTCACTTCATCTAATATCGCAGGGATTTTGTTGTCGACCGAGGCTACGGTTTGATTCACATCATCGATCGTCTTTCTAACTTCTTCGACAGTGTTTAACACCTGAGGAGCAAGATCGCTGACATGTTCTGCAAGCGCTAATAGCTCTTCTACTTTGAGCCCTTTGGTGAGGCCCGATATGTCTTCGATAACTTGCGGGTAAGTATCAACGATTTCACCGACTTTATTAGTCAATGAGTAGATGGTGTAACCCAAGTAAAAAATGGCGACCGCCAGTACCAGCTGGATAGCGGTAGATACTTTTGCAAACATGAATAATCCTTTTCTTTATCGCAGAGACGAGATCTAAACTGAGAAGATAGTTAAACTAAAGCGATAGTTAATCTATTACTAGGCGCAGCTTAAAGCGGCAATGCTGTCGTGTACTTCAATGGTTCCATCGCAAACGTCGAGGTCACATTAGAGATACCATCAATGCTATTCACCAAGCGCTTATAGAAATCATCAAAGCACTTCATGTCTTTAACCTGAACCTTCATCATATAATCATATTCGCCAGCCATGCGATAGAACTCCATCACTTCTGGAAATTCCGACACAGTATTCACAAAACGACCATACCACTCATGAGAATGATCACTGGTTTTCACCAATACGAACGCAGTAAAGGAAAGATCCAGTTTTTCCGGGTTCAGCAGTGCAACTCTTTTCTCAATAATGCCGTTCTCTTCGAGGCGCTTAAGCCTTTTCCAACAAGGCGTTGTAGTGAGATTGACCGCTTCAGAAATATCGTTCAATGACAGGGTGCTGTCTTCTTGCAGTAACCCTAATATTTTTTTATCTACGGCATCTATCACACTTTCACCAAATCGCATTTAAAGAGAATAATTTTCTACAATTTAAGCAAAACAAAGCAAATATGGCAAAGTTTTTCTCTCCGATTATAGATAAATTAGAACCATACCAATTACAAAGAATTCCTACACTCGATCAGGAGAACGTTTATGTGCACTGACCATCAATGGATTAACAACGCGATTCGTAAAATTGAAGCGGACTACCAACGCTCAGCGGATACGCACCTTATCAAGCTCGATCTACCAAGTATCGAAGGCATTGATGTTTACCTTAAAGATGAAAGCACACACCCTACAGGCTCTTTAAAGCACCGTTTAGCGCGTTCTCTCTTCTTATACGCTATCTGTAACGGTTGGGTTGGCCCAGAAACCACGATCATTGAATCTTCATCGGGCAGTACTGCGGTGTCTGAAGCTTACTTCGCTCGCCTACTTGGCCTTCCATTTATCGCGGTAATGCCCAAATGCACAGCGAAGAAAAAGATCGAGCAAATTGAATTCTACGGCGGCCAAGCGCATCTTGTGGACCGCTCAGATGAAATTTACGATGAGTCTCGCCGTTTAGCAGAAGAATTGAATGGTCACTACATGGATCAATTTACTTACGCTGAGCGCGCAACCGACTGGCGTGGTAACAACAACATCGCGAACTCGATTTTCAATCAAATGCAGATGGAAGATCACCCAGTTCCGGCTTGGGTAGTAATGAGCCCAGGTACTGGCGGTACTTCAGCGACGATTGGCCGTTTCATTCGCTACCAACAACATGAAACTAAGCTTTGTGTTGTGGACCCTGAGAACTCTGTATTCCACGAATACTTCCAAACAGGCAATGCGAACGTGAAAGGCAGTACATTCAGCAAGATTGAAGGCATTGGTCGCCCACGAGCAGAACCAAGCTTCATTCCTGGTGTGGTTGACGAAATGCGTAAAATCCCAGACGCAGCAAGTATCGCAACGACACATTGGTTATCTGACATTCTTGGTCGCAAGGTCGGCGCATCAACCGGGACTAACATGTACGGTGTGCTTCAATTAGCCAGTGAAATGAAAGCACGTGGAGAAAAAGGTTCTATCGTGACTTTGCTATGTGACAGCGGTGAGCGTTACCTAGATACTTACTTCAATGACGAGTGGGTAAATCTGAATATCGGTGACCTACAACCTTATGCAGCGAAGTTAGAAGCTTTCTCGCAAACGGGTGAGTTGGCTTAAGTTCAAAACCGATAGTTCGAAATAGAAAAGAGCCCTTGATGGGCTCTTTTTGTTTATTCATTCTATTAGTCAGCCACTAACGAGAACAAATTACTCTGGCTTCTGCTTCGCTTCAAATGCCGCGAGTTGTTCAGGCGTCGCTTTTGGTTGATGGTTTTGTTTCCACTCATCGTAAGTCATGCCGTATACACGCTCACGAGCGTCATCGATATCCAAGTCTAAGCCTTGTTGCTCTGCTTCCGCTTTGTACCATTTACTGAAACAGTTTCGGCAGAAGCCAGCCAAGATCATCAGATCGATGTTCTGCACATCTTTATTGTTATCTAGGTGTGCTAGCAGGCGACGAAAGGTTGCTGCATCCAGCTTATTTTGTTCTTCTTGAGAAAGATCTTTGTATTTAAATTCAGCCACTTTACTTTCCTTTATTCGATTTATTGTATTAATTCGTTGAGCTCTGTTTGTTATACAAAAAAAGCCTGCAATTCGCTAGGAGCAAACGCAGGCTTTTCAATATTGTTACACTATTCCGTGTTCATTAATCGTGCGTGTTCATTAACCGTGAGAGGTTCTTCCCACGTTGTCATGGCTAAGCTCTTTATTAAGTTCCGCTTCCACGTGACCCGGAGAGCGTGTTGATCCTGAAATCAGTCGGTACATCGCAGGGATAACGAACAGAGTTACCAATGTCGCGAAGCCCATACCGAAGAAGATAACCGTACCCACAGCCACTCGGCTTTCATAGCCTGCGCCCGTTGAAGTAATCAATGGAATTGCACCAGCCAGCGTCGTGAATGCCGTCATCATGATTGGACGTAAGCGTCGAGCAGAAGCATCAATGATCGCCTTTTCAAACTCAATACCACGGTCACGAAGTTGGTTAGCAAACTCTACGATCAAGATACCGTTTTTGGTTACCATACCGATCAACATGATCATACCAATCTGGCTGTAGACGTTGAGCCCTTGACTCATCAGCACCAAGCCTAAGAAGCCACCGAAGATACCCATAGGTACGGTGAACATCACCACCAGCGGGTTAATGAAGCTTTCAAACTGCGCGGCCAGTACCAAGTATGCGACCAGCATCGCTAGCGCAAACACCACTAGGATACTTGATTGGTTCTCTTTAAAGTCTTTTGACTCGCCAGAGTAGCTCACTGAAATATCACCCGGTAGCTGTTCAATCGCTTGTTCATCAAGGAAATCGAGCGCGTCACCCAGCGTGTAACCTTCCATTAGGTTCGCTTTAATGGTCACCGATTTCTGCTTGTTGTAGTGCGACAAACGAATCGATGAAGCCACTTCTTCAATGTGCGTCAGCGTATCAAGTGTAACCAGCTCACCAGACTGAGTTCGCATGTAGATTTGGCTTAGATCGTTCGCGTTGTTGAAGCTGTTTTCATCACCACGCAGATACACGTCGTACTCTTCACCACGGTCAACGAAGGTCGTTTCACTGCGGCCGCCAAGCATGATTTCTAACGTATCTGAAATGTCTGAAACGCTAACACCTAGCTCTGCTGCACGCTGCTTATCTACGGTTACCAATAGCTCTGGTGTTTTCTCAGAGTAATCGATGTCCGCGCCTTCCATCATTGGAGAATCTTCAGCCGCTTGCTTTAAGAGCTCTGCCCACTTCTGAAGTTCAGAGTAATCAGAACCGCCAAGTACGAATTGAACAGGCTCACTTGAACCACCTTTGAAGCCCGGCATGAACGGGAATACACGCACATCTGGAATGCCGTTCAACGATTTACGAACTTCGTTCAACGCTTCTTGTGCGGTAACGTCACGCTCATCCCAGTCTTCTAGGATCATGATTACGAAGCCCGTTTGGTCACCCGCATTACCACCAAACGCTGGTGATTGAATACTGAATGACTTCAAGAAGCCCTGACCAAGCAATGGCATTAAGCGTTCTTCAACAATGTCCATGTTGGCAGACATGCGGTTGTAACTGGTTGCATCTGCGCCACGAACAAACGCAAAGATAACACCACGGTCTTCTTGTGGAGTAAGCTGGGCTGGCACTTGTTGCATCAAACCATAGCTACCACCCAAACATGCGATAATGATGATAGGAGCAGCCCAACGCCAGTTAAGAGCACGGCGCAATACCGCGCGGTATCCAGACTCAAGCTTGCCAAATACGCGCTCGACAAACAAATTGAAACGGTTTGGTTTAACGTTCGCTTTAAGGATCTTACTGCCTAGCACTGGCGTTAGCGTTAATGCGACTAGCGACGAGAAGATCACCGACATCGCAAGCAATACAGAAAACTCGGTAAACAATAGGCCAACCATGCCGTCCATGAACGAGATTGGTAGGAATACCATTACCAATACAAGCGTTGTTGCGATTACCGCGAAGCCTACTTCACGAGTACCTTTATAGGCCGCAAGCAGCGGTGACTCACCACGTTCAATATGGTGGAAAATGTTCTCAACCACCACGATCGCATCATCGACCACCAAACCAATCGACAGGATAAGTGCCATCAGGGTAATCAGGTTGATGGAGAAACCGAAGTAGTACGCGGCAATAAACGACGAGATCAGAGATACAGGTACGGTTACCGCTGGAATAAGTGTTGCACGTGCTTGACCAATAAAGATGTAAAGCACAAGGATAACCAAGCCACCCGTGATAAAGAGTGTGCTGTATACCTCTGAGATTGAACGGTCAATAAAGACTGTTGAGTCATAATCGACAGCTAAACGAGTACCGTCTGGCAAGAACTTTTGAATTGCTTCGACTTCTTTATGGACTAAGTCAGCCACCTCAAGTGGGTTCGCATCTGACTGAGGCACGATACCCATACTTACGTTAACAACGCCGTCACTCTTAAAGGTCGAGTTCTCGTTTTCTGCGCCAATGTAAACATCCGCTACGTCTTTCAAGTAGATAGGTGTGTTATCAGAGGCACGTTTAACGACTAGGTATTCGAAATCTTCAGCTTCAGTGTAAGAACGAGCAGTACGAACCGACATCACAATCGCATCGTTACGTACTTCACCACCCGGGCTTTCAATGTTCTCACTGTTCAACGCAGATGTGATGTCGGAGGTAGTAACACCACGACCCGCCATCTGCGCAGGTTTCAGCTTGACGTACATTACTTTGTACAAGCCACCTGAGATATCCACCGAGCTCACGCCAGAAATCAAACTAAAGCGGTCAATCAACACACGTTCGGTGTAGTCGGTTAACTGCGTTCGGTCCATCTCTGTCGAACTTAAGTTGATGTAGACCGAAGCTTCACCACTACCATTGTTCTTATAAACAATTGGGTCGTCGGCTTCATCGGGCAATGAACGCTGCGCACGAGCTACAGCATCACGAACATCACTCACACCGGTATTGAGGTCGTAACCAAGCTCAAAAGTAATCGTGATACGCGACATACCGTTACGCGTTGTGGATTCGATCTCATCGATACCACTGATGCCGGATAACTGGTCTTCAAGGTTGGAGGTTATTTGGCTTTCAATGATGGTGGCAGACGCACCCTCATAACGAGTACTGATCGATACTACCGGGCTTTCAATATCTGGCATCTCACGAACCGCGAGCTTATTGAAAGAGACAATACCAAACACAACCAATAGTAGGCTCAATACGACGGCCGCTACTGGTCTCTTTACAGAAACATCAGATAACAACATTAGTTAGCGCCTTCTTGTGCTTTTTTATCACTTGCTGCATCAGCTGGGCGATTAACGGCAAGCTCTTGAACCAAGACGCCGTCACGCATGTTCACGATACCTTGCACCACGATCTTCTGGCCAATTTCGATGCCTTTGTCGATCACGACTTCGTTATCGATACGTGCCCCAAGGAAAACTTCTGTACGAGTTGCTTTATTATCTTCGTCGATAACATAAACGAAACGCTTCGTACCTGAATACTCAAGCGCTTGAACTGGAATGATTGGCGCTTCCACTGGTGGGAAGTCCATATCCGCCGCCACTAACATACCTGGCTTTAGATAATCATTATTGTTGTCGAAGTGGATTCGAACTCGAAGGTTCAAGGTTTCAGCGTTAATACGAGAATCAATGCCTACCACTGTGCCAGTGAACTGAGTCTCGCCCCACGCACTGGTGCGAGCCGTCACTGTCATGCCTTTAGACAGCTTAGAAAGGTAACGCTCAGGAATTTGAAGATCTAACTGCATCACAGACAAATCATCTAAAGTCACAAGCTCAGTACCTGCTGTCACCATTTTTCCGCGACTAAAGTCGATAAAACCAACAGTGCCCGAGAATGGCGCGCTGATGTGAAGATCTTTCAGATTGGCATTTGCAGCAGCTAAACGAGCGTTGGCAATCTCTACGTTCGTTTTCTGAGCGTCAATTTCAGTTTGCGTGATCGCGTTACGTTTCACTAGGCGTTGAAATTCCGCTAGCTTACGTTGCTCGTCTTTTAGATAAGCTTGCGCTTCTGCAACTGCCGCTTTTGCTTTGTCATCGTCGAGTTGAACCAACATCTGTCCTTTAGTGACATCTTGATTGGCTTTAATGTTGATAGAGTCCACTCTGCCAGCCACTTCAGAAGTGATCATTACCGATTGCTCGGCTTCTAGCTTACCGACCAACGAAAGAGATTGGCTAACTTGGTGAATATCAACCTGCTCAGTAACAACAGTGACAGTGCTTGGGCCCATACGTTTAGCGAGTACGGCTGGAGACGCCATAAGAATAGACAAGCTAAGCAGGGTTAAAACAGATTTACGCTTCATAATAATGGTCTGCAAGTGAGATTTAATATCTATAAATGAAATTAACCGTATTCTATCAACTGATGAATGCTGTAACGTCAAGAAGTGTAAATCTAGATTAAATTCCATTTACGTTTCTTGGCGAATTGCACAAACCAAACACAATGTAGAAAGCGAGTTACCTCAAGGTGTTACCTATCACTACGTAAACCTTAGTACAGATGTTCACTTCCCGAGCAATATGCGTACTTTTCGCCATCTTTGCCCAAAAAGGCAGCATTCAACACAAAACCATAAGAAAAACTCTTTACAGGTTTAACGTGTTTGCTATGATGCGCTCCGCACTTGAGAGATGCGTTGGGAAAAACATCTCTTTAGCCTATCCATTATGAGTTAGGAAAAACACCCTGGAGGGGTTCCCGAGTGGCCAAAGGGAGCAGACTGTAAATCTGCCGGCACTGCCTTCGATGGTTCGAATCCGTCTCCCTCCACCATATTCTTCTTACCTCTTTCGAGAGTTAAGAGAACAACCTGATTGATGGGCTTATGGGAAAACATCAATTTAGGCTTACTTTGTGAAGAGTAAGACACACCCTGGAGGGGTTCCCGAGTGGCCAAAGGGAGCAGACTGTAAATCTGCCGGCACTGCCTTCGATGGTTCGAATCC